>NZ_JBIDFG010000002.1:0-178736 GCF_046635625.1 Gilliamella sp. BG1 | reverse complement strand
GGCATTTACGCTGGGGCTTTCCTAAATGCTTTAATCGTATCAAAAAGCTCGGCTATAAATGGAATCATAAACGGGTAGAACGATTTAATCGTACCTATCGTACTGAAGTACTCGATTTATATCTTTTTATTATCATTTTGATTGATACAATGTAATAAAAAATAAGTTTTTATTTTAAGATTTTAAAACTTTTTGGAGCTTTGTTAGACGTTTTTAGATGATAAGATCATATATATAAATAAGTAATTATTTCACCTTTATAGGTCATGATTTCATATATATCAATAACATTACTAATATTATCAGCACCTGTACTTCCTATTCTTAACAAAAAAAGAAGGTCAATCAACCTCAGTTATCATTGGGGATGGTCGGCTAAATCGTCTTCATTAATCATGGTGATATTTCTGTTTTTTATCTTTCAACGTAATAAGGAAATTCATTAGCTTTGCAAAGTATCATTAAATGCATAAATTTAAACTGGTTCTTAATTTTTAGTTTCATCAAAAGTATGATAAATGTAAGTTGTATAATGTAGTCATTTATATAATAATTTTTAACAATAATTCGAGTTGTTTACAGTAGTAGTTTTTCAAGTTACTGTAAACAACTTGATGAATTCCTACACTTCATTTTTTCCCGATAAATAATCTGAAATAGATACAAATTTATCATTATGTAATACTAAGGTTATGATTAAAAAAGCTGATGTAAATCCCGCTAATGCCGTGCCAGTTACTCTTTGCGAATGTTTGGTTCTTCTTTCATATTTTTCTCTTTTTAAAGCCATAGAAATTATTAAAGCGATAATAATACAAGTTATTGCGATAAAAGGAATAAACATCTTTGTATAGAAAGCCAATATAAAATCTTGAATATTGTTATTATATAAAAACGTTGCTTTGGCGATAGCAACTAAGAATATAGCAAATGCTGCAATACAGACGTATAGCGTTATGTTTGGTGATACATTTAACCAATGCATAATGACAAAAAATACAACAGGTAATAGCACTGACGCTATCACAAATCCGACATCAGTATAGTTAGCAAAAACTGTAATTTCGCGCTTGTTACTTTTATAAATCCCATAGGCTGCAATTATAAGTAGTACAACGGTCGAAATAAACCATAATAGGTAGTTAGGTTCAGAGGTGTTTTGTTGTGTGATTGCAAAACTTGAAGTTGGCAAGATTAATATTGACAATGTAAAGATTATTGTTGCGAAGATTTTTCTCATTTTAAATATACCTTATGTCATTAAATATATTTTTATTTTTTAGTTTATAAAAGTTATTTTTAATATTTCTATTAGTTATTGTAAAAAATAATTAAGGGTACCAATATGTAAAATATTTGGGTACCCATAAATAGGTTTGGGTCAGAAAAGAATATTAAAAATCTTCATTTGATTGATTTTGAAAGTTTATAAGTTGTTTTTTAGGCAATGTAAAATTTACACCTAAACGGATATTATCATCTTCATCAGATATAACAATGAGCTCTGCTTGTCTTGCTGTATCAGGTATTCGGTGAAGTAATGACATATAATTATTGGCTTTGCCAAAAACACCTTGTAGAGAATCATTGCTGATAGCTATAATATTTAACGATGTAGAATGAGAAATAGCATCTAGCCAAAATTCTTCAAAAGCTTTTTGAGTAGCATTTTGACCTTTTTCTTTTATGATAGATACAAAGTCAACATTGTTAGAATCATCTGTAGCATAAATAATAGAAAAGTTCTTGCGTATCGCAGTCAGTAATGTTCCTAATTTATTACCGTTATCGTCTGAATCTGTTTCAAGATAAACAGATTCTAAAAGATTATTTTGGTTAAAAATCAGTACTATTGTCCATTGAAAACCGAGAAAGCTTTGGTTGTAACTTATCAGCTGATTTTGATCGTCAGGATCTTGTTCAGTGCTATATTGCTGCATTACTTCATTTTTAGGCATATTGTAATACAAATTTTTGTATAAAGGTGTTTTGGTTGAAGAATAGGAGGTATCAGCACCAACGGTAAGAGTAGTAAAAATTAGCCAACAAAAAACTAATAAGTGGCGTAAGTTATTTTTCATATTATTCCTTTCAGCATAATATTTAATAAACCGATAAGATCCTAAGTAGGATCTTATTCATAATTATTCAACAAAAATTGCAAATATTCGAGTGATAACTGTTAAACTTACAAATATTAATGATATGATTTTCCATACATTTTTATTATTATCATTGGTTGTGTTATAGACAGCGAATAACGTGGCTATTGACCAAATGATAATCAAAATATTGCCATTAAATAACCCTGAACTTGAACGTGTAAACATATCAACAATTGTAATAACAACGACAGGAAGAAACCAAAACAACCAAAATGTTTTTGCAAGTCCATATTCTCCTTTAATATATTTAATGTGTGAAGACATGCTTTTATTTTGTTGTTCTTTTATTTTATCTAGTAATGACATGCTATACTCCTTTTTTATTAGTTAACAATTTGAACAAAAAATTGGTTTTTATTTTTTTTGTCTAAAAATACAGAATATTTAACAGGGAATGCTCCATTACCACCAAAAGAAACGTTTGCTTGGCATAAGTATCTCTTTTGTTCTTTATCTTCGTTAAGTGTTAATTGATCGCTAATGTTAATAAAAGAAAGTTGACCGCCACCTTGTTTTGCCATTATTTGATTCAATAGCTTTTTTGTATCTTTGCTATCACAGCTAGGCGGCATACCATCCCCACAACCTGTTAAAAAAAGCCCTAATATTGAGATATATAGTAATTTCTTCATCATTTTTCCTTTTTTATGAATATTAAAAATTCAATTGTAGACTAGTTATTTTTATAAGTCTATAACTGGAATTAAATTAATAAAAAATCCATTAATGGATTTTTTATTAATGATAAGTTTGATTATATTAATAATGATATATGTCAAAATTTGACATAGAAAAGAATAATTTTTACTATTGAGTAGTATATTTATTTGAGGTGTTTTTGTTATTCTTCATCAAACCAATCCCAAAAATCAACGGGTTTAATAACTTCCACCATATTGCCCCACATATAGAGATACCAAGACATTTCAAGGGCACCGCCTGCTTTAAATTTAACGGTTATTGATTTGTCTTTATTTTCTATCATAGTTTGAGTTGGGTGGAAGATATAATGTCTAACTTCTTTTGCTACTTCAGGACTAAAACACCACTCCACATCGAAAGGTTCCTCTTTAAAGGTACCAAACATATCTTGACAGTAATCAGTTAAATTAAATGAATTGGGGATTGTATAACTAAGTTCTAAAATATTAATTTTTTCTATATTATGCAAAATAAAATGATGGATCTGTTGGCCATAATAATTATCGCTGTGCCTTGCTAAAAGGTAATGATTTCTTTCACTATATAAAATTCCGTAAGGCTCTAAAGTGTTGTGACTATATTTTCCGCTATTTTTGTTGTAGTATTTTATTTTTATTTGTTTTTTATTAAGCAAAGCTGTTCGTAATGTATTGAGTATTTCTACATCTAAATGAAACCTAGGTCCAGGGCGAAAAGCTAACCCTTCAATTTTCAATAATGCTTCTGTTTCATCTTCAAGGCTTCTTTTACGTTTTTTAGATTGTAATAAATTTTTAACCTTTGTTTCTAAACTAACTAGTGATTTGGCTTGCTCGTGTAAATTATGTTGCTGTAAAAAATTCACACTAGCTTGCAAGGCAGAAAGCTCTTGTGGGGAAAAAGTAAAAAGTGCATTCATCTGTTGAGATGAAATCCGCCATCGTTTGCAGCGTCCGTCTGTTGAATACTCTTCCATATTTGGAAAATAATCACGCAACCCTGCACACATTCGTTGTGCTGTTCGTAGTGATACGTTATAACGTCGTTGGATCTCATCTAATGATAACCCCTCAGCACTATTTTGTAATTCAAAAGCAAGATCAAACAAATCCCATGATTTTTCGTACATTTTTATTTTCCTACTCAGATATTAAATATGACAAAATCTGTCATTATTTTACATTAAGATAAACAATAATAATAACAAAGTAGATATTTATGATGATAATCAATCAAAAAGAGTTAGCTATAATTGATCAAGCAAAAAAAATCATGAAAAAATATATACAAGTAGGGAAAAAGATATCCACAATAGATCATGTTAAGGATTATTTTATATTTCATTTAGGATTATATGATTATGAAGCGTTTTGTGTTTTGTATTTAAATAGTCAAAATAGAATTATTGCACTAGAGGAGCTATTTCGTGGCACAATTAATGAGTCAAGTGTTTATCCTCGAGAAATTGTAAAACAAGTATTATATTATCAAGCAACAGCCATTATTTTGGTTCACAATCATCCAAGTGGCGATAAAGAGCCTAGTTTATTGGATATTTTATTAACCTCTAAAATTAAAAATGCATTAGCGTTGATCGATGTTGTTGTATTAGATCATTTGATTGTTGCTAGAGATAACGTTATTTCAATAAAGGAAAATACAAAATATAACTCGATGAATCTGTTTAATTGATATTTAGCTGATTATCTGGCGATTAAAACACCAAAAAATCTATTAGTGGAATTTATTCGTTTTTTTAATCCTAAAAAGGTATTTAATTATTATTTTAATCTCAGACAATGATAGCCATGATTTTTTTATATTAGATATTCCCAGCATGGTAAAACTAGCAGCGTCAAATACAGATAAAATAGTAGGTAAACGAATACAACAGCGTCGTAAAGAAATGGATTTGACCGTTGCTCAACTTTCCGAAAAAATCAATTTATCTCCGCAACAATTAGCACGTTATGAACGAGGTGAAAATAAAATTAACTTCGATCATTTTGTTAAAATTGCAGAGTACCTAAAAACACCAATAAGTTGGTTTTTTATTGATTTTGATACCTATCCTAACGGTTCGGTATTAAATAATAAAATAGGGGAACAGCAACAAAGTTATGAAATGAAATTTACCGACAAACAACATAATGACCTTGACGCTCGTTTATTGCAACACTGGCGAGTATTATCTATAGAACAGAAACGAGCATTCATACTATTTTTAGATACCTTAAAATAAATCTAAAAATATACTAAAACAATGAAATTCCCTCTTAAAAGTTACCGTACGCTAACAAATTTTTAAAATTAATTAACTTTATTATTCAATAGGCTATAACCTTGACGTTTTTACAGTAATTTTTACCGTCGATGCTCTATTGTTATTTCCGTGTACAGGTATTAATGGTAAATAAAACCATACTATTTATATGGTAATACTCTGTATTTAATATTTGATGAAGGAAAACAAAGGCAATAACCTCTGCGTTATTGGCTATAAAGTTATCCGGTGTAGTATTACAACGCCATCAACAAATACATAGGAGCATATAGAAGACAAAGTCTGCGGTCCTTGCGCTTTTGCAACTGAGTAGCAAAAGCGCTTTTCTAAAAAATAAAACTTACTACAACAAAAAAGTACTCTTCGCTAATCCACCTTATAGGTGAATAGTTGTTACTAATTTTAACCTTGATTGGTTAAAAACAGTTTAAGCGAAGGATTATGTGTTTCGTTATGGAAACCATAATCGAGTTCAGTTAGGTGTTGATTAAACTGGTTAAGGGTTGATTCGTCGATTTCAAATGCGGTAAGTACACGACCATAATCGGTACCGTGACTACGATAGTGGAACATTGATATATTCCAATTAGTCCCTAACGTTTGTAAGAATTTAAGCAGCGCTCCTTGCGATTCAGGGAACTCAAAACTGTATACTTGTTCTTGAAGCGGTTTGCAAGGTTTGCCACCAATCATGTAGCGTACATGTAGTTTTGCCATTTCGTCTTCGGTTAGATCCACAACCGGGTATTTTGCAGCAGCAAGCTCTTGCATAATTTCATCTTTTTCTTCACTTTTCGAGATTTTTATTCCCACAAAAATACAAGCAGATTTTTCATCATGATAGCGGTAATTAAATTCGGTTACTGCGCGTCCACCTAATAGCTGACAGAAACTTAAAAAACTGCCTTTCTTTTCTGGAATGGTGACTGCTAATAGCGCTTCACGTTTTTCGCCTAATTCACAGCGTTCTGATACATAGCGCAAGCTGTGGAAGTTTAAATTAGCGCCTGACAGTATATGAGCAAGTTTTTCACCACAGATGTTATGCTGATCGACATATTTTTTTAGTCCAGCTAATGCTACTGCGCCAGATGGTTCAGCTATTGCACGTACATCGTCAAATAAGTCTTTCACTGCCGCGCAAATTTCGTCGCTATTCACGGTAATAATATCATCAATATATTGTTGGCAAAGTCTGAATGTTTCATCGCCAATTCGTTTGACAGCAACGCCTTCAGCAAAGAGTCCAACACGCTCTAAATCAACAGGGTGACCTGCATCTAATGCAGCTTTTAAGCAAGCTGAGTCTTTAGGCTCAACAGCAATAACTTTGATTGATGGCATGATTTGTTTGATTAATACTGCAATGCCTGCGGCAAGCCCACCACCACCAACAGGTACAAAGATTCGGTCTATTTTGGCATTTTGTTGTAATAGTTCCATAGCAATACTGCCTTGCCCAGCAATTACTAATGGATGATCAAATGGTGGAATAAAGATGCGATTTTGTTCTTTAGCCAGTTCCATTGCTTTGGCTTTGGCTTCGTCAAAGTTGGCACCATAAAGTAATACTTCACCACCAAAACTTTTTACAGCTTCAACTTTGATATCGGCAGTTGTTAGTGGCATAACAATTAAAGAACTGATGCCTAATTTCGTAGCCGAAAAAGCCACTCCTTGCGCATGGTTGCCAGCCGACGCGGCAATAACGCCGCATTTGCGTTCTTCTTCACTTAAGCTGGCTATCATGGCTTGTGCTCCACGGATTTTGAAACTGTGGACGAGTTGGCGGTCTTCGCGTTTGACAAAAACTTGATTGTGTATTCTTGCCGAGATTTTTTCCATTTTTTCAAGTGGAGTTACTTCTGCCACATCGTATACGGCGCTACAAAGCGTTGCTTTTAAATAATCTGCACCGGTAAGTTGAGTATTTTCTTGTTTCACAATTAGCCACCTAATTTACTTTTATCTCGTACGGCACCTTTGTCTGCGCTTGTTGCTAAACTGGCGTAAGCTTTAAGCGCAAATGAGACGTAACGATCTCTATTATGAGGCGTAAATGCTTTTTCACCTCGTTCTAGTTCTGCAACTCGTCGACGTTCAAGTTCAGAAGTTGGGACATCTAGTACTAATTTACGATTTGGGATATCAATATCAATAATATCACCATCACGAACAAGACCTATAACGCCGCCATTTGCTGCTTCAGGAGAAATATGACCAATCGATAAGCCAGAGGAACCACCAGAAAATCGTCCATCTGTTATCAATGCACATTTTTTGCCTAACCCCATGGATTTTAAATAACTGGTTGGGTAGAGCATCTCTTGCATACCCGGTCCACCTTTTGGTCCTTCATAAATGATGACAACGACATCACCTTCAACTACTTTGCCTCCTAATATGCCATCAACAGCATCTTCTTGGCTTTCAAATACTTTTGCTGGACCTCGGAAAATTAAATTTTCAGCAGCAACGCCTGCGGTCTTAACAATTGCGCCATCTTGTGCCACATTACCATAGAGTGTTGCAAGTCCACCGTCTTGACTATAGGCGTGAGCTTTATCACGAATACAACCATTTACACGGTCATCGTCAAGTGAATCCCAATAGCAATCTTGTGAAAAAGCTTTAGTGGTGCGAATGCCTGCAGGTCCACTACGATACATTTTTTTTACTGCTTCGTCGGTAGTTTGAGTTATGTCGTATTTGGTGAAAGTTTCTTGTAATGTTAGTCCTAAAACGTTGTGCACATTGCGATTTAGTAATCCAGCTTTATCTAGTTCTGACATAATTGACACAACGCCACCAGCTCGGTGAACATCTTCCATATGGTATTGCGCTGTACTTGGCGCTACTTTACATAAATGTGGGACTTTTCGCGATAATCTATCTATATCTGACATGGTAAAGTCGATTTCGCCTTCTTGTGCGGTGGCTAACAAATGTAATACGGTATTGGTTGAGCCACCCATAGCAATGTCTAATGACATAGCATTTTCATATGCCGCTTTTGTTGCAATTGAACGAGGCAGGTAAGATACATCATCATGTTCATAATAACGTTTGGTGATTTCAACAATGCGTTTAGCTGCGTTTAAAAAGAGTTGTTCACGTTGTTTGTGAGTGGCAATAAGTGAACCATTGCCCGGTAATGAAAGTCCTAATGCTTCGGTTAAGCAGTTCATGGAGTTAGCCGTAAACATACCTGAGCAAGAACCACAAGTAGGGCAAGCTGATTCTTCGATGGCTTTGCTATCTGCGTCGCTAACATTTGGGTTAGCGCTTTGAATCATTGCGTCAACTAAGTCTAATTTAATGATTTGGTCAGATAGTTTGGTTTTGCCTGCTTCCATCGGTCCACCTGAAACAAAAATGGTTGGGATATTTAAACGAAGCGAAGCCATTAGCATTCCCGGTGTGATTTTGTCGCAGTTAGAAATACAGATCATGGCGTCGGCACAGTGTGCATTAACCATATACTCGACAGAATCAGCAATGAGTTCTCTTGAAGGAAGTGAGTAAAGCATTCCACCATGTCCCATGGCAATACCATCATCAACTGCGATTGTATTGAACTCTTTGGCAATGCCACCCGATGCTTCAATTTGTTTGGCAACTAGCTGTCCAATGTCTTTTAGGTGGACATGTCCTGGTACAAATTGTGTGAATGAGTTAACCACCGCAATGATGGGTTTACCAAAGTCTTCATTTTTAACGCCAGTTGCACGCCATAATGCGCGGGCACCAGCCATGTTTCTACCCTCGATCGAGGTTGCTGAACGATATTTAGGCATTTCCTGCTCCCAATTTTATGCAAGTAACCGTGTTTAACGGTTTGTAGTTTTTAATATTAATCACCAAGTTAAAAAGTCATCCGCCAACATGGTTGGCGGATTTTTGATTTTATTTATTATTTAACAAGATCTAACCAACCATATTTATCTTCAGTTTTACCATTAAATAAACCAAAGAATGTTTGTTGGATTTGTTTGGTGATTGGACCACAACGGCCAATGCCAACTTGGATGCGGTCAACACTGCGCACAGGTGTGATTTCAGCTGCAGTACCTGTCATAAAGACTTCATCTGCCAGATAAAGTGATTCGCGTGATAGTGTTTGTTCTCGCACTTCAATACCAATGTCACGTGCTAGCGTTAATACTGCATCACGTGTAATACCAGGTAGCGCCGATGACGATAAAACCGGAGTGTATAAAATGCCATCTTTAATAATAAAGAGATTTTCACCAGCACCTTCAGATAAGTGACCATGAACATCTAACGCAATACCTTCTTGGAAGCCATTTGCTCTCGCCTCAGAACCAATTAATAATGATGATAAATAGTTACCACCTGCTTTAGCTGCGGCAGGAATTGTATTTGATGCAACGCGATGCCAAGATGAGACCATTGCATCAATACCTTGGTCTAATGCTTCTTCGCCTAGATAAGCCCCCCATGGAAATGCCGCTATCATGACATCGGTTTTATAACCCTCACGTGGGTTAACGCCCATACCCACATCACCAATAAAGACTAATGGGCGAATATAAGCGCTTTTTAAATTATTTTTTTTAATGGTTTGACGTGTAGCTTCCATGATTTCATCAAGAGAATAAGGTACAGGGAAACGATAAATTTTTGCTGAATTTAACAGCCGTTGTGCATGTTCTTTGTGGCGAAAAATGGCAGGACCTTTATGGGTGTCATAACAACGTACACCTTCAAATACTGAAGTTCCATAATGTAAAGCATGTGACATTACATGAACTTTTGCATCTGCCCATGGAATCATGTCACCATTCAACCAAATATAATCAGATTTTGCTGTAGAACTCATTTTGTTTCCCTCTTTATTTTTCAATTTGTTAAGCATGTACTTTGCTTTCGGTATTTTTGTTTTAACGGTCAAGCATTATACTACACTTATTTGTTTATTTAACTGTTAAATTGTTTACCATCTTTGATTTAAATTATTATTTAATAATAAGTTGTTTGAGATTATTATTACTCAATTACTATTACATCTTCTAATTTTGCTACTTGATTTTGTAGTGTCGAAAACGCTCTTTCGGTGGTTAATATTAATGTCATAATTAGTATGTTGTTTTCAACTGTTTGCATTTGCATTGATTTAATATAACCACCCCGATGACGGATAACCCGTAATATACGTTCAAGTGCCCCCAATTTGTCATAAGCTTTTATGACTAATTGGTATTGTGTTTGTTCGTTCATTGCTTACTCCTCACAACTTCTATCTAGCATGTTTTCGTTTGCTGCTCCAGGTGGTACCAGTGGCCATACGTTTTCTAATTCATCTATGCATACATGTAAAAGATAAGCACCTTTTGAATTAAATAGGTTATCGAGCGCAGTATCGATTTGTGACTTTTTGTTGATAGTTTGCCCAGGTATATCAAATGCTTTAGCTAGCATTAAAAAGTCGGGATTATCTGATAAATTTGTTTCGCTGTATCTTTCGTTAAAAAATAATTCTTGCCATTGGCGAACCATACCTAGGCGTTGGTTATCAATTAATACGATTTTTATTGGCAATTTTTTTCGTTTTATAGTGGTTAATTCTTGGACATTCATCATGAAAGATCCATCACCTGATACACAAATTACACAGTCATTGGGTCTTGCCATTTGTGCGCCAACGGCCGATGGTAAACCAAATCCCATTGTGCCAAGCCCACTTGATGTAATGAAGTTTTGAGGGTGATTAAAGCACATATGTTGTGCTGTCCACATTTGGTGTTGTCCCACATCGGTAGTGACAATAGTATTAGCTGATTTTCGCTCAGAGATAGTTTTTAATAAAGTTGGTGCATAAATAGCTTCACCGGGGTGATCATAGCGAGTTGGATGTTGTGCTTTTAATTGATTAATTTTTTTATGCCATTTATCAATTGAAACTGTTTGATTTAGTAGTGGTAAAACTTGCTTTATATCGCCTTGTAATCCTAAATGGCTTTGGCGTAATTTGTTGATTTCAGCTTGATCAATATCAATATGAAGTACTTTAGCATGTCGTGCAAATTCATTAAGATTGCCGGTAACCCTGTCATCAAATCGTACTCCTAGGGCAATTAGTAGGTCACACTCTTGCACTGCTAAATTGGCTGCTTTTGTTCCATGCATGCCGACTAATCCTAAATAATAGGGATTATTAATATCGGCAACACCAAGCCCTTTTAATGTTGATACACTTGGAATTTGTGTTAATTCCATAAAGTTTCTAAGTTCGGATATTGCGCCTGAAAGTCCAACACCTCCACCAATGTAAAGCATTGGTTTTTGGGCTTGGGTGATCATTTGTTTGGCTTGTTTTATATCATCAGGCAAGATTGGGTATAGTTGAGTTTTATTCTGTGCAATTTTTAATGAGGATGGTGTTAAATAGTTATGATAATCTAGGTTTGCAAGCTGTATATCTTTGGGAACATCAATTAATATTGGTCCCGGTCTTCCCGAATTGGCTAAGTTAAACGCCTCTTCTAATATATTGGGTAAATCGTGTGCATCATCGATTAAATAACTGTGTTTGGTGCAAGCAAGAGATAATCCTAAAACATCAACTTCTTGAAAGGCATCAGTGCCAATAAGTTTGGTTGGTACTTGACCAGTTATAGCAACAATCGGAACAGAATCAATCAAAGCATCAGCAAGACCTGTAATGATGTTAGTTGCACCAGGACCCGAGGTGGCAATGCAAACACCAGTTTTTCCTGTTGCACGAGCGTAACCAATAGCCGCCATGGCAGCACCTTGTTCATGACGACATAGTACATGTTCAATACCCCCGTCATAAAGTGCATCGTATAGAGGCATAATTTGTCCACCAGGATATCCAAAAACGATGGTTACGCCTTTTTCTTTTAAGGTTTTTACTATCCACTGTGTTCCTAACATTTATTCCTCGCTTGTACTTTACTTATCCATTAACCATAAAAAAACCCCCGCTTTTTGGGAGCGGGGGTTTTCTGATTTATGTATGAACATATTTTTTATTCAAAAACGCCCCCGCGCAGGAATAATGACCACGCTGACAATAATATTGATGAGGACGATTTTGAGTGAAAATTTCATAATGTTGGATGATTAACTTTTTATCATTTTTTAAAATATTTTTAACAAAATACTCGTTTTTAAAAAAAGTGCAACAGTTTTTTATTGCTTTTGCTATTTAGCACAAATAGTTTGTGAAAAAGTTTCAGGAAACACTGTGTTTTAGTATAAAAATATCGGTTTTAATAGTTTGGTCTGATGTTTTTGCAATGTCAGTGTATAAAAAACAAATATAAGTAATATAAAGAAATATCGAATATTTAAAAAATGATATCAGTATGAAAATATTGCAACTAATTATTTTTGTTATTTTTAAATTGGTTTTAATAAACTTTGATAACGCTAAAAAACTTCACAAGATACATCTACCGCGGATTGGGAAAATGGTGATCTTAATGATTCTCAAAGTTCAGTCAATGATCCAATCCTTCAAAAATTACTTAACGCATATTGTGAAAATAGTAATGAGATGAATGAGCTTAAAAAATTTTCTAAATGGTGTTAACTATCACTACGATATAAATAATAAAAAAATCATAATAATTTATCTAAAATCAATATGTTGTAAATAAAAGCAACCTGTTTTTAAAATTTTCTTTTACTAGCTTCGTATATGTTAATTTGATACACTTAGTTCAGTGCAAGATTATGCAATATTTAAGGTTTCGGCTTTACTAATTTCAATGACCTCACCAAGCCAATCATAGAAAGCCGCCTTTGTTTATTATTAGCCTCACTTTTTGTTTGTTTAAAAATCTTTGGGGATGATATTGAGCAATGCTATTAAGTTTAAAAAAGAATATTCTAATTTTTGTTGTCAGTAAATATAATTTATTGAATTAATTAGTTATTTTAAAGATTAAAATAGGTTTATCAATAGGATTTTGTGATTATTAATTGATTTCATTTAAGTTATATCGAATTTGTTTTCAAATACATGTTTAACTTAGGAGAAAATTATGAGCAAACAAATCTATAATCCACTTACCAAATATCATCATGATAAGTTCCCAAAACAAACACAAGTTGCACCAGCTTTACAGTGTGAAATGACCCCAACTCCTGATTGTGGTGAAAAAAGCTATCAAGGCCATGGCCGCTTAGAAGGACGTAAAATGCTTGTTACTGGTGGCGATTCTGGTATTGGTCGGGCGGCAGCGATTGCTTATGCTAAAGAAGGTGCTGATGTAGCAATAAATTACCTTCCTTTCGAGCAAAAAGACGCGGAAGATGTTGCTAAGGTTATTCAAGCGGCTGGGCGCAAAGCTGTATTGATCCCTGGTGATTTGAGTGACGAGACTTTTTGTAAAAAATTAGTTGAAGAGGCGCACCATCAATTAGGTGGATTGGATAATTTGACATTGGTTGCTGGTAAGCAGGTTGCTGTTGAAGATATTATGGAACTTACTACCGAGCAAATTAAGAAAACCTTTGAAGTTAATGTGTTTTCGCTTTTTTGGTTAACTAAAGCGGCTTTAGGTTACTTAAAACCAGGATCAACCATTATTACAACTTCATCTGTTCAGGCTTATCAACCTAGCAGTAATTTATTAGATTATGCTTCAACTAAAACAGCTATTATTGCATTTACACGTGGATTAGCTAAACAATTAGGTCATAAAGGTATTCGTGTAAATTCTGTTGCCCCAGGTCCAGTTTGGACTCCATTACAAATTTGTGGTGGTCAACCAAGTGACGCTATTCCTGAATTTGGTAAACAAACTCCTTTACAACGAGCTGGCCAACCTGTTGAACTTGCTGGTGTTTATGTGCACTTAGCATCTGAAGAATCAAGTTATACAACTGGCGAAACTTATGGTGTTACAGGTGGTATGCATATTAACTAATTGATATTTGTTATAGTAAAAGAGTTTATTTAAACTCTTTTACTATTAACATTAGATAAAATTAACTTTTAAAATAAAATGGTTATTATGAGTTAATTCATGGTAGTCAAAAAATTAAATAAAAAAGGAATAAAAATGAAACTTTTTAAAGTGATCACTTTAGTAGTGTTAGGGCTTTTTTTAGTCAATTGTGATAATTCAAAATCAAAAACTGATGATATTGAACAACAAGCCAAACAAACAAGTTCAGAAGTAAGTGACAAGGCCAATCAAACAGGTGCAGAAATTAGCGATAAAGCCAATCAATTAAGCTCAGAAATTGGTGATAAGGCTAGCCAATTAAATGCAAAAATTGAAGACCAAGTTAAGCAAGTAAGCTCAGCAATTAGTGATAAAGCTAAAGATTTGTATGAACAAACAAAATCAGAAAAAGATGAGATGCTTAATAAGATTGAAGAAGGTAATTATAATGTTGCTCAAGGTTTGATGATCAAGGCGATTAAAACAAAATTACCTGCAACAATTGATTCGAGTGTAACTTTAGTTGATGTATCGTCAGATAGCAATGCAATTAATTATAAATATATTGTGAATAATATCACTAAAGATGCATTACAGGCTAAAATTAATCAAAAAAATTTACAGGATAAATTGGTTGCGTTTTATTGTGGTGATGATTCTAGCATGAAGACTTTAAGATTAGTATTCCCTAGAGGAGCTAACCATAATTATTATATCAATGACGATAAGGTATTTTCAGTAGATATAAAACCAAGTGATTGTGATGATGATTAAATATATTTTTATTAATTTGAATAACTAGTTAAATTTTATTAATATAAAAGGGCTGATTGAAGCCCTTTTTATTTTGGACGCTCTTTCTTAATAGTGTTCATTTACAGCTCTTTTAAAGGTTAATTAATATTATTATTACTGTTTTTGTATTTTTATAGTTTTATCTTTTAAAAGATATCAGGTAGTGATGAATTAGCTTAGGTAGGAATGAATATGAAAGGCATGAAAGTAACATTTGTGATGTTAATGGGGATAATATTATTTGGTTTTAACAATTCAGAAGCAAAAGTTATAGGTACTCAGCGAACTGGTATTCAAGAGAATATGGATATTGTTGAAAGAGGACAAAATATTATTGCTCAATCAACACCTGAAAAAATTAAAGAATTTAATGAGCAAAAAGATGGTGATTATAGTTTTGCTCAAGATTCGGTTGTTGCAGGTATAAAAGAAAAGTTACCCATTGTGATTGATAAATTTACGATGTTCAATGACATATCAAAAGATAACAATAAACTTATTTATAAATATATTATAAAAGGTTTGCCTAAAGATGTGATATTGCTAAAGCAAAATCAGCAATCTGTATTAAAAACGATAGTTACTTTATATTGTGGTAATGACCCAAATGTTGAAGCGTTGAAACTCATATTCCCAAATGGAGTAAGTCATAATTATTATCTTGAAAATGAGAAAATTATGTCGTTTGATTTGAAACCGAGTGATTGTGATTCTAAATAACCATTAATCAACTTAAAAAATACTAGAAACCATCAGCACTAAATGAGTGGGGGCTTATTAAAGCTTACTTTTTGTTTTAAATTGTAAATTTTTTATGTACTTTTCTCACTGATATTTTACAATTTATCGACCACTTTTTAAATAAGTGGTCGATATGTAATTTATAAAATTTACTCAAAGGAATAATAATGAAAAGTTTAAAAACAGTGTCAGCAATTTTGATAAGCTTGGTTCTTTGTAGTTGTGATAATTCAAAATCTGATGCTAATAAAGCTGTTGGTGATTCTTCAAAAAATACTGAATTAAGTCGTTTGCAAGAAACTATTATTAACGAAGCAAAAAAAATGCTTCCAGTTAAAGTTGATGCAAAAACTAATTTGATTGATATAACTAAAGATAATGATTTAATTAATTATAAATATGTAATTGATAGTTCAAAAGATGAGGTATCAATTCCTGATACTCAAAAAATGACGACAGAAAGTCTAAAAACACTTTATTGTAGTAATAGCTCACAAGTTAAACAACTTAGGGATGCATTCCCAAATGGTGTTAGTCATAATTATTATATAAATGATGAGCAATTATTTAGTGTTAAATTGACGCCAGCTTCTTGTACTGCTAACTAAAGTAGTTTGTTTTAATTTTTGATATAATTTATTAATGTGATATAAAACAGGGTGATTTACCCTGTTTTTTTTGAGTTATTCTAGTTCTTTACCTTTTGTTTCGGGTATTAAAAATACAAATGCAGCCGCTGATAATAAATAAGCAGCAGACAGTAAAGCTAATGCGTAGCTAATTGAATAAACAGTAGCTAAATATGCAATTAAAACTTGCGATATTCCTGCAATTCCTCGACCTACATTGAAAATAATATTTTCAGCACTTGAACGGGCATCTGTTGGGTAATGTTCAGCAAGCAATGCACCATATCCGCCCATCATGCCATTTACAAAAAAGCCAATTGCTGAACCAAATATGATTAATATAAACATATCAGTTTGATGAAAATAAAACCAAATTGAAACTGCCGAAACGAATAAAAATAGGATATAAGAAGGACGGCGACCAAATTTATCACATAACCAACCAAAAATTAAGATCCCTAATGACATACCAATTGTTGTTGAAATGGTCCAGAACATTGTATTTTTGAATGGCAATTTGAGTTCAGTTGCAATCATATTTGGCATCCAAACCATGAGCCCATAAAAACCAAAATTTTGTACTGCACAGGCAATAGTTAACCCTATTGTAGTTGCTACGGTTCGAGGATTTTTAAATAATTTGCCAATGGCTATTTTATTTTTATTTTGGGCTTTTAAATTTTGCCAGATTTCTGGCTCTTTTAGGCCTTTACGTGTCCAAGCAACAAATAGCGCTGGTAGTACTCCCATGGCAAAAGCCCAGCGCCAACCATAAATTTCACCAATAAAATTAACGGTCAATGCGGCTAAAATGATACCTACTTGAAAGCCTAATGCTACAATAGATGTTGCTCTTGAGCGTTTATTTTTAGGCCAGCTTTCAGAAACTAAAGTCATACCAATTCCAAATTCACCACCAAGACCAAGACCACTTAAAAAGCGAAATATTAAAAAGCATTCATAGTTAGGTGAAATTGCACATAACCCAGTGAAAAGAGAAAATATTAAAATAGTCCATGAAAAGACTCTTACTCGACCATATTTATCGGCAAGGATACCAAATAAAATACCGCCTAATACGGCGCCAAGTAAGGTTACTGATGTTAAGGTTCCTAAATCAGCTTTAGTTAGGTTAAAGCTGGTCGAGATTAGACTAAAACATACACCTAAAATCATCATATCCATGCCATCAAGTGCGTAACCGACAGTGGATGCAAAAAGGGTTCTTTTTTGATACGGGGTTGTGTGTTCGTTTTCACTTTCTGCTTGCAAGGCTGTGTTTGCTTCAGTTTTCATGTATACCTCTAGTTTTTAAAAATAGATGTTACTTAAAATTTGCGTTTTATGATGTTTAATTTGTGATTAAACGGAGGGTAAATTAAAGCGGGGCAAGTATATACTTAAAACTAGTAAAAAGCCAAGCTTAATGCCCTAGACAATCGTTTTATCTGCCGATTTTGTTATCGGCAGTTGATTTATTTAATCTTCAGCAAAGTGCCAATAACCTTTGTTGACAAGATCAAGCATGACTTTAAGTGTGTTTTTATCCTGCAACTGTTCGTAATTAAGTGTTTCAGTTTCACAAAGTAGATCAATGATAGGCATTGGTAAGTCAATTTTTTCACCATGAATATAGCCAAAATTGCCTACTTTAAAAATTCGAATGCTTAGTACACGGTTTAGTTCTGCACCAGCTTTTAGTAATAATTCAAATTCTTCATAATTGTATGGTGGTTCAACTTGTACAATATTTAGATCGTGCATTGGTAGAGTAATGTATTTGCCAAACCAATCGTTAAATAATGTAGGTGTTTTGATTAGGTCGATAATTTGATTTTGTACTTTTGTTAGTTCATAAGGTTGAATGCGATGAGGATCATTAGGTAGCTTTAAATCTGGATCTTGATAAAAAACACTAATTGGTAGGTTATCAATGACATAATCAGCAAAGCTACTTAATAGTTGTTGTGATGTTTGTGTCATAAAGCCAACGGAATAACTTAATGATTCTCCAATGGATATACCATTATGCGGACAACCTGTTGGAATGTATAGAATGTCGCCTGTGGTGAGCTCTTCGTCAATGATTGGTTGATATTCTTCGACATGTAATAATGCTTTGTGTGCATTAAATTGTTTATAATTTGGATCGCCATTGCCTACTTGCCAACGCCTGCTACCCATGCCTTGAATAATAAATACATCATAATTATCAATATGAGGTCCAACTCCAGCGCCTTGGGTTGCGTAAGAAATCATTAGATCATCAAATTGCCATTGTGGAAGGCATTTAAAAGGTTTAAGTAAGGTCGCTGCTTGTTCATGCCAATGGTCAACGGCTTGTACTAGCAAACTCCAATGATCTTCACCTAAGTTATCGTATTGAGTAAATGGTCCGAATTTAGCATCCCAAACACCATCTTTATTAGAAACAATTCGGCTATCAATTTCTTCTTCCATCGCTAAACCAGCTAATTCGTCTGGTGTTATGGGATCAATAAAATTAACAAATGCTTTGCGTAAGATTACCGGTTTTTTTTGCCAATAGTTTATTAAAAAATCACCCCAATCAATAGTTAATTTATAATTCATTTAATTTTCCTTGAAGATTGAATAACTGGCAAAAATTATGGGTGGTTTTTTGGGCTATATCCTCTAAAGAAACACCTTTTAAAGCAGATAAATATTGTGCAACTACACGAACATACGCTGGTTGGTTTTCTTTACCTCGATATGGCACGGGGGCAAGATAAGGTGAGTCAGTTTCGACCAAAATACGATCAAGTGGAACATATTTAGCAACTTCGCGTAAGGCCTCGGCATTTTTAAAGGTGATAATCCCTGAAAAGGAAATATAAAAACCAAGATCCAATAGTTGTTTTGCTGTTTCGATATCTTCTGTAAAACAGTGCAAAACACCAGAGTGGACATGCTCTTCTTTTAAAATTCTTAAAGTGTCTTCTTTAGCATTACGTGTATGGACAATAATGGGTTTGCTTAGCTTTCGCCCTAATCGGATATGTTCTTTAAATATAGTTTGTTGTAGTTCTAAGTTGTCTTGTTGGTAGTAATAATCAAGTCCTGTTTCACCAAGGGCAATGACATTATCTTCTTGTGCTAAGGTTTGAAAGCGTTCAGCATCGTAGGTTTCGTCATCAAGATTAAGTGGATGAATCCCACATGAGAAAGAGCATTGAGTTTGATAAGGTGTAAGCTTATGTTTCATCGATTCATAGCCAGATAGTGTTGTTGCCACGCTTAGGCAATGTTTAACGCTATTGTTGATAGCTTCTTGTAAAACATCTTTGATGGATTTAGTACTAAAGTCTAAACTATCTAAATGACAGTGAGAATCAATTAAAAACATAAAAATCTCTTCTTTATTTATCTTAATGTTGTTCAAAATCACGAACAGGTTTTATTGTTGACCATGAACGGCAAGCAGGGCATAACCAGTAGAGTGAGTTAACTGTGAATCCACATTTTTGGCATCGATAATTGGGTACCGCTTTTATTTGTTCGCCAACCATGTTGCGTAAAAGTAAAAGGCTTTCTTTAGCTTTACCTTGTTCTGCATCAGCAACATGATAGTTCATTAATCGATAAAAACCTTTTAAATTAGGGTGTTTCAGTAATTCTCGATACATATAGTATTGTGCAGCGTCTAGACCTTTTTCTTTTTCGATAACATCAGCAAGCATTAATTCAGCAACATTACCTGTATCTTGATCGACACATATTTGTAAAAATTCTTGAAATTCATATTGATTATTTAGCTTTAGGTAACACTCTTTTAATGCAGGTAATGCTTCGCCAATAAAAGCTTTGTCCTGCTGTAATATTTGCTGAAAAGATTTGATAGCTTGCTCAGTTTTGTTTTGTTGCATAAGAACTTGCCCCAACATGAGTGAAGTACGAGCACATTTAGTGTCTGCCATTGCTGATTTTTGTAATAGGCTATTGGCTTTATCGAGATCATCATTATCAATCGCTATTGACGCCAATTCACAATAAAATTGTGCAATATCGGTTTTGTATTTTACATTACCAAGTTTGACCAATTTAGTTGCCATGTTGATGGCATTTATCCATTCACTGGTTGATTGATATATGATGATAAGTTGTTGTAATGCATGCTGTTGAAAGTCTTCTTCATCAATTAATTGTAAAAATGTCTCTTCAGCACGATCGTAAAATCCTGCAACCATGTAATCTCGACCTAGTTGTTGAATAGCTAATAGTCTCTGTTCGAATGTTAAAGATGAACTTTCTAATAGCGCTTGATGAATGCGGATAGCACGATCAACTTCGCCTCGAGAGCGAAATAAATTGCCCAATGTTAAATGGGCCTCAAGTGTGCCATCATCTTCTTTTAACATGTCTAAGAAAAGATCGACAGCTTTGTCTTTTTGATTTGATAAAAGAAAATTCAAACCATCAACATATTCACGAGATAGCCGATTAGATTGATTTAGATGTTTCTGTTTTGCATTTCTGTCACCCATATACCAACCGTATGCGGCGGCAATAGGAAGTAACAAAAATAACAGTTCAAACATAGTAACCTATTCTTAATTAGTTTTAGTTGTGTTTATTTGCTGATTATTAGTCATGCCTTCATCATATTTTTTTTGTAATTTATTTAGTTTACGTTTTGTTGATGAGTGCTGTAATTTAGATTTTAGAAAGAAAATGCCGGTTAATATCCAACCAACAATAAATCCCGAACCAAATAAAATAGCTAACAAGACTGATAAGCGGGTTTCAGTTTTAGCCACCAAATAATTGAATGTTACTATTTGATCATTAGCCGAACCTATTGCTATTGAGATGGCAAAGATGATAATTATCAATAAAATTGATATAACAAATTTCATAATGTTGACCTTTCTTTTTTTTGTTTTAGTTAAACTCTTTAGTTTATTATACTCTTCTATTCTTATAATTTCTTTTTGCATTTGGCTAGTTAGATTATTAACTGTATTGCCTAAAAATAATATTGTTTGTTGTAAATGTCACTTTCTCAAAATATTTAATAATCATTTGTCTACTATATGCCATTTTCTAGCATAAAAATAGCAAATTAATGAGATTATCCATGCGATTAATATACTTGTTATTAGATCAATAGGACTATGCATGCCTAATAATAACCGGCTTAATTCAATTAATATTGACCAAATAATGATAGAAGATACTATCATATAATGTTGTCTAAATTTTAGTAATATTAAGGCCAATAGTGCCCAAGTTACAGCTAACAAGGTATGCCCAGAAGGAAAAGCATATCCCGTTTCATTTTGCCAGTGGCTTGATAACCAACTGGGGATTGTTGATGAATTGTTAAATAATTGATGAATAATTTCTTTTCTTTCTGAACGTGATTTCGAATAAAATTGTTGATCACTAATATTATATTCCTGAGCCATCCAAAGTACATAAGGCCGTGATTCAGCGGTTTGTGATTTTAAAAAGCTTTTAATTATTTGCCCACTTAATATTGCACTCACAAGAAGCAACCATAATAATATGATTCTTTTTTTTGTTTTTTGGGGTAATAGCAGACAAAGTACAATGAATAAAATTGTTGAGGTGATAATTCCCCAAGGAAAACTTGCTGTTTCAGTTATTAAAAATAAACATTTAGATGTATTATTTAAGGTTGCTGGTTGCCAATGCCAATTTATGGCTATAATAGTAAAAGGAACAGCTAAGAAAATAGCCAATAAGACTATTGTTTTTTTTATTACTAACCTCATTTATAAACTCAATTAAGTATAAATTGCTTTTGCTTAATATTTTAGCATAGAAGATAAATTTATTTTTATAAAATCTTATTTATCGTTATTGAAAACGGAGATAATAATGCAATTAAAACGTGTTGCACAAGCGAAATTGCCGACGCCTTGGGGGTGTTTCATTATTGTTGGATTTGAAGAAATTGCAACAAAAAAGGATCATGCCGCATTAGTATTTGGTGATATATCTGGCGATACACCAGTTCTCACAAGAATTCATTCTGAATGCTTAACAGGCGATGCGCTTTTTAGCTTACGCTGTGATTGTGGTTTTCAGTTAGAAGCAGCCTTAAAACAAATTGCAAAGGAGGGTAAAGGGATTTTAATTTATCACCGGCAAGAAGGACGTAATATTGGTTTATTGAATAAAATCAGAGCTTATGCGCTACAAGATCAAGGCTTGGACACGGTTGAAGCTAATGAGCAATTGGGGTTTGCAGCAGACGAACGCGATTTCACTCTATGCGCAGATATGCTAACTTTATTAGGTGTATCACAAATTCGCTTATTAACCAACAATCCCGAGAAAATACGAGTGCTTGAACAATCAGGAATTAAAATTATACAACGGGTGCCATTGGAAGTTGGTGGAAATCCAAACAATGAGCATTATCTAGAAACAAAAGCAAATAAAATGGGACACTTACTTCATTTGCATCACTATAATTGCAATCACTAAAAATTTAAGTTAACTAAGAGAACTTATTGGTTTGTAATTGAATTTATCCAAAATAGTAAAAATGTTTAAATAAAAACTCAAAATAGAAAATATTATTTTGAGTTTTTATTACTTGATAATAAGAGAAAAATTTTAATTTAGGTTTATGTGATAATTGTCAATTGTTTGGCACCTTTAAAATCAATTTTTATCGCTGCGTAGCACACCACCATTAGCAATCTGATCTTTAGATAATTCGTGCATTATGATTTGTACTGCTTCTGGTTTACAGTTAAGGGTTTCAACGATGGCATTAGTTACCCGTTTTGCCATTTCTCTTTTTTGCTCTACAGTGCGACCTTCTAAAAAGTCTATAACGACATTAGGCATAGATACCTCCTAGTGATTATTAATTTGGGCAAGTTGCTCATCAGTTAATGCGATTTCATCATTATGGCATATGCTAATGCCAGATTTTATAATTTGTTCAGCAATGCCCTTAGCTTCATCTAATGAGTGCATTTTATAGGTACCACATTGATACTCATTCAATTCAGGAATCTGATTTTGTGATTTAACATTTAATACGTTATGCATTGATTTTAGCCATGCATCGACAACTAATGCCTCATTAGGATTACCAATTAAGCTCATATAAAAGCCTGTACGACATCCCATTGGTGAAATATCGATTATTTCAACTTTATCACTGTTAAGATGATCGCGCATAAAACCAGCAAATAAATGTTCTAATGTATGAATTCCTTTTTCTGGAAGGTTGTTTTTATTTGGAATGGTAAAGCGTAGATCAAACACAGTAATGCTGTCACCTTTTGGGGTCACCATTGTTTTTGCAATTCGCACAAAGGGTGCTTTCATTTTTGTGTGATCAACTTTAAAACTGTCTAGTAAAGGCATAATGTCCTCCTTGTTATTTGATAATTGTTATTCTAATCAATTTACTAATAAGTACCAGTAGATTTGATATTTACTGATCAAGTAAATTTATTAATTCTTGCTCATCAATAACTTTTATTCCTAGTTCTTGAGCCTTATTAAGTTTAGAGCCTGCTGCTTCTCCTGCAATGACTAGATCAGTATTTTTCGAAACACTGCCTGTTACTTTGGCTCCTAGTTGCTTTAATTTATCTTTGGCTTCATCTCGTGTTAAAACCGACAATGTACCAGTTAATACTACAGTTTTTCCTGAAAAAGGTGAGTTAATGGCGATCTCTTGTACCTGTGGAATGACATCTTGCCAGTGAATGCCTACTTCATTACTGGTTAGTTGTTCAATTACATTGCGATTATGTGGTTCTTGAAAAAAGTCAATAATGCTTTCTGCAATGACGGCACCAATTTCGTTTACTGATTGTAGTTTTTCTAGTGAGGCATTCTCAATTGCTGATAAACTACCAAGTTGGTTAACAAGATTTTCGGCAGTAACTTCACCAACATTCGGGATTCCAAGCGCAAATATAAAGCGGCTTAATGTAGTATTTTTAGATAATTCTAGTGCATTTAATAAGTTATTGGCAGATTTTTCCCCAATTTTATCTAAACTACATAGTGTTGGTAGATTTAGTTTATATAAATCTGCAGGTGTTTTGACATATTCTTTATCAACCAGTTGTTCAATAATTTTTTCGCCCATACCATCAACATTCATTGCTCGCCGTGAAACAAAATGCTTTAAGGCTTCTTTTCGTTGTGCAGGGCAAATCAAACCTCCAGCACAGCGTGATATCGCTGCACCTTCGTCTCGAACTATTTGCGAGCCACAAATAGGGCAGTGTGTCGGGAAGATGATTTCTTTTGTGTCGGCGGGTCTTCTATCTACTATGACGGCTACTATTTTAGGAATAACGTCACCAGCTCGGCGTATTGTTACATAGTCACCCTCACGGATACCTAATCGGATTATTTCATCGCTATTATGTAATGTCGCATTGCTCACAATAACGCCAGCAACTGATACAGGTTCAAGCCTTGCTACAGGAGTAATTGCACCTGTTCGCCCAACTTGAAAGTCTACTTTATTTAATTTTGTAATTTCTTCTTGAGCCGGATATTTAAATGCTGTGGCCCATCTTGGTGCTCGAGCAACAAATCCAAGCTGATTTTGTAGTTCAATACTATTAACTTTAATTACTACACCATCGATATCAAAATCTAATGACATACGCTGTTCACCAATTAGTTTAAAATAATCTAGAGCGGCTTGCACCCCTTGGCGTTTTTGTACTTTATTACTAACTGGTAACCCCCAAGCTTTAAATTGCATTAAACGATCGTAATGAGTGTCAGGTAATGTGGTACCTTCGACAATACCAACACCATAACAAAAAAATGCTAATGGTCTTTTTGCTGTAATTTTAGGATCTAATTGTCTTAATGAACCAGCGGCTGCATTACGTGGATTGGCAAATACTCTTTCGTTATGCTTTTCTGCATCTGCGTTGAGTTTTTCGAAGCCTTTATGTGTCATAAAGACTTCTCCTCGAACTTCTAATCTAGAAGGGATGTTATCGCCTCTTAGAACTAGTGGAATTGTTTTGATAGTCTTTACATTGGCTGTTATGTCTTCTCCTGTTGTACCATCTCCTCGTGTTGCTGCTTGTAAAAAACGACCATTTTCATAAAGAAGACTGACAGCAAGTCCGTCAAGTTTGAGCTCACAACAATATTCAACCTGTTCAGCATCGTTTAAATGAAGACGATCTTTAACTCGTTTGTTAAATGCAATAAAGCTAGCATCATCAAAGACATTATCTAGTGATAGCATAGGTATTTCATGTTTAATGGATGCAAATTGGGCTAATGGGGAACCACCAACTCGTTGGGTTGGTGAGTCGGAAGTAATAAGATCTGGGTTTTGCTGTTCTAATGTTTGTAGTTGCTTTATTAATTTATCATATTCAACATCGGGAATTTCTGGTGTATCAAGGACATAATAACAGTATTCATGATGTCTAATTAGGTTGCGTAGTGAAGTCAATTGCTTCGCTATGTCTTTATTCAATTCAGGTGTATTTACTGAATTTTTTGTTTCATTATGTAGCGACATGATTATATGCTCTTATTAAAACGAAGGTTTGGGAAAATATTATAAATAGGTTATATTCATTTTTATCCACCAATTCAAGTTGGTGGAATTTTTTAAAAGATTTGCTGAAAAGACTACGGTTAAATTTCGTTACTGACCTTTTTAATACGTTCTTTATAACTGTCTATTTTTTGAGGGGTTAGCATATGATGTTCATCATCTAATACTACACCGTTGACATCGTCAGCTATGCGTTGTGCTGTTTGCAACATTAATTTGAAGTTTTGTTGATTGTTACCCTCTGTAGGCGCAACCATAAAAATAGACACACCAGGTGTAGTAAATTCATACATTGTATCGGGATCCAAATATCCAGGTGTCACCATATTGGCTAAACTAAATAATATTGCTCCATTACCCGCAGGATCTACATGGCGGTGAAAAATTCTCATATCACCGAACTGAAAACCAGATTGCATAATGCTAGCGAGTAACACATCACCTTGTAATAATTTCCCGTTAATGCCTGTGATATTTAATACAATAATTTCGGTTGTGGATTGTTCAGTGTCAATATTTATTTTTTTGGGTTCTTCGTTATGGTTAATTTCATTATTAGTATCTGATGGTTTTTCTTTCGTTGTAAGAATTAAATCAGGGTGTTGTTCATCTTCAAAAAGATCAAGTTCAACATTGATAGCTGGTTCTTTTGTTGTTTCAGCATTAATCTCTTGTTTGTCGTCATTATCAACAAATAAATCTTCTTGTTGAGGTATTTTTTCTTGCTCTTTTGTGAGTTCATTAATAATTACATCGTTTTCAACGGTTTCACTGCTTTTTGTTGTTTTAGGTTTGAGTAAGATAACATCATCATCTTCTTCTATGTCATTCATAGAATAGTTTTGATATTGTTGAGTATTTTTTTCAAATTTTCCTTTTTTATTTGAACTAAAAAGCGAAGAACGTTCTTTTTTATTGATCCAAAACCCATGGATGAGCAATGCAATAATGACCAAGGATGCAACAACAACTAGAACAATACGTAAATTATCCATAATAACCATCTCTGTATTAAATTAAATATAGACTCAAATTATTCAATCATCTTTTGAAAAAGTGATTGCGGAGTACAGTAATGTAAATTTTTTATTCTTTATTAGCAATATGAATTAATATTCATTAAAGCAACCATATTTGATATTTGTAGTATAACATTTTATTTAAGATACTTTATAGCACAAAAAATCAATTACTCTATATTACTTTATTTCTAGCAATAATCCTAATTAGCAATACTTTTTTTAGTATCATAATCTAACTAGCTATTTTTTAGAACTCTGTGCTATTAACTTGTAAAGATACTTACAATCTATGCATATTTTTTGTAAAATCGCCGATTACTTTTAACTAAGATCAATTATTAAAAATTAAAATAATTATTAAGTTTACTGAGGTCATATTTATATGAGATTTAACAAGCTATTATTAGCCTTGCCTGTGGCGTGTGCTAGCCTACTTTTATTAACAAGTTGTGATAATGGCAATTCAAAAAATGGTAATAATAAATTACCGAAGGTAACTGTATTTAAAGTGGAACCATTGAATTACACATTAAAAATTGGTTTACCAGGTAGGGTTGTTGCATCTCAAATTGCTGAAATTAGGCCTCAAGTAGGTGGTATCGTCTTAAAACGCGAGTTTGATGAAAGTTCGAATGTTAAGGCCGGACAATCTCTTTATCAAATAGATCCAGCTATTTATCAAGCTAATTATGATAGTGCGGTAGCAAGTGTTGCTAGCGCTAAAGCGAATGCAAATATTGCTCAACTTACTCTTAAGCGTTACGCTGGATTATTAAATACTAAATCAATCAGCCAACAAGATTACGATAAAGCAGCTGCAGATGCTAAACAGGCTGAAGCTGCAGTATTAGTTGCACAAGCAGCTGAGCATACAGCTAAAGTCAATTTAGAATATACAAAAGTGTATTCACCAATTGATGGGTATATAGGTAAATCAAGTGTGACTGAAGGGGCATTAGTGTCGGCAGGTCAATCGACACCACTTGCACTAGTTCAACAACTAGACCCAATTTATGTCGATATGACAGAAGCGGCTACCCGTTATAATAAATATATTCAGGATGAAAACGTAATTTATGAACCAGTAAAAGGTAATAATGTCGAATTATACTTTAATGATGGTTCTAAATACGCTTATCCAGGTAGTGTAAAATTTTCTGATATGACTGTAAATGAAACAACGGGTACAGTAACTTTGCGGTCACAATTTACAAATAGTGAAGGGAAAATTTTACCCGGCATGTTTGTTAAGCCTCAGTTGACATTAGGCTATATCAAAAATGCAGTGCTTGTTCCACAGCAAGGAATTA
Source organism: Gilliamella sp. BG1 (assembly GCF_046635625.1). Classification (NCBI taxonomy): domain Bacteria; kingdom Pseudomonadati; phylum Pseudomonadota; class Gammaproteobacteria; order Orbales; family Orbaceae; genus Gilliamella; species Gilliamella sp. BG1. Next base: position 150,602 of record NZ_JBIDFG010000002.1, on the reverse strand, counting down.
CCAGCAATAAGTTAGGGCAATATACTGCAAAAATTTTGAAACCTGATAATACAGTAGAGTATCGACAAGATATTCAAGTATACACAGGAGTTGGTGGTTATTGGGTTGTAACAAAGGGAATTAACATTGGTGAAGAGGTTATTATTACTGGATTACTTAATTTAACTTCTGTTGAAAAACCTCAAAAAGATGCTCCACCTATGAAAGTAGAAAAAGTCGGAGATCCTAATACACTTTCACAAGAACAATTAGACAGTATCATAAAAAACAGTGTGAAATAAAACAGGAGTAGGTGAATTATGGCTAAGTTTTTTATTGATAGACCTGTTTTTGCATGGGTAATTGCTATCATGATGATGCTAGGAGGTGCTTTATGTATCAAGCTACTAGCTGTTGAGCAGTATCCTGACATTGCCCCTCCTGCTGTAACTGTTAGTGCTGTTTACCCAGGTGCCGATGCACAGACCATCGAAAATACTGTTACTCAGTTGATTGAACAGAATTTAACTGGATTGGATAATCTAATTTATATGAAATCAACCAGTAGTGCACAAGGTGTTGTTCAAACGACGTTAACCTTTGCTCCTGGAACTAATCCCGATTTTGCTCAAGTACAAGTGTTAAATAAAGTAGAGAGTATTAAATCAAGGCTACCAGAAAGTGTGCAAAAAAATGGTGTTTCTGTTGCAAAAAATAACACCAATTTTTTAAAGGTTGTGGGTTTTTATTCAACAAATCCTAAAAAAACACAAGCAGATATTGCTGATTTTGTTTATTCAACTGTGCAAGATCAGATTAGACGTGTACAGGGTGTAGGTGATACTCAATTGTTTGGCTCTGAATATGCAATGCGTATTTGGCTTGATCCAAATAAATTGACCTATTTTAATTTATCAATTGAAGAAATCATTGCGGCTATTCAAGCACAAAATGCGCAAGTAACAGCAGGGCAATTAGGTGCCTTACCATCAACAGATGGACAAGAACTCAATGCGACAATTACAGCTCAATCACGTTTAAAAACACCCGAACAATTCCAAAATATTTTAGTGCGTGTAAATACAGATGGTTCTAATCTTTTATTAAAAGATATAGCAACGGTTGAAATTGGTGCGTCTGATTATAACTTTATTTCTTATTATGATGGTAAAGCATCTGCAGGTCTTGGTATTTATTTGGCAACAGGAGCTAACCAATTAGAAACTTCTGATCAGGTAGATAAAAAATTAGCCGAATTATCAAAAATCTTTCCTGAAGATATTCACTATGCTTATCCGTATGACACAACACCATTTGTAAAATTATCAATTAATAACGTAGTACATACATTGATTGAAGCTATTATTTTAGTTGTTATTGTAATGTATGTCTTTTTACAAAATCTCCGTTCGACACTTATACCGACGATTACCGTACCTGTGGTATTGCTAGGAACTTTTGCTGTTTTGTATATCTGTGGGTTTACGATTAATACATTATCTATGTTTGCAATGGTGCTTGCCATAGGCTTGTTGGTAGATGATGCAATAGTTGTTATTGAGAACGTTGAACGTATTATGCATGATGAAGGTTTATCGCCTTATGATGCAACCGTTAAATCGATGGAACAAATTACTTCAGCGTTGGTTGGTATTGCAGTTGTGTTATCTGCAGTATTCGTTCCTATGGCATTTTATGGAGGTGCAGCGGGTGGAATTTACCGCCAATTTTCAATTACCATTGTAACAGCGATGGCATTATCAGTGTTGATGGCAATTGTATTAACTCCAGCGCTCTGTGTTCAAATTTTAAAAGCACCATCTAAAAGTAAATTAAAAAGAAACTCGTTAGGTGACAAGTTAGAATCTATACCACCATTTAGTTGGTGTTCTGTTGGCACAAAAAAATTCTTTAAATGGTTTAACGAGTTCTATGAAAAAAGTTTACGCCATTATGAAAAAGGTGTAATAAAAGTTGTTCGTTATCCATTAATAGCTTTTGTTTGTTATGCTTTAATTCTAGTTGGATTAATCTTTGGCTTTAATCGGTTACCTACTGGTTTTTTACCTAATGAAGATCAGGGTGTGCTTTTAGTTATGGTTGAGCTACCGCCAGGATCAACTTTAGAGCAAACTATGTCAGTTTTAAATAAAACGGCAAAATTTTATACTGAGCAAAAAGCTGATTCAGTTGAGGAAATATTTACTGTAGCTGGATTTAGTATGGTTGGTCGTGGGCAAAATATGGGGTTAGGCTTTGTTCGATTAAAAAATTGGGAACAACGTAAACGCGCAGATCAAAAAGTTAATGCTTTAGTCGCTAGCGGTTGGGGATTTGCTTCTACTATAACCGAAGGAAGGGTAATTGTTACCAACTTACCAGCTGTTCCAGCATTAGGTATGGCTAATGGTTTTTCTTATGTACTGAAAGATACGGCTAGTTATGGGCATGATGCTTTGGTAGGTGCATTTTTCCAAATGTTGGGTCAAGCTTCTCATCATCCTAAACTGCAACAAGTTAGACCGGGAAGTATGCTAGATGTTCCGCAGTACAAAATTAATGTTGATTTTGAAGCAGCACAAGCATTAGGCGTTTCGGTAAATTCAGTAAATACTGTATTGTCCACAGCTTTAGGTTCTGCTTATATTGACGATTTTGTTTATAATAACCGAGTTAAAAAAGTATACCTACAATCAGATGCACCATATCGCATGTTGCCAGATGATTTTAGTTACTGGCATGTTAAAAATAAAAATGGTGAAATGGTTCCATATGATGCGTTTGCTACTACGACAAAAACTTATGGATCTCCTTCACTAGTTCGTTATGATGGTGTGGCAGCAATGGAGATAAGTGGTTCAGCTGCTCCAGGCCTGAGTTCTGGGCAAGCAATGGCTGTAATGGAAGAATTATCGAAAAATTTGCCTAAAGGATTTACTTTTGACTGGACTGATATTTCTTATCAAGAACGTCAAACAGGTTCACAAACAACAACTCTTTACATTATTTCGATTATTGTTGTATTTTTATCATTAGCTGCATTGTATGAAAGTTGGACGGTACCGATTTCGATTTTATTCGTTATTCCTCTTGGAATTTTAGGTACAGTATTTGCAACTATGTTTAGAGGGCTTGATAACGATATTTACTTTATTGTAGGACTATTAACGACAATGGGGTTATCTGCTAAAAATGCTATATTGATTGTAGAATTTGCCAAAGATGCCTTGGAAAAAGAGGGTAAATCATTGATTGATGCTACACTTGAAGCTTGTCGTCTGCGCCTACGCCCGATTTTAATGACTTCGTTTGCCTTTATTTTAGGGGTATTACCACTAGCATTAAATAGTGGTGCTGGTTCCGCTAGCCAAAATGCGGTAGGTACTGGTGTAATTGGTGGTATGTTGACAGCAACATTTTTAGCAATATTTTATGTTCCCTTGTTCTTTTTATTTGTAACAAAACTATTTACAAAACATAAAAATAAAGCAGTGTTACCTGTTAACCGTTCTTAAAAGCAATAACTAAATAGCTAGTTTTGGTACATATATGGCTTTGATGTATAGTTCTATAGGTCATATATAACTTAAGCGAGCTATTAAAATAACGAAATGCGCCGTTTTTTGGCGCATTTTTTATTTATATAGTTGCGTATACGTAAATTGAATTTTGTTATATTTACTTGCGATGCTTTAGTAACTGCTGACTGGTATGGGCGTGGGTGATTGCTATAGCTAAGGCATCAGCGGCATCAGCTTGAGGGCTAGCTGGTAACTTTAATAATAATTTGACCATATGTTGCACTTGCTTTTTATCGGCTGCGCCTGTTCCTACTACACTCTGCTTAACTAAACGAGCTGCGTATTCAAAAACAGGTAAATTATTATTTACAGCAGCAACAATTGCAGCTCCCCTTGCTTGACCTAACTTTAATGCGGAATCGGCATTATGAGCCATAAAAACTTGTTCAATAGCAAACATATCAGGTTGGAATTGTAAAATAATTTCACTAACACCGGCGTATACTCGTTTTAGACGAGTAGGTAAATCATCAACAGCAGTACGAATACATCCGCTACCAAGGTAGGTAAGTTGTCGTCCCGTTTGATGGATTACACCGTAACCCGTCAAACGAGATCCAGGATCGATGCCAAGAATAATGGCCATTAGAGTGTTGCAGCAACCTCGTCAGAAACTTCACCATTATGATAAACTTCTTGAACATCATCACAATCTTCAAGCATATCAATTAAACGTAATAATTTTGGTGCAGATTCAATATCAAGATCGACTTTTGTTGCTGGAATCATTGATACTTCAGCGGCTTCGGCAACTAGCCCAGCAGCATCAAGCGCATCTTTTACTTCACCAAATGATTCTGGTGTAGTAAATACATCAATTGCGCCGTCATCATAAGTCACAACGTCGTCTGCCCCTGCTTCAAGCGCTGCATCCATAACTTGGTCTTCATCAGTACCAGTTGGGTATGAAATAACGCCTTTTTTAGTGAACAAATATGAAACTGAACCATCAGTACCTAAGTTACCACCTGTTTTAGTAAATGCATGGCGTACTTCGGACACAGTTCGATTACGATTATCACTCAGGCATTCAACCATTACAGCTGTGCCAGCAGGACCATAACCTTCATAGATGATCGTTTCCATGTTGCTATCATCTTCCCCACCAACACCCCGCGCAACAGCTCGGTTCATGGTATCACGGGTCATATTATTAGATAACGCTTTATCCATTGCAGCTCGTAATCGAGGGTTTGACGCTGGATCGCCACCACCTAATTTTGCCGCAGTTACTAATTCACGAATAATTTTGGTAAAGATTTTACCCCGTTTTGCATCTTGTGCAGCTTTACGGTGTTTCGTATTGGCCCATTTACTATGACCTGCCATAAAATTCTCCAGATAATAATTAAAAAATCGCTATATTTTAGCAAACATTTACTTAAAATTCATTACTAATATACCGATAAGTTTTTATGTTCTGTAAATTATTCTTTATTAGGAATGATTTAATTTTTACTTATATGTAGGAATCGTGTTGTTCACAGTTGTTAGAGAAGCTACTATAATGAATATACATAAAAAAGCACTAACCTTGTATCACAAATATCCGATATGGCTCCTATATCATCAAGAAAAAATAATTGTCACCGATTCAGCAAACATTTAAAAACGGATAAGGCATCTTTCTACATATTAGGTATACTGAACACTTGCATTTTAAGCACTTCGTCACGCCTAACAATTAATTAAAATATCAAATACAGCTAAAAGCAGTTGCTCTTTCAATAAAAGGAAATAGAAAGACGCTATTAAAGATGGTGTTATAATATAATTTTGTCAAAATGCTAATAATAACAATTTGTTATGCTCTGGAGGTTGTTAACAGATAATCACTGAAAAATGAAACATTATTGAATGTAGTAACACGTTACAATAAGTTGGCAAGAAATTATATCAGTATGATTGCATTAGTACATTGCATGATGTGACTAAGAATGTAAAGGATGCTTATGATTAATACAAAAGATCAACAGCTCCTAACCAATGTGGTAATATAAACATTAAATACGATAGATCCCAAACTATAAAAATAACCTAAGAAATTGATTGATTTTCGGGCATCTATTTTCACCAAAAATTAAAGGTAGTTATCAATGAAACAAAAAATTCCTAATACATTTGGTTTAACTGTTTTTGCGCAAAACGTTGTTACTGTAACCAGTCCCGAACAATTACAACAAGTTTGGCAAGATAACTACCAAAATTTACCAATTATGATTATTGGCGAAGGTAGTAACACTCTTTTTACCTGTGATTTTGATGGTATTATTATTGTTAATCGTATCAAAGGTATTACCATTAGCGAAACAGAACAAGCATGGCATTTAAAAGTTGGTGCTGGTGAAACTTGGCATGATCTAGTATCAACAACAATCAAGCAGAACATACCAGGACTTGAAAATCTAGCATTAATTCCTGGATGTGTAGGTTCGGCACCGATTCAAAACATTGGTGCTTATGGTGTTGAGTTTCAAAAAGTTGCTGATTATGTGGAGCTACTTGAACTAGCTACAGGCAAAATCATCACTGTAACTGATGGCCAATATGGATATCGTGAAAGTATCTTCAAAAAAGAGTATTTGCAAGGTTATGCTGTTATCAATGTTGGTATAAAATTACCAAAACAGTGGCAGCCAGTTTTAACTTATGGGGAATTGCGAAACTTTGATCCCAAAATTGTTACTGCAAAAATGATATTTGATAAAGTGTGCGAAATTCGTTGTAGTAAATTGCCAGATCCAAAGGTTTTAGGCAATGGTGGAAGTTTTTTTAAAAACCCTGTGATCGATAAAATTGTGGCGGACAAGCTACTTGAAATTTATCCAAACATGCCAATATATCCACAAGCTAATCATCAAACAAAATTAGCCGCAGGTTGGCTTATTGATCAGTGTGGTCTTAAAAGCTACCAAATAGGCGGAGCGGCTGTGCATCAACAACAAGCATTGGTTTTAGTTAATAAAGACCAAGCAACAGCACAAGATGTGGTTGAATTAGCTCGACATATAAAAAAATGTGTATTACAAAAATTCTCGGTGAATTTATCACCCGAAATCCGATTTATCGGCAACTCGGGCGAAATTGATGCAGACAATTATTTATAATTAGCACCAAATTATAATTGCCCGCAAATTTTAACCCATAATTATACGCGATAACATTATGAAACATTCGTATTCATTCCCTATTTTATTAACGAGTTTGCTCTTTGTAACAATCTCGTTGTCAGCATTAAACACACAGGTACCATTGTGGTTAGTGCGTAATGAGTTTTCGCTTGGGCAAATTGGTCTTGTCGGATCAAGTTATTTTACTGGTAACTTGCTAGGTACCATTTTCGCCAATTGGTTTATTAATAAATTCAATGCTCGGCACACATACACCTATAGTTGCATTATTTTTGCCATTGCAACCATTGGATTAAGTTTTTCAATGAATTTTTATAGCTGGATAATGTGGCGATTTTTTATAGGCATTGCTTGTGCGGTCACTTGGGTGGTTATAGAAAGTTGTATATTACTCACTGGCCCTGTACGTACGCGAGGAAAAATGCTGGCAGTTTATTTAACCACTTATTACCTAGGTACGGTTTTAGGGCAAGCTTTGTTGCAGTATTTTCCGCAAAACATATTATATTTTGGATTAGTTATTATGTTACTGATGGGATTAGCAATTTTATTTATTTTGCTGACCCATTATAAATTACCAAAAAGGAAAAAAAGCAGCTTTAACATCATGCCAATGATATTAAATAAACCCTCTCGACTTGGGTTAACTGGTTGTGTTATTGCAGGTATGTTAATTGGATCGTTATATTCACTTTTACCAGCCTATTACTCACATTTAGGATATAGTGATATTCAGGTAGCTAATTGGATGATTTTACTGATTTTATCAGGAGTGATTGCACAAATGCCTGCTAACTGGTGTGCAGACAAATTTGGACGGCAACTTATATTATTAATTGAATCGTTACTAATGTTAATTGCATGTATTATGCTGATATTCAATTGGTTTAATGCGTTGGCGATTATTTTATTAGGCGCCACTATTTACACCATTTATCCCATATCCATGGCTTGGGCTTGCTCGTGTGTTAGAAAGCAAGATATTGTGGCGATGAATCAAGCAATGCTATTAACCAATACATTAGGGAGTTTAGTTGCTCCTGCTGTGATAGCATTTATTATGGATAAAACAAGTAACACCTATTTATTTGTTAGTTTTGCTATAATTTCGTTATACTTTATTATATTATTAGCCCAAAAAAGAGGAACGGATGCGCAGCTACAAAAATCCGCTTAAATTAATTGAAATACTAGCCGATGGTCAATTCCATTCAGGGGAAGAATTGGCAACAATTTTTGGCATAACCCGTGCAGGCATTAATAAATACATCAAACAACTGCGTGAGTGGGGGATTGAGCTAACCTCAATACAGGGTAAAGGCTATTGCTTGGCAGCGCCTCTTAATTTGCTTAATAAAACCAAAATTAACCAGCATTATCAATCGAATAGTCGATGTGAAATATTACCTATTATTGATTCAACTAACCAATATCTACTGGATCGAATTGAACAACTAACATCGGGCGATTGCTGTGTGGCCGAATTTCAATCCAAAGCACGGGGAAGGCGAGGGCGAAAATGGTTTTCACCTTTTGGCACTAATCTATACTTTTCAATGTATTGGCGACTAGAACAAGGCGTAGCGGCGGCAATGGGATTGAGTTTAGTTGTTGGTATTGTTATTGCTGACACCTTACGTGCATTATCTGGTCAAGACATCAAAGTTAAATGGCCAAACGATCTATATCTTAACGATCAAAAACTAGCTGGTATTTTAGTTGAGCTTGCAGGTAAAACTGGCGACTGTGCTCATGTTGTGATTGGTGTTGGCGTCAATTTAACCATGACAAACCCGGATACCAACATAGTTAACCAAAAATGGGCTAATTTAGGCAATGTTGATCGTAATTTATTAGTTGCGCAGGTTGCCAAAACTTTAAAAAGTCAATTAATAGAATTTGAAAAACATGGTTTAGTGCCATTTATTGATGATTGGAATAGACTAGATAACTTTGTTAACCGTCCTGTAAAACTATTAATTGGCGATAACATTATTCGAGGAATAGCAAAAGGTATAAATGACCAAGGAGCCTTATTGTTAGAACAAAATGGTAAAATTGAAGCTCATATTGGTGGCGAAATCTCATTAAGAAGTGATGAATAATAACCTAACAATCATTTAAAGAACCTATTCCACTTGCTACAAGTGAAATAGGTTAATTAAACCAATTTTAACTTTTATTCTTAAATTTCAAAACTCGAAGCGCATTAGCTGTCACAATCGCAGTCGTACCTGAATCAGCTAGCACAGCCAGCCACAGTCCAGTAAAGCCAAATAAGCTGGTAATTAAAAATACTAACTTAATTCCCAACGCAATTGTAACATTTTGTTTAATATTACGAGAGGCAAAACGAGTTAAACCAATTAGCTTAGGTAAACTTAACAAGCTATTTTTAGTTAATGCGGCATCAGCGGCTTCTAGCGCAACATCAGTACCACTACCCATAGCAATACTTACGGTTGCCGCTTTCATGGCTGGAGAATCGTTAATTCCATCGCCCACCATAGCAATCGTCGTTGAGATACGCATCTTTTCAATTTCTGCTAATTTATCGGCAGGTAACAACTCCGCACGGTAATCCATACCTAATTGCGAGGCAATGGCTTTGGCCGCTCGCGCATTATCGCCTGTCAGCATCAAAGTCTTAACGCCAAGCTTATTAAGCTCATTCATTGTAGTAATTGCATCAGCCCGCAACACATCTTGCAATGCAATAATGCCCATCAATTGTTGACTTGTTACTGCAACTACTACAGTTTTACCAGCGTTTTCAAGCTCCTCAATAATTTTGGTATGTTCATCTTTCAATGGTGATGAAACTGTCACAACCTTACTTGGTGACACAATATAAAAAGTCTGATTATCTACCTCGCCTTGAACGCCAACCCCCGCAATCGCTTTACGATTATCGGCCTCATTAATATTTAATTGATTCTGCAATGCATAATCAACAATAGCCTTAGCAATGGGGTGATGCGAACCGCTTTCAATAGCGGCAACTAATGTCAATAATTGCTCTTTTGAAATATCTTGACTAATCACATCGGTGACTTGCGGTTTACCTTCGGTTAACGTACCAGTCTTATCAAATGCAACCACTTTAACTGAACCAATATGCTCTAGCGCCGCACCGCCTTTAATTAGCACGCCTTGTTTTGCCGCATTAGACAAGGCCGACGTTATTACCGCAGGCGTTGAAATAACCAATGCACAAGGGCAACCAATTAACAATAGAGTTAAACCTCGATAAAACCAAGTATACCAATCAGCATTGAACAACAAAGGTGGCGCAATAATCACTAACAGAGCAAATAAAGCAATTGCTGGCGTATAATAACGACTAAATTTATCAATAAATCGTTCAATAGGTGCTTTACGCTCCTCGGCATCTTCAATCAACTGTAAAATACGATCTACCGCATTTTGCCCAACTTCTGATACCACTTTTAATTGGATTGTATTATCAACCACGAGTGAACCAGCCAAAATCTTATCGCCAGAAAGATAATTAACAGGGATCGACTCACCAGTTAGTGCACTTTCATCAATATTGGCTTGCTCACTTATCAAAATCACATCAGCAGGCAAACGACCACCAGACGAAATTTCAATAATATCATTGGGTTTTAAGCTATGACTGGCAACCGTTTTTCGCTCCCCATTAATGATTATCACTGTTTCTTGGGGCATCAGCTCAGCGAGCGACGAAATACCTTTTTTAGCTTTACTTGTAGCAATACTTTCTAGCATTTCGCCTATCATAAATAAAAATAAGACCATGGTTGCTTCTTCGGAGGCACCAATAAACAAAGCTCCAATAGCTGACACACTCATTAACGACTCAATTGCAAATGGTGTACCACTACGCGTTAAAACTACCGCTTCTTTCAAAATAGGTATTAACCCAACAATTGCTGTCATTATAAAGGCATATTCGCCAACGGTTTGATTCCATAACAAAAGGATATAACTCATCACAATTAAAGTGCCTAATACCACTAAAGGAATTAGTTCTTTTTTATCAAAACTGTGGGAATGATCATGATGATGAGAATGTTCTGGAGATGATTCAAAAATAGGTTTATAGCCTAGCTCGATAACTTTATTTTCTATTAATTTAATGGTTTTTTCATTATGTTGGGGAACAAATACCACCAACTTTTCGGTAGAAAAAACAATCTTAATTTGGTTAATATTGGGTAACGCTTTTAGGCTATTTTCAATTTGTTGAGCACAGTGCGCACAATCCATGCCTTTTATTTTCCAAGTTAATTTAATTTGCTCGTTTAGCCTGTTGGGATCATCAGGGGGATCGTCAAACTCATTTTTAGACGTAGTATGAGTATCGCCCCCACAGCTATGTGTTGATTCTTGATGACAAGTTATATCGTGAGATAAATGAACATGATTATGTGCCATATTTAAACAATTGCCATGACAACACTCATGGTGATGAAGTTCATGATGTATATATTTGTTATTATATAACATAACGTTACCTATATTTATGGGTGATTTTGATTGTACGCCAAAAAATAAAAAAGAAAATCATTTTTACTTTTAGTAGCAAAAAAAGTAAAAATCACTTCAAAACTGACCTGTAACACTTTTCAAAAAATAACGAACTAACTAATTAATTCGCTTTAATTATTAGCATGTGCAAGGCACAAAAAACACAGCAAAAACATTGTAATAAAAACAGAAATTAGCTAATAATTACTTAAATTAAGTGAAATAAAAAACTTCAATAAAATCAATGGTCTACCTGAGCTATTTTAGAGAAAACACACAACACGGCAAGGTCAATCCACCTATCTTTTAACTGTGTTGTAGTGCTTTGCTAACAGAGTGAGGCAGCACGAAAAATTGGACTGCTTGGCGAGTTTGTGCTTTGTTAGGGATGCCAATTTATCAGGAACAATTTGGCACTTCTGAGCAAAGCAAATAGGCTTAAAAAAGGCGAATATCATAATGATTCGAGTAAATCATACCGATGGTTAAGAGCGAGAGCGTTGGGTACCGTAGTTCATATTTTGTATCTCATGTGAGTTGTAAGATGTTACGCTCAAAATTCTTAAATTAAACGTTATCACCAATATCAGTTATTTCGACAAAACTCAAAAGCTATAAAGCTAACAGCATATTTTAATTATAAAATTAACCTATCTATAAAGTCGAATTGTTTTATCTTTACATTTCTTTACAAAAAATCCGCTAAAAAACTAGCCAACTATATCTTAAATGGTTATACTTTTATCGCTATAGGAAAGCAAGCTTATTAAATAAGCAAATAATTGTAAAAAATCTAAATAAAACAAATCATTACTTGACAGGTAAACCATAATGCATTATCATTTTAGACACCAGACACTGGCAAACCTATGTCTTAAATTTATTAAATAATCTTATTCGACGAATTTTTACACGAAACTTATTTATATCTTCCAAATTATCTCTCAACGTATTATCGAAATTGTTTCCAAAAAGCCTATTGGTGTTGGGGGTGTTATTACTGTCATCTTCATGGAGTTTACAGGCATTAACTAGTAAAAGTGGTCGTGTAAATAATCATCGTAGTGATGCAATAATGCTACCACAATCGGTAGTTATCAATTATGCAAGGCCGAATCTGCTATTTGGTAAAAATGGTGTGGATATTAGTGGAGTCAACTTCGCAGGTCCAGCTGATATATGGAATCCTGATGAGGGCTTTTTAGTTCAATCAACCAATCCTGCATCATACGGCCTTAATTTTCCGACTACAGGCGCTGATGGATTATATTTTGATTTAGTTATAGAGGAAATTGATGCACGCCAATTGGTATGGGAGCCAGTTACACATGGGGGAATAACAGCCACAGTGACATGGATATGGGCTGAAGATGATTGGCTTACATCTGGAGGAGAAATTATAGCGCGCGTTACGCTAAAAGGTCCTGAGGCAAGCGCTCAAATAAATAATCATTATCCTAATCGAATTGCTGTGCCAAGGTTACCGCAGATTTTTGAGTTAGTGGGTAGAGATATTAGTACTGGTAATGAGCTGGTAAAATATGGATTTGTATTACAGAAGTGGTTCGTGAACCGTAAAGATAAACAAGATAACTATTCTAATACAGAAGCGTGGTGTAGATATTTAGGCTATCGAGTGCCGCAAGTAAAGGATCTAACGAACGCAATCTGTTTGGGTACATGGGAAGGTGATTGGTGTAAAGGCTCTGTCGGCGCTACGCCATCATCAAGTGGTAATCATTATCAGCGTCGAATAGGAGCAGGATTTTTCACTGAGTGGGGCGGTACGTACCTTTATGCTGGAGCAGGTTTCGTCTATGACTACCAATACTGGACAAGCGACACGGCTGGAAATACTCAGTTTGATGTGGACTCAGATGTTGGTGATGTGTACTTCAACCAATCGAGTAATAGCCCGCGGGGTCTTTGCGTTACTCCTTAGCTTTTAATCTTTGGAATGTGGTTAAGTTTATGGTGCTAATAAGGAACAAGCATTAAAAAAGTTTCCATGTAAGGTAAAGCCCCCTAGTTTGCGTATTTACTATTAGATAGTAAATACGTTTATTTGAAAAAATTCCAATAAAATCAGATTTCTGTCTGAAATGTTTTAAGGTGAAAATCCTACATATTGTAAAATTAATATGCCTGTCTTTTCACGACGTTAGAATATATCGAAAACTGAAAACTAAGTTATTGGTTTGTTATTTAGTTTTGGGACGGTTTTTGATTATAGTACGGCTTACTACGTCAGGTTATTTTTTACAATATCATGATTTTATTTATAATAATTAATATAAATTACATTCAGTTTAATCTATTTAATCAATTCGTGTTTAATTATTAGGAATCTTCTTGAATAAATCTTTAAAATTTGATAGTTTACAGGAAAGATTTTTAACATTAAAAACACTAAAAAGAAGGTAATTGTTATGACAATCAAAGTAGGTATTAATGGCTTTGGCCGTATTGGCCGTATTGTTTTCCGTGCTGCTCAAAAACGTTCAGACATTGAAATCGTTGCTATCAACGATTTATTAGATGTTGAGTATATGGCTTATATGCTTAAATATGATTCAACACATGGTCGTTTTGACGGTACAGTTGAAGTTAAAGATGGTAAATTAGTCGTTAATGGTAAAGCAATTCGTGTTACTGCTGAACGTGATCCTGCAAACTTAAAATGGAATGAAGTTGGTGTTGATGTTGTCGCTGAAGCAACTGGTTTATTCTTAACTGATGAAACTGCTCGTAAACACATCCAAGCTGGTGCTAAGAAAGTTGTTTTAACTGGCCCTTCTAAAGACAGCACTCCAATGTTTGTTATCGGTGTTAATGATAAAGATTATGCTGGTCAAGATATCGTTTCTAATGCTTCTTGTACAACTAACTGTTTAGCGCCTTTAGCTAAAGTTATCAACGATAACTTTGGTATTGTTGAAGCATTAATGACAACTGTTCATGCAACAACTGCAACTCAAAAAACTGTAGATGGTCCATCTCATAAAGATTGGCGTGGTGGTCGTGGTGCAGCTCAAAACATCATCCCTTCATCAACTGGTGCTGCTAAGGCGGTTGGTAAAGTTATCCCTGAATTAAACGGTAAATTAACTGGTATGGCTTTCCGAGTTCCTACTCCAGACGTTTCTGTTGTTGACTTAACTGCTCGTTTAGAAAAACCAGCTAAATATGAAGATATCTGTAAAGCAATCAAAGCCGCTGCTGAAGGCCCAATGAAAGGCGTTCTTGGCTATACCGAAGATGATGTTGTTTCTACTGATTTCTTAGGTGAAGTTTGTACTTCAGTATTTGATGCTAAAGCTGGTATCCAATTAAGTGATAACTTTGTTAAACTTGTTTCTTGGTATGACAATGAAGTAGGTTATTCAAACAAAGTATTAGATTTAATCGCAGTTATTTCTAAAAAATAATTGATATTTAACTTTGTTTATAAGGCGACCTTAGGGTCGCTTTTTTTATGCTCTCATTTTAGAGAGATTTTTAGTTTTTTTAGAGACAAAAAAACGCTCACTTTGTGAGTGAGCGTTTTTCTAATATGAAATTCTAAAGTTTCAATTAGATTACAACGACTTCAGCAGCTGCAGGTCCACGAGGGCTATCTTGGATAGCAAATTCAACTTGTTGTCCTTCAGCTAATGTTTTAAAACCATCACCTGAAATAGCTGAAAAGTGAACAAATACATCTTTACTTCCATCCGCAGGGGTAATAAAACCAAAACCTTTACTTTCATTAAACCATTTTACTTGGCCTGTTTTTTTATTCATTTACTAGACATCCTAACAATAATTAATAATTAGCCATTACGGCCGTATGGGTTTTAACATCGTGTTAATAATGTAACTAAAAGCCAAGATAATGTGCTTAAAAATACATTATTGTGGTTCATTGTTATTCACTATTTTGTACTTTGTTGTTTACCCAGTGATATTACCGCATAAATTATAATCAAAAGCAAGATGTGAATAATAATTTTTTTTTATAAAAAAAAAAGTTTTATTGAATTTTCAGGAAATTATTTTTTAATTGATAAAAGTCAAATTTTGGACGTTGAAATTTTAATTGATTTTTAAAGTCACTAAAAATTATGAAAAATAAAAAAGCCATAAAATAATATTTATGGCCTTGATAAAAATATTTTTTATTGAACTTTATTTGTTTTTTGCTCGTTCAAATGACTCAATAATTTCTTTACGGGCGGCATCTGCGTTATCCCATCCGTCAACTTTCACCCATTTACCTTTCTCTAATGCTTTGTATTGTTCAAAAAAGTGTTTGATTTGTGATTTGAGTAATTCAGGTAAATCATCAACATCTTTAATGTGATCATATTCTTTTGATAGTTTGCTGTGAGGTACTGCAACTAGTTTTGCATCTTGACCTGCTTCGTCTGTCATTTTTAATACACCAACTGGGCGGCAACGAATAACTGAGCCTGGTTGTAATGGGTATGGCGTTGGGACTAATACATCAACTGGATCGCCATCTAATGATAATGTGTGATTAATATAACCATAGTTACATGGATAAAACATTGCTGTAGCCATAAAACGGTCAACAAATACAGCGCCAGTGTCTTTATCAACTTCATATTTAATTGGATCTGCATTGGCTGGAATTTCAATCACAACGTAAATATCATCTGGTAATTCTTTACCTGCTGGTACATTTAAAAGTCCCATTTTTGTATCCTCTATCTAAGTTTATATAGTGTTTGTGAATAATAATAAGCGCACCTTATAAAGATTATTCAGTGTCGCTCAATTCTTTTAAATATTGAAAAATTTGTCTTGCCGTTTTGGTTGGCTTGTTTGTTTCTTGCTCTTTTTTTGCTAAACGGGCTAAGGTTCGTAATTGCTGACGATCGGCAGTTGGGTACAAACCGATAATAGTTTCGGCATCGCCAGTTGCAATCAATTCATCACGAAGTTTTTCAAGTTTGTGAAATAGGGCGATTTGCTGATTATGGCGATTTTTAAGTTTATCAAGTGCTTGACTAATTGGGTCAATATCTCGGTTACGCAGCAGTTTACCAATGTATTGAATTTGGCGGCGATACCCTTCTTTTTTTATTTTCTGCGCAAGTCCAATTGCATAAGTGAGATCTTCATCGAGAGGAATTTTTTCAAGTTCGTTTTTGCTTAGCTTGACAAGTTCAATCCCTAATTTTTTTAAAGCTTCAGCATCACGTTTAATTTCACTTTTACTAACGTAGATGATTTCGTCATCTTCAGTGTCAATAGCGAAGTTGGGTTCTAGATTTGTCTCTTGATTGTAATTCATGTTATTTCTTTTGTTAACTATTGTGTAATTCTAGCTTATTATAGCGTATCGCTAGCAGAATTGTAGAAAATAATAAAATGAGTATTGAACAGATTAAAAAAGAAGCTTTAAATCAAAAAGAAACTTTATCGGCAATTGTTGCTAATGCTATTGAGCAAGCAAAGTCACGTGTTGATGAAGTTGAGGTATCGATTAATAAGTCAACAGGTATTAATGTTAGCACTCGCATGGGTGAAACCGAGAATGTTGAATTTAATAGTGATGGTGCGTTATCTATTACTGTTTATCAAAATAAACGTAAAGGGAGTGCTTCTACCAATGATTTGTCTTCTCAGGCTATTTTGCAAACGGTGAATATGGCGATTGATATTATGCAATATACTTCGCCAGATCCTTGTTCAGGTTTGGGTGATGTGAGTCAAATGGCATTTAATCCACCCGATTTAGATTTATTTCATCCTAGTGATTTGAACGTTGATAATGCCATTGAACAGGCTAAACAAGCCGAATTAACTGCGTTAAATCATTCCAAATTGATTAATTCTGATGGCGGTTATTTTAGTAGTCGCTATGGCGTTTATGTTTATGGTAATAGTTTGGGGATGTTGCAAGGTTATTGCGCAAGTTCACATTCACTTTCATGCTCAGTTATTGCTCAACAAGCAGGGCAGATGGAAAGTAATTATGCTTATACTTCATCACGTGATTATAGTCAGCTTAAGTCCGCTGATTGGATTGGTGTGCAGGCGGCTGATAGGGCGATCTCACATTTAGGCGCTAAACAGATCGCAACAATGCAAACTCCTGTGTTATTTAGTGCAGAAGTTGCCGTTGGACTCATTAGGCATTTAGTAGGTGCTATAAGTGGCGGTGCCATTTATCGTAAATCTTCTTTTCTTTTAAATAGTGTAGGGAAGGTGATTTTTCCTAATTGGTTAACTATTTATGAGGATCCTTTTATTTTAAAAGGCGTTGGATCATCGCCTTTTGATAGTGAGGGGACCAAAACCGTTCAACGTAATATTGTTGAGCAAGGCGTGCTGCAAACTTATTTACTAGGTAATTATTCTGCACGTAAATTGGGCTTAACATCAACAGGCCATGCCGGTGGTATTCACAATTGGTTTGTATCACCAAGCCAAAATAATATAAGTTTTGATGATATGCTTAAAAAACTCGATAAAGGCATTTTGGTGACTTCGTTGATGGGGCAAGGTGTTAATAGTGTGACGGGTGATTATTCACGTGGGGCTACTGGCTTTTGGGTTGAAAATGGAAAAATTCAATATCCAGTTAATGAAATTACTATTGCTGGTAATCTGAAAGATATGTATAAAAATATTGTCGCAATAGGTAATGATGTTGAAACAAGAACAAATATTCAATGTGGTTCAATTTTGATTGATAATATGAGTATAGCAGGGAAATAAGGAGCAGTATGGGCAGGTTTTTACATAGTACTTTTTTTCATAAAATAACTTCGTGGATGCCGGGGTTAAGCAGTTTATTACAATATAAGCGAGAATATTTTACTTTTGACCTTAAAGCGGGTTTATCGGTTGCTGCTGTTTCGTTACCTGTGTCCATTGCTTATGCTGAATTGACAGGAGTTGGCGCAATAGCTGGACTATATTCAACTATTTTACCTTTAATTGTATATGCGCTTTTTGGCTCTTCTAGACAACTAATTGTTGGGCCTGATACAGCAACTTGTGCGGTGGTTGCTGCTGTTGTGTTTCCGTTAGCGGCTAATGATCCCGTATTGCGTTGGCAATTGGTTATTATATTAACAATTATGATAGGTATTTGGTGTATCATTGCCGGAAAGTTGCATCTAGGTGCGTTGGCTGATTTACTTAGTCAACCTATTTTAATTGGTTTGCTTAATGGTATTTCAATTACTATTATGGTTGATCAATTAGCTAAAACACTCGGGTTTGGTTATGATTATTCCTATTTGATTGAGCGAATTGTTTATTTTCCATTTAAAATACCCCAAATACATATAGCAACAGCACTAGTTTCATTTTTTACTTTGCTGATTTTAGTCGGTTTAAAGCGATTAAGACCACAATATCCTGGGCCACTGTTAGCTGTTATTGTGATGACGATATTTTCATGGTTGTTTAATTTTGATCATTTTAATATTCGTATTATAGGTAATGTGAGCAGTGATTTTATTCCTGCCGAATCATGGCTTGATTTTGATAAAGGTTTAATGCGTGATTTAGTTGTGCCTTCGCTTAATATCGCTATCATCTGTTTTGTTAGTATGATGATAACAGTACGCAGTTTTGCCTCAAAAAATAACTATGAAACCAATGCCGATGTTGAATTTAAAGCGTTAGGTATAGCTAATATTGTAGCAGGGTTATCACAAGGGTTTGTTGTTAGTGGTACATCATCAAGAACAGCTGTAAATGATGCAAATGGAGGTAAAACGCAACTAGTTTCGATTATTGCAGCAATATTAATTGGTATTGTGGTATTGTTTTTCCTTTCGCCTTTACAATATATTCCAACTTGTGTGTTAGGGGTTATTTTAATATATTCTTCAATTTCACTCATTAATTTTCAAACCATCGTTCGCTTTTTTAAATTTGATCGAGACGCTTTTTATTTGAGTTTGATAACACTTATTTCAGTACTTGTTATAGGGATTATTCCTGGTATGGCGTTAGCGGTACTACTGGGGTTATTTTTATTTTTACGTCGAGTATTTAGACCTAAAGATCAGTTATTAGGTGTTGATGAAAGTGGTCGGATTCATTCCATAAGCCAAAATGTGCAACCGATCAGTAATACAATGATTTATCGATTTAATTCTCCGCTAACTTATTTCAATATCGCTTATTTTAAACGAAGAATTATCAGTTATATTGATGAGTCTAGTGATCCAATAAGCTATGTTATTGTCGATGCAATCCCTTGTTTTACTTATAAAGATGTGAGTGTGCTGTCGGGAATTGATGAATTAGTGAAGTCTTTAAAAGTAAGAAATGTTACCCTAATTTTATCTGGTCGACGTAAAACACTTAAAAATTGGTTTAAACAGATGAATATTAAGCTTGATGATGAGTATATCGAGTTTGCTTATGATCTTTATTTTGCAGTTAAGTTAGCTCAAAGTAAGGGCCATATGGATAATAAAACTGATGATGAATCTGAACATTTATCATGACTACTCATCAAATATGTAGGATCTGTTTTAATTATCTGACATTTCTCAATTATTGACAGATAAAGTAATATTAATATAGACAATCGCCTACAAATTTAAGTACAATATTAGATCTTTCAAATAAAGTATTTTAGTAAAAAATTAGAGGTAAAAATGGCACGTGTAACTGTTCAAGATGCAGTAGAAAAAATTGGTAATCGCTTTGATCTCGTTCTTGTAGCAGCGAGACGCGCTCGTCAATTACAAGTGGAAAATAAATCACCACATGTTCCTGAAGAGAACGACAAAGAAACTGTTATTGCTTTACGTGAAATTGAAAATGGTCTTGTTAATAAACAGATTCTTGATATTGCTGATTTTCAAGCTCGTCAAAACAAAGAGGAAGAAACACGAGCAACACTTCATGAGTCGATTCTTCTCGAAAACACACCATCATACGAATAAGCTTTACAGGAATTGCTTATGCAATATTTTGATGGCTTAAAAGAGGTTGTAGCATCTTATCTTCCGTCTAAACAAGTCGAATTGATACAAGATGCTTATCTTTTTGCTAAAAATGCACATGAAGGGCAATTCCGATGTAGTGGTGAACCTTATATTACTCACCCAGTTGCAGTTGCAACATATCTAGCTGAGATGCGGCTTGATTATGAAACAGTTATTGCCGCACTTTTACACGATACTATTGAAGACACTCCTGTCACTTTTCAAGATATTACCGACAAATTTGGTAAACATGTTGCCATTTTAGTCGAAGGTGTCTCTAAACTTGATAAATTAAAATTCCGTAACAGGCAAGAAGCACAAGCTGAAAATTTTCGGAAAATGGTGCTTGCTATGACTGAGGATGTGCGTGTAATTTTAATTAAACTTGCTGATCGTACGCATAACATGCGTACACTTAGTGCTTTAAGACCTGATAAACGTCGTCGCATTGCTAAAGAAACCCTTGAAATTTACGCACCTTTGGCTCATCGTTTAGGTATCAATCACATCAAAACAGAACTTGAGATTTTGGGCTTTACAGCAATGCATCCAAATCGAGCTAAAGTGATTGAAAAAGTCGTTAAAACAGCGCGAAATACGCGAAAAGAGCTAATTCAACAAATTTTGTCTGAAATCCGTGGGCGATTACATGACGCTCATATTGATGCAGAAGTTACTGGTATCGAGAAAAATATCTATGTTATTTATCAAAAGATGAAACTACGTGAACAACATTTTCATTCTATCATGGATATTTACACTTTTAGAATTGTGGTAAAAGATGTTGATGGTTGTTATCGTGCTCTTGGACTGGTACATAATTTGTATAAACCACGTCTTAATCGTTTTAAAGATTATATCGCTATTCCCAAAGCAAATGGCTACCAATCATTGCATTCATCGTTAATAGGCCCTCACGGTACACCAGTTGAAGTCCAAATTCGTACCGAAGATATGGATCAAATGGCTGAAATGGGTGTTGCTGCTCATTGGGCGTATAATGCAGTTGATGAATTAAACAATACTACTGCGCAAATTAAAGCTCAGCGCTGGATGCAAAGCCTGTTAGAATTGCAACAAAGCGTAGGGAATTCTTTCGAATTTATCGAAAATGTTAAATCTGATTTGTTTCCTAAAGAAATTTACGTTTTTACTCCCAAAGGACGTATTGTGCAATTACCAGAAGGAGCTACCGCAGTTGATCTTGCTTATGCAGTCCATTCTGATATTGGTTATCAATGCATTGGCGCAATTGTTGATCGTAAACCTTATCCTTTATCACAACCATTAAGCAGTGGGCAAACAGTTGAAATTATTACTTCCCCTGAGGGCCATCCTAATGCTAGTTGGTTAAATTTTGTGGTTAGTGCTAGAGCGAAGTCGCGTATTCGTCAGGCGCTTAAAACTCTTAAGCGTGAAGATGCAATTGAATTGGGTCGACGTTTATTGAATCTTTCGTTAGTTAAATCAGGCGGTATTAGTGGACTGTCAGAAAGCCAAAAGGCTAGAGTGGTTGAGTTAGCCAAATTGTCCAATTTTGATGATGTCTTAGTCGAAATCGGATTAGGTAATATTATGAGCCATTTTATTGCCAAAGGTTTAGAACATAAAGCGCTGCTGCAAAATAAATCAGAGTCAAATAAAACTCTTGTTATTACTGGCAGTGAAGGAGTTTCTGTTACATTTTCTAAGTGTTGTCATCCAATTCCTAATGATCCTATTGTTGGGCATGTTAGTCCAGAGAAGGGGTTAATTGTGCATCATGAATCTTGTCGAAATGTTACTGGTTATCAAAATAATCCAGAAAAATATATCTCACTTAAATGGGCTCCCGATATTTCTCAACGTTTTGTTGCTGAAATTTGGCTCGATATTTTAAATACTCAGGGTTCTTTGGCGCATATACTTTCAATTATTAATGACGAAAATACTCGCTTGCAATGGCTAAATACCGAAGAAAAAGATAGGCAGATTTATACTGTTATTCTACAGATAGAAGTAAAAAATACCCAGCAACTTAATGAATTAATTCGTAAAATGTTACTACAACCTGATGTAGTAAGTGTTAAACGAAATATAAATTAGTCATTATGATAAATCGTTTTTTCGACCATTTGCCGTTGATAAAACTAACGGGGATTGGTGAAAGTCTAGAAAAAAAATTCAATACATTAGGTATCTATACCGTTAAAGATCTGTTATTGCATTTTCCTTTACGTTATGAAGATCGTACTTCATCTTGTGCTATTGCTGACGCCAATATTGGCGAATTTACGACAATTGAAGGTGTTATTATTAAAAGTGAAATTGCTTTTGGTCGCAAACAAATGCTAGTTTGTTACGTTCAAGATGATTCTGGTATTGCAATATTACGATTTATGCATTTTACTGCTAGTATGAAGGCTTCGCTAATTAAAGGTAAATGGATCAGTGCTTATGGTGAAATAAAACGCGGTAAAAATTATCTTGAAATAATTCATCCGCAATTTAAATTAAAAACAAGTCGAGACGAAAAATCTATCAAGTTAGAAGATGATCAAGAAAGATACACACCTATTTATTCAACTACTTATGGATTAACTCAGGCTGTGATTCGACGGTCAATTATGGCTGCGCTAATTTTGTTGAAAAATAATCCTTCAGAAGAAGTTTTACCTCCTCAGTTGGCTTATCGGTTTTTGTCGGCTTTTGATTCTTTAAATATTATTCACAATCCCCCCATTGATACTGAGATTGAACAGTTGGAGTCGGGTGATCACCCAGCTATTAAGCGGTTTATTTTTGAGGAATTGATTGCTTATCATCTGAGTATGTTAATGATAAAAAAACATAATCAAAGACAGCAGGCACACTTGTTTTCCCCAACTCAACGCTTGATCAACCCGTTTTTATCATCATTACCTTTCACGCCAACCCATGCTCAACAGCGAGTTGTGCAAGAGATTTATCTCGATATGGCAAAACCAGTACCTATGATGCGATTAATTCAAGGTGATGTTGGTTCTGGTAAAACATTAGTAGCAGCTTTAGCAGCGTTGAATGCAATTGAAAATGGTTGCCAAGTGGTTTTGATGGCACCAACAGAAATATTAGCCGAGCAACATTATAATAATTTTAGTACTTGGTTTGGGCCGTTGGGAATTAGTGTTGATTGGTTGTCAGGAAGATTAACCGCCAAAAATAAGCGACAGCGTTATGAGCGCCTTCAAAAGGGTGAAATTACTATGTTAATTGGTACTCATGCAGTATTTGTTGATAAAGTAGAATTTACCTCTTTAGGTCTTGTCATCATTGATGAACAGCATCGATTTGGTGTTAATCAACGCCTAAGTCTTTGGGAAAAAGGAATTAAAGATCATCTTTATCCGCATCAATTAATTATGACGGCAACGCCTATTCCAAGAACATTAGCCATGACCATTTATGCTGATTTAGATGTTTCTGTTATTGATGAATTACCACCCGGAAGAACACCAATTAACACAGTTGTAATACCTAATAATCGCCGAGATGAAATTATTGAACGTGTAAATCAAGCTTGCTTAGCAAACCGCCAAGTTTATTGGGTGTGTACTTTGGTCGAAGAGTCCGAAATACTTGACGCACAAGCGGCTGAAATGCTGGTTGCAGAATTGCAAATGCGTTTGCCGCATTTAAATATTGCGTTAGTGCATGGTAAAATGAAGTCTGATTTAAAACAATCAGTTATGCAAGAGTTTAAAGCAGGAAAAATTCAACTGCTGGTTGCTACAACAGTTATTGAAGTTGGTGTTGATGTTCCTAATGCTAGTTTAATGATTATCGAAAATGCAGAACGTTTAGGTTTAGCTCAGTTACATCAGTTGCGTGGGCGAGTTGGACGTGGCACGGCAGTATCTCATTGTGTATTAATGTATCAAGCTCCTCTAAGTAAAGTTGCTCAAGCACGCATGAAGGTAATGCGTGAAAGTACTGATGGATTTGTTATTGCCCAAAAAGATCTTGAACTTCGTGGTGGTGGTGAAATTTTAGGGACTCGGCAAATGGGTACAGCTAATTTTAAAGTTGTTGATTTGATTCGCGACCAGCATTTGATTAGTGAAATTCAAAATATATCTTATGACATCCAAAAAAACCATCCACACAGTGCTGAACAATTAGTTGATTGTTGGCTTCCAAATCGTGAAAAGTATATTAATGCATAAAACTTAGCTGATTTTTTCTGATAAGTTTTGAAATTATCAATCTGAATCATATCTACAAATTGTGTAACGGTTTATTGCATAGTAATTTGATGTGTAGAATGTAGTCTTGTACCTTTAATTTAATATATTTACTTATTTTATATATCTGTTTATGTTCGCATGATGATTTGCGCTTTGCAGCATTGTGCCTATCGTGTAATATAGATAGTATTATAAAAAATGGAAAGAATTGCGGATATTGTATGAAATCAACTATAAAATTACTCCCTATCTGTTTTGTTACATTGGCATTAGTAGGATGTGGATTAAAAGGTCCGCTTTATCATCCAGTTGAAAAAACAGCAATGCAACAAACAAAACTAACAACTGCTTCAATTCAATCTGGTTTATTTATTTAAATTGCATAATGGAATAACATGATGGATTTTTTAAATTATCAACAAAGTCGTTTATTTGCCAATCAGATAGCGATAGCGGATCTTGCTAAGCAGTATGGTACACCATTATATGTTTATTCGGCCGAATACATAAGTAAACAGTTTTTAGAGTATGAACATGCTTTGGTTAATAATAAACATTTGGTTTGTTATGCGGTTAAAGCTAATAGTAATTTGGCTGTTTTGAGTTTACTTGCAAAACTGGGTGCTGGTTTTGATATTGTTTCACAAGGTGAGTTAGAACGAGTATTAAAAGCAGGAGCAGATCCTAAAAAAATTGTCTTTTCAGGTGTTGCTAAATCAATAGTTGAAATTGAACGTGCGCTTGAAGTTGGTATTAAGTGCTTTAATGTTGAATCTGAGGCTGAATTATACCGAGTTGATGAAGTTGCTAAAAGATTAGGTAAAATTGCACCGATTTCATTGAGAATCAATCCTGATGTGGATGCTAAAACACATCCTTATATTTCAACAGGTCTTCGCGAAAATAAATTTGGTATTAGCTATGAGTTAGCTTTAAATGTTTATCGAAAAGCAAGCTCATTAGCTAACATTAAAATCGTTGGTATTGATTGCCATATTGGCTCTCAATTAACTCAATTGTCACCATTTCTTGATGCTGCCGATCGTATACTCGCTTTAGTTGATAAATTGCAATCTAATAATATTGTAATTGAACATATTGATTTAGGTGGAGGTTTAGGGGTCTGTTATGATAACGAACAACCACCAACAGCATCGCAACTTGTAACCGAACTTAAGAACAAATTAGTTGATTATCCTGATATTGAAATTTTGTTCGAACCAGGGCGTTCGATTGTTGCTAATTCAGGGTTGCTAATTACTAAGGTGGAATATACCAAACACCAAGATAATAACCATTTTGCAATTGTCGATGCAGGTATGAATGACTTAATTCGTCCCGCTCTTTACGATGCTTGGATGAGAGTGTTACCTGAAAAGCAACCACAAACTGGTGATGAATTTTTGGTCTATAATGTTGTGGGACCTATTTGCGAATCTAGCGATGTGTTGGCTTATCAGCGTGAGCTTTCGGTTAAACAAGATGATTTGTTGGTAATTTGTAGTGCTGGTGCTTATGGCTTTAGTATGGCATCAAATTATAATAGCCATTTACGACCAGCAGAAGTGATGCTTATTGATGATAAACAACATAAATTAATTCGCCAGCGTGAATCCTTCGATGATTTATGGCGAGGTGAAGTAGTTTTATAATATTTAACAGGTTATTGAATGCTTAATTATAATAGCATTCCTCTTTTAGTTGATGTTGGTAACCAGTTTAGACTAAAAGTTAAAAATAAAAACATGTTTGACAACAGAAGGTAAACTAGCGATGAACTTTTCAAAAATGCATGGACTCGGAAATGATTTTATGGTTATTGATGCTGTGACGCAAAATGTTCATCTTTCGACAGAAATGATTAAACGTATGGCAGATCGATATACTGGTGTCGGGTTTGATCAACTTCTTATTGTTGAGCCACCTTATGTACCAGATAGTGATTTTCATTATCGTATTTTTAATTCAGATGGTTCTGAAGTTGAGCAATGTGGTAATGGGGCTCGCTGTTTTGCACGTTTTGTTCGTTTAAAAGGCCTTAGCCGAAAACGAGTGTTAAAAGTTAGTACCATGAAAGGCAATATTGTTTTAACCGTAAATGATGATAATACTGTGCGTGTTAATATGGGACAGCCTATTTTTGAACCTAACAAAATTCCTTTCAAAGCTATAAAAGAAGAAAAAACTTATATAATCCGAGCACAAGAACAGACTATATTATGTGGTGTTGCATCTATGGGCAATCCTCATTGTGTTGTTCAAGTCGATAATATTCTAACCGCAGAAGTGGCAACACTAGGTCCGTTATTAGAACAACATGAACGCTTTCCTGAACGTGCCAATATTGGATTTATGCATATTATTGATCGCAATAACATTAATTTACGTGTATTTGAACGTGGGGTTGGCGAAACACAAGCTTGTGGTACTGGTGCCTGTGCCGCAGTAGCAGTAGGCATCAATCAAGGACTATTAAACCAACAAGTTAATGTCAATTTACCTGGTGGCAAATTATTAATTGAATGGAAAGGTGGAAATCAACCACTTTATATGACTGGACCTGCTACACATGTATATGATGGTTTTATTGCTACTTAACTTTAACATCATCCTCCCAATAGATTCTAAAACTTGTTGACAGAAAATAACAAGGCAAAAAACATTCAGGTTTGGTATTGATTTTATTGAAGTTTTTATCTTTAACCGAAAAAAACAGTAGAAACATGAGATAACACGGTAATACAATAGACGCTAATTATGGTTGGTAAAAATACACAAAATTTAAGAGTAAAAAAAGCTCGGCGATCGTCTTCATCATTAAAATTAAATGATGAAATCGTTTGTCAATATATTATTGATAATCCAGATTTTTTTATGAGAAATGCCCGGTATGTTGAGTGTATGCAAGTGCCTCATCCTGTCAGGGGAATGATTTCTTTACCAGAATGGAACATGGCGCGTCAGCGCAATAAAATTAACCAATTAGAGTGCGAAATTTCATTATTATTGGAACATGCCAGTGCCAACGAATTGTTGTTTAATCAGCTAATGGATCTGCAAATTGAATTAATTAAAGCACAGGATCTAAATCAACTTATTGTTTTATTAAACACATGGGCTAAATCATTAGGACTTAGTGGTGCTTATTTATATCTTTTTGGTGACAAATGGTTGCTTAATGCGCCATCAAATTACCATCATATAGCTTTAGATTCATCACAATTTGATTTTATTCGTGTTAGACATTTCCAGTACAGTCAACAGTATTTAGGTACATTAAATTCAACTGAGCTTGATTTTTTATTACCTGATGAACACGGTTATGTTGGCTCAGTGGCATTATCTTTGTTAGGTCAATTTGGTGATTTGGGGCTTTTAATGTTTACTAGTGCTAATTCCGAACATTATCAAGCAGGACAAGGTACATTATTACTTGAAAAAATGAGTGAAATTTTACCGATTTTAATTAGCAGATGGATTATGCGAACAAAATAAGGACATAGCATTATGCAGCCTAATAAAAATGATAATACGGCATTAAAGTTGCCTGTTGATCAATTTTTAAATTATTTAAAGTCAGAAAAGCAACTAAGCTTAAATACTCAGATTAATTATCGACGTCAACTTTATGCACTTATTTCGTTGGCAAGTGAAGTTGAAATCTCGAACTGGCAAAATTTGGATTCATCCGCAGTTAGATTGTTAATCAGTCGTAGCAAACAGACGGGCTTACAAGCAAGAAGCTTATCATTAAGACTTTCTGCTTTGCGTAGTTTTTGTGATTGGATGGTAAAAAACGAGCAGCTTACCGCTAATCCAGCTCGAGGCGTGCTAAATCCAAAATTAGGTCAACACTTACCCAAAAATATTGATATTGACGAAATTAATCAACTGCTTGATATTGATCATAATGATCCGCTTTCTGTTCGTGATAGAACTATGCTTGAAGTTATGTATGGTTCAGGGTTACGCCTTTCTGAATTAGTCGGTCTTAACTGTCAAGAATTGAATCTTGTTGATGGTGAAATTCGCGTAATGGGTAAGGGGAATAAAGAGCGAAAATTGCCATTAGGTCGAGAATCTATCAAATGGATTAAACACTGGTTGTCAATGCGGAATTTTTTAACACCACAAGATGATGCTTTATTTATTTCCAAATTGGGTAAGCGTATTTCACCGCGAAATGTTGAAAAACGGTTTGCTCAGTGGGGAATCAAACAAGGGTTAAGCAGTCATGTTCACCCTCACAAATTACGTCATTCATTTGCAACTCATATGCTAGAATCAAGTGGTGATTTGCGTGCAGTACAAGAATTGTTAGGGCATGCTGATTTATCAACGACCCAAGTCTATACGCATTTAGATTTTTCGCATTTATCTGAAGTTTATGATTCAGCCCATCCACGCGCTAAAAGGGGAAAATAACGATGCACTTTTATCGATCTATTAATAAGATTAAAGCGTTTACTTTTGATCTAGATGATACGTTATACAATAACAGCATGATCGTTGAAAAAGCGGAAGACGAAATGATCAAAACTCTTCAAGGTTATGAACAATTACGCACACTTACTTTACCCGAATATTTTGCTGAAAAGCGTGCTGTACTTGCATCTGACCCTGAAATTTATCACGATGTTATTGTTTGGCGAATTCAAACCATTACATCGCTATTAAATAAAACTAATATACCAGCATCAAAATTTGCTGATGTCATCGATGAAGCAATGAGTTGTTTTAATGTTTGGCGGCACAAGATGAACGTTCCTGAATCAACGCATACACTATTAACTAAATTAGCCACTAAATATCCTTTGGCTGTTATCACTAATGGTAACGTTGATATTAACAAAATTGGCATAGGTGATTATTTTCAATTTTCACTACGTGGTGGTGAACATGGCCGTTCTAAACCTTTTCCTGAAATTTTTGATTTAGCATCTCACAAACTTAATATTCCATCACACTCTATTTTACATGTGGGTGACAATTTATTAACGGATGTTAATGGAGCTATTGATAACGGCTTTTTAGCTTGCTTTATTAATATTTATAATCAGGATATTTTTCAGCTTAATGATACTAGATGTTTACCTCACATCGAAATAACACAATTGCCAGAATTAGAGAATCTGCTATAATTAACCTCCTTATCTGTACAAATAAACAGTAAAATAAATGCAAAGATACGTTTCTTTAGTAGTAATGGAAATTTTTACCTAAGAAGCTTTGTCTTTATTTATATTCTGTTAGATCACAGTGGACAAACGTATTCGGAATATGATGAAAATATTAATAACTCTTTCAACAATAATGTTACTTGACGGTTTCTATTATCAAAATAGGTTTGCATGTAATGGAAATTAATAAATTATTATTAGATGGCCTAAACACAGAGCAACAAAAAGCAGTTACTACCGATAGTCAATATTCAATTGTTCTTGCAGGTGCAGGGAGTGGCAAAACGCGTGTTTTAGTTCATCGTATTGCTTGGCTTTGTATTGAAAAGAGTTATTCACCTGGCTCAATTTTTGCGGTTACTTTTACCAATAAAGCGGCTATTCAAATGCAAGAACGTATTCAAGCATTAGTCGGCGAGGGTTATTTTAATGGTATGTGGGTGGGTACATTCCATGGGCTTACTCATCGTTTGTTACGTATGTTTCCTGAGCAAGCTAAGTTACCGCCTAATTTTCAACTTATTGATACTGAAGATCAAATTCGGCTTATCAAGCGAATTTTTCACGAACTAAAAATCGACGAAAAACAATGGTCGCCAAAACAGTGTGCTGCTTTTATTTCTACTCAAAAGGAAAAAGGATTCCGAGCGGAAGATATTGTTCCTGAAGATCCTAAACAAGTGATGTGGCAGGCGATTTATCGAGACTACCAGACTATTTGCGATAGAGTTGGATACGTTGATTTTTCAGAATTAATTTTAAGAACGTATGAGCTGCTTTGCCATAATCAAGACGTTTTAAATTATTGTCATCATCGTTTTTGTAATATCTTAATTGATGAATTTCAAGACACTAATAAGATCCAATATCGTTTGGTACAAAAACTGGCAGGTAATACAGCTAATGTAATGATTGTAGGCGATGACGATCAATCTATTTACAGTTGGCGTGGTGCTAATGCGGATAATCTCCAATTATTTATAAACGATTACCCTGAAACTGAAATTATTAGGTTGGAACAAAATTATCGTTCAACTGGTAACATTTTAGATGTAGCTAATAATTTAATATCGAAAAATCAGAACCGGTTGGGTAAAACTTTATGGACAGATATAGGCGGCGGTGAACTGATTACGCTTTATATTGGTTTTAATGATATTGATGAGGCAAGATTTGTTGTTGGTCAAATAAAAAAATTCCATGACGAAGGTGGAAAGTACGCAGACTGTGCGATATTGTACCGTAATAATGCACAATCACGTATATTTGAAGATACATTGTTGCAAGCAGGTTTACCTTATCAAATTTATGGATCTATTCGTTTTTATGAACGACAAGAAGTCAAATTAGCGCTTGCTTATTTACGGCTATTACATGACCACAATAATGACATGGCGTTTGAAGCTACAATCAATACCCCAACTCGAGGTATTGGTAATGTCACGCTAGATAAAATTAGATTGACTGCAAAGCAGTATAATATTTCATTATGGGATGCATGTATAATGCTAATCCAAACCAATGCTTTTACTGAACGGCAAAGCTCTGGGATTGGTCGTTTTTTGGAATTAATAGAATCAATCTTCGATAAAGCAGAGCTTAAACCATTTTATAAACAACTTGATATTATTATCAAATTATCTGGCATATTGCAAATGTATGAGCAAGAGCCTGGTATTAAAGGGCAATCAAAGCTGGAAAATCTTGAAGAATTGGTATCGGCCGCTGAGCAGTTTTATCGCTTTAATGAAAATAACCTTATTCAAGATAAAGAAACGGGTAAGGCATTAACTGTTTTAGAATCATTTTTAGCATATACGTCATTAGAAAGCAGAGATGTAATTAGTGAACAAGATACCGTTCAACTAATGACTCTGCATTCTGCTAAAGGTCTTGAATTTGATAATGTTTTTATTGTCGGACTAGAAGAGGGCATATTCCCAGACTTAAGATCTTCTCAAGACTTCGA
The DNA here is from genome assembly GCF_046635625.1 of Gilliamella sp. BG1. Taxonomy (NCBI): domain Bacteria; kingdom Pseudomonadati; phylum Pseudomonadota; class Gammaproteobacteria; order Orbales; family Orbaceae; genus Gilliamella; species Gilliamella sp. BG1. Next base: position 119,076 of record NZ_JBIDFG010000002.1, on the reverse strand, counting down.
TAAACTTGAAGAAGAGCGTCGTCTTGCCTATGTAGGTATTACTCGAGCACGTAAGTATCTAACATTATCATTAGCTCAGATAAGGCGTCTATATGGTCGTGAAGAGCGTAATTTACCTTCACGCTTTTTGTCTGAATTACCTATTGATAAGTTAAATGAAATTAGTTATCAAGGAACAATGTCGCCTGAAAAAATAAAGTCTTACCCTAAAAAGAAGCCTCAATGTGATGGTTATAAATTAGGTCGTAAAGTGTTACATAAACGTTTTGGTGAAGGAACTATTGTTAATCTTGATGGTGAAGGTGATCATAAGCGAGTACAAATTGCTTTTGTTAATGAAGGTATAAAATGGCTAGTAGTTAAATTAGCAAATCTTACTTTATTGTAGATTTCTTTTAAGTAAAATTTGTGACTACTTTCTTGAACGGGAACTAATTGTTAAACTAATTCCCGTTTTTTATATATTATAGCTCAGCTTGTTCTTTTACAGATTCAGAAAAAATTTGATCAAACGACTTGTCGGTGCGATTACAAATCCAATTATTATCGATATAATCAAAATGATAGCCTTGTTTTTGAGTGGCTAGCCATACCTGAAAGAGTGGTTCTTGGGTATTAATAATGATTTTACTACCATTGGGAAAACTAATGGTGATGACATTGCCGTTTGTTTCATAGTCTAAATCGATGTCATGCTCATTTACATAATTATCCAAGAATAATTCGATTTTGCTGAATAATTGCTCGGTAATGGTATGGAATTGTGTGATATTCATAAAGGGATATTCATTCAAATAAATAATAGAGCGATATTAACATAAATGGATATACTCCGCCACAGCAAGGTGGCAAGAGTAAAAGTAGGTACTGATTTACTATTTAGCAAGTGGTAAGGAACAGGCAATAGCAAGTAATTTGTATTGCTCGTTATCATGAGTGATAGCTATCCAACGGTTTGCTATCTCAATTGTGTTGACTAATTTTCCATCACCAAAATTATTTTCGATTGTTCTAAGTTTTCCTTTTGCTAACTCCATTTTGTCGCAATTGGCATAATATTCGATCTTTATGGAATGATAGGGTGTCTCTGTACCATCATCATTTTTTTGTATCAATGCTGGGCTGTAATTAGTCACTTCACTAAATACACGAATTTTGGAGTTGAAAGGGTGAAGGTTGATCGATTTTCTATCTAAAAATGAATAGCCAATAGTATTATTGTCGTTAGTTTTTGATGTTGGAATGAATTGTTCTCCTACTCTTGGATCTTTTAAACTTTCAGCAGCAGTATTTTCATTTGCTTTCGTATCAATATTAGCTTTTTCCCCTGAGGCATGGCTGAATGCTGCAAAAGAAAAGAGAATTAAAAATAAATTGACCTTTTTCATTTAAATTTTTTCTCCATCTTTTGAGTTAGTATTTGTAGGATTAGCTTGTGATTGAGTTTGTTGTTTTTCTTTTTGCATTTTTTCTTGATTTGCTTTAATTCGCTCTTGCAGTTCAGCTTCTTGTTTTTCGATGATTGGTTTTAGATCTGGGCGAGTCGTAAGAATTGTTTCTTTTTCTAAATCGCCTTGAATAGAACAAAAAATACTACTTTGATTATTAGCAGAAGATTCTAAATAAAGCGCTTTATTAATTGTACCAAACCTTGGAATAACACCATCGATGGCATAAATATCATCTTCCCATGTTTTAGATTTTGATTTTCTATCATAAATTTTGGCGTTTGCTATGTAAGTATTTTGGCTATAGTGTAACCAATTAATATGGCTTAAAGCACTTTTAATTTCATCTTGCTTGTTATCAAAGATAAATCCCCAATAAAGAAACTGACCAGATAAAGTAGTTGGAATATAAATATTTTGATAGCCAACAATTTCTAAATCATGATACTTAAGTGGTTTTTTAAACATAACTTTATTTTTGTCGGTTTTTTGAATAGATTCAACAGGAATATAAGTTACATTATCGGGAGTGGTTGCTAAATCAACGTATTGATTTATTGACTCTTGGTGTTTAGATAATTGTTCAAAAAACTGATTATCACATTGCAAAAATGTATCAATTACCTTATCTGTTTCATCCTGTATATTATTTGTTTGGGCAAAAACACAAGAAACGAAAGATGCGCAAACTAGCACAGAAAGTTTTTTGAGAAGCATGGCGAATTTCCTTGAACCACAATTATATTTCTTCTTTTGTAAAGGAAGATTGTAAAGTAATGTAAATATAAATGTCAATTGACATTATTTCAATTCTCAACAAAGACCATTAAATCACCGTTTTTAAAGGATATTTTAATCAAATCACTAATCGCTTTGTTTCTTAAACTCACAACTCCTCCTAGCGATAATGTGGCATCAATTAAGGGGTATTGAAAGCCTGTAATGGTTACACCAGTTACTTTCGAAAATGGCATTAGTGAAATAATATGATCTTTTACATTGGTTATTTCTTGATGATGTTTGGCAAAAAAGAAATGGCAATAATTATCATAAAAGGTAATTTGATACTGATGATAATATCTTATTGCAACAGAAATATTCCCCAAAAAGTGATCACTAGCATGACCACTAGCACCATAAACATCAAATGCTTTCACCCCTTTACCTGCTAAAAACAAAATTGCTTTTTCAAAATCAGTTTTATTTTGGTCAGGTGTATGAATAATTTTAGTTTTAGGTGGAATTGCTTTGTTAGGATTATAGCTATCTAAATCGCCAATAATAAAGTTTGGTTCGATTGACAAAGTCGACAGATAATTATGATAAGCCCCATCTGTGCAAGCAATATAAGTATAATTATCCAAATGTTGAAAGTCATGTTGTGGTGGCTCGCCATTAATAAAAAGTAAAGCTCTATTTTGTGACATTACACTTTTTTCCTTTTGCTCATTTTATTGGTAAATCATAAAGCCAAAGTATATGCCATGATAATAGCGTCTTCTTGTTTACCATTAGTTGTTGGGTAATAATTTTTTCTAATCGTTATTTGGTTAAATCCCAGCGTGTGATAAAGCTTAAGTGCTGCCGTATTTGATTGTCTGACTTCAAGCCAAAGGGTTGAGATTGGATAGGGCGATTTTATCGTTATTAACGCATCTATTAAATGATTGAGCAGCTCTCTTGCTAGTCCTTGCTTTCTAAAATCGGGATGTATTGCAATGTTAAATAAATTTGCTTCATCTGCTACATGTTGGCAAATACAAAACCCAACTATTTGGTTATTAATCGTTATTTTAAAATTGAGATAACGCTCACCTTGGTTTGAAAAGAATGTTTGTTTTGACCAAGGAATTGCATGGCAAATCTTTTCTAATTCAAAAGCTTTTTTTAAATCATGTTCGGTGAGGATGGAAATAGTTTTCATATTGACATAATTGTTGCCATAGTAGGCGTTTTTGTTGTGGTGCTTTTGCAAGCTGATTTAAACTGGTAGTTTGAATAGTTAATGGGTTAATCCAAGACTCATCCAAGGTAATATCAATAAACCAAATTACTGTATTAATTTCATCAGCAGGAATAATTAATTGTTGTGGCGTTAAAAACAATACTTGTTTTTCAGTTAGATGGATAGCATTTAAAATATCATAATAGATTTTTTGTGTTGGTTTTTGTTCTGCAACTACAATCAATCTAATTTCTTCACTTATTTGTGTCGCTATTTCACCTTTGAAAACATTAGCATTCCTCAAAACGTATTGAGTTATGTTGCACTGTTTTAGATACCAATCTTGTAGTGTCATTATTGACTTACTGTTTTTTATTAGAGATTAAAGATAGTTAATTGTATAATCAATGCATCAATTTATAAAGGTTTTTCATTGAGGAAATATGGCAACATCTGCTTTTACCCCAGCAAGTCAAGTACTTGAGCGTCACCAAACATTTTTTAACGATAAAAATGTGCTGATAGCTGGCGATATTCAGGATAATTATCCATCTATTATGTCGGCAAATCAAGTTAAGATTCATTGCACACAATTTCATACTTATTTACGTCTAAAAGCTAGTGCACGAGGCAATCACACCTATTTTTCATTATTGCCAGAAGCGGATTTTTACGTAGGAATGAATACACTGATTTACTATTGGCCAAAAACTAAAAGCGAAGCACAATTTCAGCTTTCTTATTTATTGCATAATATGCCAAAAGGTAGTGATATTTTTATCATAGGTGAAAATAGAACAGGTGTAAAAAGCGTGGAAGCTTTATTGAGTGATTTTGGTACAATTCAAAAAATCGATAGCGCGAGACGTTGTGGTTTATATCATTTTCATGCAGATAGCCGTTTAGCATTTGATCTTGATGAATGGTGGTTAAGTTATCATTTAACTATTGAAAATCAGAATATTGAAATCAAAAGCTTACCTGGTGTTTTTAGCCAAAAAGGGTTAGATGCTGGTAGTGAATTACTGTTAAATGCATTGATGGATCGTACTGATATTATTAAAGGTAATGTATTAGATGTGGGATGTGGTTCGGGCATTTTGTCCACGGTGCTAGGTAAATTAAACCCTGATATAGCACTAACGTCATCTGATGTAAGCTGTGCAGCAATTGAATCAAGTAAAGCCACGTTAAACCGTAATCATGTTAATGCCACAGTTGTAGCGAGTGACGTTTTTTCAAATCTAAATGATAAATATCATCTTATTGTTTCGAATCCACCTTTTCATGATGGTAAACAAACTGATTACACGGCCGTTAATACGTTAATCAAAGAAGCAAAAAAACACCTAAAATTAAATGGTTATTTGTGCATTGTGGCAAATTCATTTTTACCGTATCAAACCATTTTAGATGAAACATTCAAAAGCGTTGAAGTGATTGCCCAAACGACGAAATTTAAGGTTTATCTAGCAAGCCATTAATAAGTGCTGTTTATTTTGTTTAAAAAAATAGGGCGACGTTATCGCCCTAGGTATAAAATTTAAATATTTAAAAACAAACTGATTTCACTATTCTTGATATCATATCTGGATTAAGAGAGAGCTTCTTTTAATGCCTGCATTTCATTATAGGTAAAATCACAGCGCATAAATTCTTGGTCAAGAAGAATAGGAACAGAGTTGCTTTCTCCAACTACGGCCAACACATTACATTTATTTCTAATCTTATCACCTATAATGATTGGTCCACCGTTTGAGTCTTTATTAAAATTGGCTGCATATTTAGCATTTATTCCTTGTGCATTGCTTGCACGATATAAGGCAGTTATTATTTTACCATAAGAGACTAGTTTAACTGGTACAATAACAGGTGTTAATTTTTGCCCGTTAATTTCCTTGATAACTTTTATCATTTTATGTGTTCTTAAGAAACATCCTAAACTCATCCATGTAACCAACAACAACAAAAGAATAAGACCAGTAGTAGCCACAAATACAGTCCGCATATTATCAATAGCTAAATTGATTGTTACTAGTGATAAATCATCGGCCGAAGCGACAGTTACAACTTGATAATTTCCTTTTTTCCCCCCAATGAAAGTATAATCACGCTTAATAACTTGTCCTGTATCAGTAGTAATTTTCACTGAACAGTTATCAACCATACGTCTTGCACGACATGTTCCTTCTACATCATAGTCAACCACAACAGAATTCTGTGATATTTTATAATCATCAATTAATCCAGGATAATTTCTTATGGCCATAAATAAAGCTAACGCAAAGAAAATTATTGCTGCAAGTAATCTTCTTATTTGATGCATTGAGCCTTCTTGCTTTAAATTCATGACTTTTAAAGGGCGAGTTGGAAATACTTCTACTAATTTATTCATCAATGCCATTTTATCAATATACTCCTTATTAAAAATAAAAATTTCATGTCTAAAGGCTAAAATTGTGAATTTAAAAGCTAACCTTTAATCACAATAAAACAAATAATTTATTTGTTATTTTTTATTAAATTAGACTAAATATTAACATAATATTTACTTTGTAGGAATTACTCATATTGTTTACAGCAATTTGACAAACGACTTCAAATTAAATAACCCTAGAAAACTGCTGCTGCCTTGCCATTTTTCGCATATAAATATCAAAGCACATACAAATATTGCGTATCAATAAATGTCCTTTAGGTTGGACTTCGATTATATTGTTATTGATTGTCACTAATCCATCTTTTTGCAATGGCGCCAGTAATTTTAAATCTTCAGCAAAATAATCATCAAATTGAATTTGGTATTGTTGTTCAATAACATTTTTATCTAAATGAAAATGGCAGATAAGCTGTTTTATCACATCACGACGAATCTTATCGTCAGGATTTAAGGTGAATCCTTTCCATAATCCATGTCCTTTTTGCTCAACCTGAGTTTGATAGATTTTTAGATCTTTCTGATTTTGCGCATAACTATCACCTAACATACTAATGGCCGACACACCAAGTCCAAGTAAATCAGCATCGCCTTGAGTTGTATACCCCTGAAAATTACGATGCAATTTATTTTCTTGTTGAGCAATAGCTAATTCATCAGAGGGCTTAGCAAAATGATCCATACCGATAAAGTGATAACCAGCTTCGGTTAACTTTTTAATGCTAGTTTGTAGGATCTGCAATTTTTGATTGGCATTAGGCAAATCATCATCTTTAATTTTTCGTTGGGCAGCAAAACGGCTTGGTAAGTGGGCATAATTAAATACACTTAAACGATCGGGAGAAATATCAATCACTTTATTGAGCGTTTCGGCAAAACTTTCAATGGTTTGTTTTGGTAGGCCATAAATTAAATCTAAACTAATTGAGTGAAAATTATTTTTACGTGCTTGATTAATAAGAGACCGTATTAATGTTTCATCTTGTTCACGATTAATTAGGCTTTGGATTTCGTGATTAAAATCTTGAATTCCCATACTTAGCCTATTAAAACCAACACTTGCTAAATGGTCAATTGTTTGTGGTGTTATTTCACGCGGATCAATTTCGATGGATAGTTCGGCATTAGCAACAAAATTAAAATGCTTTTTTAACGAGGTAATCAATCGAGTAATTTCAGCATCGTTTAAAAAAGTTGGTGTACCACCACCCCAGTGCATTTGTGTTACCGTGCGATGTTTAAATAATTTTGCGCGTTCGGCAATTTCAATATCTAAAATGTCAAGGTATTTGGTAACTTTTTGTGTTTGGCGAGTAATAAGCTTATTACAACCACAGAAATAACAAAGCTTATGACAAAACGGAATATGCACATAAAGCGATAACGGTTTTGTGGGATAACGAGTTGCCGCCGATAAAAATTCTTGCTCATTAAATTTTTCGTTAAATTCAAGTGCAGTAGGGTAAGAGGTATATCTTGGGCCAGAATAATTATATTTTTCAATTAACGCTTGATCCCATAATTGCGTATCAGTCATGCTTTTTACTTCCGCTTATGTCTATCTTTAGTGTTGTTATTTTTATGAGTTTTTACTATTGCTTTTTGTTGGTTCTTGATTTTGGTTTTAATTTTGATTCGATTAGTTTTATTTAAATATAACAATGTGCAAATCAATAACCCAAAATATAAACTTAACATAATTAATATTGGCACTATGAATTGCTCACTTTTAATTATTAATTGACTGAATAAAAGTAATGGATTCTAAGTTTAAATTATCAGTAGGAATATTATTTTTGGATGATATTCCTACTCATATCAAGACACATACTATCACGATTGCTAATTATATTTTCCTATTATTAGTTTCGTTTTAATAAACTAACAATATCTTCTTTCTTTTCGTCTAATTCATCAAAATCATCAAAGTCGTCATCAGTATAACCAAGCTCTTGCATCAGTTCATCGATACGATTCAATTTTCTATCAAGATAAATTTGTTGATCTTTAGTGAGTTTGACATTTTGCTCGACTAGATCAAGTAACATATCTAATTTCGGATCGTTCTCTAACTGTTCTAATTCTTGTTGTGGCGATAAAATCGTTTTAATTGGTTTAGATTGTTTAACAGGTTTTTCTATATTGTTAGAATCTTCAACAATTAAAGAAATAGGTTTTTTGCTACCCACTCTTGGATCTTTGGTTGTTTTTGTCGAATTTTTATTTTTATTATTATCTAGCTTATTAAAGCGAGAGCCACTTGGTAAACCTTTGTGTTTGCGTTTACGCTTCAGTTCCCGAGATTCTTCATTAATCTCTTGACGGCTTTTTTTAGCTTTCTGTTTTGATTTATTTTTTAACATAAAATCTCTGTCTAATATTAGGGTTAATCATTTTACAAACGTATTTTATCAGTAAGTCCAAAATATAGCTATGATGAAGACGTCATGCTAATTTAAGATTGTAAAAAAATAAATTTATGTATAATCTGAGCCGAATAAATTTGTTAGACCGAATTAGAGAACAATAAAATGAAAAATCACTTAAGCCCTTATCTGAAATTCAATCGTCAAGAATGGGCTAGCTTACGTAATACGGTACCAATGACTTTAACAGCAGAAGAATTAGTTTCGTTACAAGGTATTAATGAAGATTTATCCATGGATGAAGTGAGTGAAATTTATTTACCTTTATCTAGATTACTTAATTATTACATCAGCAATAATTTTAATCGGCAAGCTGTTTTATCTAAATTCTTAGGTAAAAGTCAAAAAACACCTTACATTATTGGCATTGCAGGCAGTGTTGCTGTAGGTAAAAGTACTACCGCTAGAGTACTACAAGCATTATTAACCCGTTGGCCTGAACATCGCAAGGTAGCTTTGGTAACAACTGATGGTTTTTTATATCCAAATAGATATCTTGAAGAACATGGAATAATGAATAAAAAAGGGTTTCCTCAGTCTTACGATATAAAAAAATTGCTTAATTTTGTTGCTGATATAAAATCAGGACAGGCACAAGTTAAAGCACCCGTTTATTCTCATTTAGTTTATGATATTGTCGAAGATGAAGAAATCGTTATTGATAGTCCTGACATTTTGATTCTTGAAGGTTTGAATGTACTGCAAAGTACACTGAATTATCCACAAGCGAATAACCGAGTTTTTGTTTCGGATTATGTCGATTTTTCAATTTATGTTGATGCTGATATGTCATTATTACATGATTGGTATGTAAATCGGTTTTTAAAATTTAGGGAGGGTGCATTTAGCGATCCTAACTCTTATTTTAATCATTACTCAAAACTTCCAGAACATGAAGCTACAAATATTGCTAACCGAATTTGGCGAGAAATTAATGAATTAAATTTAGTTGAAAATATTTTACCAACAAAAGAACGAGCGAATCTTATTCTAACTAAAGGTAGAGATCATAAAGTTGATTGTGTCCAATTAAGAAAATAAACTTAAGGAAAATTTATATGAAATCAGTAAGTTGGTTAGTCTGTAAATTAAGTATTATTACTTTGGCTATTTCATTTTCATTTGGTGCTTATGCCTCAAATGGCCAATCAGAAGGACTAACGTGTGAAAGCAAAAAACAGTCCATTGAAAAACAGATTGATTATGCTAAAAAAAATAATAATTCTCATCAAATCCAAGGGCTTGAGAAAGCATTACGCGAAGTAAATGAGCATTGTTCAAATGATGATTTAGAAGCCAAATACAAAAAAAAGATTAATGAAAAATCAAATAAAGTGGCTGAAAGGACTAAAGAATTAGAACAAGCAAGAGCAAAAGGTAATAAACAGAAAATTATCAAACAACAAACAAAATTATCTGATGCCAAAATGGAACTTGATGAAGCTAAAACTAAATTATCTGATTTTTATAAAGAATTGGGATCAAAGTAAGCTATAATAATTAGACTATTTTCCAGTTTTCTTACTTTCTAACAACATTTTTATCATTAACACCATCGATGGCTATTGTTGATGGTGTTAGTTTTATATTTTGTATAACCATCTTGCTATACTAGACTTTTTTAAGCAAAAAGAGTATGGTGTGCGCCTTATTACGTGGTTCGTGAACCTCCCACGCTAAAAAACTAAGGAAAAATAATGAGTAAAATTACACTACTAGGCGATCAGTCTGTTCGCTATCCAACAACCTATTGTCCTGAAATACTCGAAACGTTCGATAATAAACATCCGAATAACGATTATTTTGTTAAATTTAATTGCCCAGAATTTACTAGTCTTTGTCCTATCACAGGGCAACCTGATTTTGCGACAATTTATATTTCGTACGTGCCCAATATTAAAATGGTCGAAAGTAAATCGTTAAAACTTTATCTGTTCAGCTTTCGTAATCATGGCGATTACCATGAAGATTGCATTAATATCATTATGAAAGATCTGATTAAATTAATGGATCCTAAATATATCGAAGTCTGGGGAAAATTCACTCCGCGAGGTGGCATTTCGATTGATCCTTATGCCAATTATGGCAAATCGGATACTCATTGGGAACAAGTTGCGGCTAATCGATTAGCCAATCACGACATGTATCCAGAAAAAGTGGATAATCGCTAATCTAATCTATCCAAACAGGAACAGTTAATGCAAACTCGTAAAGCACTAGTTATATTTTCTGGTGGGCAAGACTCAACCACTTGCTTACTGCAAGCCATTGCTGATTATGGACGTGAAAACGTTCAGGCAATCAGTTTTCGCTATGGTCAACGCCACGCAATAGAGCTTGAAAAAGCCAAATGGATCGCAGATGATCTTGGTATTGAGCAAACTGTCATTGATACATCAGTTATCAAACAAACTACAAATAATGCGTTGATTGATGACGCTCAAGAAATTAAAGCCGCTCAAGATGGCGATTACCCCAATACCTTCGTTGATGGGCGTAATATGCTTTTTTTACTTTTGGCTGGCTGTCATGCTAAGCAACAAGGAATTTCTGACATTATTATTGGAGTTTGTGAAACCGATTTTAGTGGTTATCCAGATTGCCGTGATGTCTTTATTAAATCAATGAATGTATCAATGAATTTAGCCATGGACTATGCGTTTAATCTCATCACGCCACTGATGTATTTAACCAAAGCGCAAACGTGGGAAATGGCTGATAAACTAGGTTATCTTGATTATGTTCAAAAACATACCCATACCTGTTATTACGGTGTTGAAGGGGGATGTGGTAAGTGTCCTAGTTGCTTGCTGCGTGATAAGGGCTTAAAAGAATATATGGCTCAAAGTAAATAGATTAACCAACAACTGGGTTCTCTCACCCCATTAAAAAGGAAAAAAGATGTATTTGAACACTCATTCAGAATCGATAGAAACAAACTTTACCCGTAAACAACAGCAAAAAGCCCTTTACTGGTTGGCCTTTTTTCATATTTTAGTTATTGCTTCAAGTAATTATTTAGTCCAAATCCCGTTTGATATTTTTGGTTTTCACACCACATGGGGGGCATTCACTTTTCCGTTTATTTTTTTAACTACCGATCTGACTATTCGAATTTATGGTGCTAGTTTAGCCAGAAAAATCATTTTTGTTGTAATGATTCCTGCATTGTTATTTTCATACCTGATTTCGGTACTATTTTTTGAAACCCATTGGGTTGGATTATCAGCATTGACGGAATTTAATAGCTTCGTATTTAGAATTGCATTGGCAAGTTTTGCCGCTTATTTAGTTGGTCAACTAATGGATATTACTGTTTTTAACTATTTAAGAAAAAACAGATCATGGTGGGTTGCCCCAACAGCATCGGCAATATTTGGTAATGGTATTGATACTATTGTCTTTTTTGCTATCGCATTTTATCAAAGTAACGATGAATTTATGGCAAATCATTGGATCGAAATTTCGTTAATGGACTATAGTTTTAAAATTCTAATTTGCGGATTATTCTTTTTGCCACTTTATGGCGTCATTCTGAATTTTATCCTAAAAAAGTTAGTCTCAATGCCTCAAAATAGCTAATTATTATAATCAATCTTTTAGTGGATTATCTTAATAAATATAAAACTCATTAATTATTTTAAATGAGTTTTATGTTTACTATTGAAAAATCACTTATAAAACTTGGTTACATTATTGATTGTATTTTTTTAAGAAAAAATAAAATTTCTAACTACTTAAACTTTTATTCAAAGTTTAAGTAACTGTATTCTTAACAAAGCTGTACAAAAAATCCGTCAAAAGACTAGCCAACAATTTTTAAAATGGTTATACTTTTATTGCTACAGGAAAACAAGCTTATTAAATAAGCGAATAATTATAAAAATATAAATAAAACAAATCATTACTTGACAGGTAAACCATAATGCATTATCATTTTAGACACCAGACACCAGCGCTGGCAAACCTATGTCTTAAATTTATTAAATAGACGCGTTTTAACGCTTCACTCGTTTATATCCTCGAAGTTATCCCTCAAATTATTATCAAAATTATCCCGAAAAATTTCGTTAGCGTTGACGGTGTTATTATTATCATCTTCATGGGATTTACAGGCATTGAATGGTAAAATGGATCGAGCGGGTAATCGTAGTGATGCAATAATTTTACCTTCAACACCACTTCCAGAACTACCTCCACCACCGCCGCCACCACCACCACCACCGCCGCCACCACCGCCGCCACCACCGCCGCCACCACCACCACCGCCGCCGCCACCACCACCGCCGCCGCCGGCAGTTATTGAATATGCAAGGCCGAGTCTAAGTTGGTATGACAGCAATTATGCACGTTATGCAGGTCCAGCTGACATATGGAATCCTTATAAGGGCTTTTTAGTTAAATCATCATATAGCCTAAATTTCCCGACTACAGGTGCAGATAAGTTATATTTTGATTTACTCATAAGAGGAATAGATGTAAGAGAATTGACATGGGCACCCGTCACGCATGAGGGAATCACTGCTACAGTGGTAAATGTTGAAGCTGGTTCTTGGGTGCCGATGCATAAGAATAAGATTCTTGGTATTGATGCTGTTTTTCTTCCTAGAGAGGATTGGAATAAAGTTGTAGCTCGGGTTGTTCTAAATGGTCCAAATGCAAGAGGTCAATGGGGCGCTCGGAACCCTCTAGTGTATAGGCCAAGGTTACCGCAAACATTTGAGTTAGTGGGTAGAAATAGAAATGGCGTTGAGGTAGTAAAATATGGATTTGTGTTGAGGCAGTGGTTCGTCAATCGAGGAGATGTGCGTGATACTGCATCTAATCAAGCTGAATGGTGTCGTCGTATGGGTTATCGCATACCAAAGGTAAGGGATTTAACTAATGCGAAGTGTGCGAAGAAGACGTTGTTTCCATGCAATAGATTTGGCGAAGATGGCGCCACTCCATCGTCGGGTTTTAATGGTTATCAACGGCGAATAGGCGCAGGTTTCTTTACGGAGTGGGGACCTATCCCAATTAACGCTTATGCGCACGGTGAAATTCATGCGAATGTAGCCAACGATAACTACTGGACAGATAATTATGGCATCACTGTCTACTTGCCTTACGGCATCGTCTACAAAACTGATCTTAGCCGCAGATATTACGCTTTTTGCGTTACACCTTAGGTTTAGTCCTTAATTCTTAGGCTATGGTGCAAATAGAGAATAATATAACAAAGGACAATACCTCTCGCAGTTGGGGCGCTGAGCAGGCCCCCCCCTACAAACCTTGCGCTTTTGTTATTAAATATAAAAGCGCTTTTATTAAAAAGCCAAATTCAACGTAATAAAAAATTAGCCTATAAACGGTTGATTTCATTTAAAAATATAAAATAAAAAATTCAATAAAATCAATAGTCTACCTGAACAATTTTAGAGCAAAAAACACGCTTATAGCACCACAATATTAATAAGCTTGCCTTATCAGAGCGTCAAAATATGCCGATAATGAAGTAAAGCTAGCACGCCAAACTGGGCTGTTGGGCGTGTTTGTGTTTTAGATGTTATCAGCAATATTAATCATTCCGTAAAAGTCAAAAAGTCCTAAAGATAACACCATATTTTAATTAGAAAATTCACCTATCTATAAAACCGAATCGTTTTCATCTTTACATTTCTTTACAAAAAAGTCCGCCAAAAAACTAGCCAACTATTTCTTAAACGGCTATACTTTAATCGCTTTAGAAAGACAAGCTTATTAAATAAGCGATCAATCATAAAAAATCGAAATAAAACAAAATATTACTTGACAGGTGGAACAAAATGCAGTACCATTTTAGGCACAAGGCACAAGGCACAAGCACTGGCAAACCTATGTCTTAAATTTATCAAATAACCCTATTCGACGAGTTTTTACACAAAACTCCATTATATCATCGCAATTATCTCTCAAATTATTATCGAAATTATTCACAAAATTATTTTCAAAAATCCCATTGGCATTAGCACCGTTGTTATTATTGCCGTACTCATTAGAATCGCAGGCATTATCGGCCACGACTTCTGAGCGCATTCAGGGTACTGCGCCTTATTTAACCTTTGATGGCGGTGCGACTCATGCCGATTCAGTTAGTCCCTTATTATCAGTAACATTGCCCGGAAACAAAATTATTACTGTATCAAATGATAGCTCAAGTATGGAAAATCCATTAGTGTTAGATAAACTTTTAGCCACTTTTGCGGATATCAAGACATTAGTACCGCATGGGAATTATCCAGAAGTATTGGCAGATAAAGTGATTGCTGACAATGGTTATTGGAAGGATGATGATGGCGATACACTTCATCGTGTCAATTCAAGTAAATTAAAAATTAAATGGCAGAATTTATATGGTCAAGATATTACTAATTATGTGAAAGATAACTCAGATAAAGCATTAAATGGCTGTGATGCACCTTATCAATTGACGTTAGAAGCGGAAGATGTGAGCATTAAGACAGAATATGGTATTCCTTCTGAAAGTGATAAATTTACTGGAAATAGGCATACCTATTATCTTTATCCCAAAATGGATAAACCACAATTTTGTTATGCTATGCCTAACTTAGAATATGATTGGCATTCAAATGATATACCTTACGATGGTGCAGTTTCTTCTCTTAACGATCCGCATGGAGATTGGAATAAATATAGAGGATTTTATGCCTATAATCCAGCGAATCCTGGAGCAAACTTTCCAACCACAGGCTCTCATAATTTATTTTTTTACTTGAGTGTTGCAGGAATGAAAGCACAAGATATCGTTAATACGAATGGTCGAACAATTTTGACAGGAGGGGTAACATTAACGTTAAATGCTGAAAATACGCTACCTACAGGGCTTGTAAAAATTAACTTAACGGGTCCTAAGGAGAGTAATCCTGGTTCTTTTATTCCTTCAACATTTTATTTACACGATAAAAACAATGACCCATTGTATAATTTTAGATTAGAGCGTTGGTATGTAGCTAAAAAAGGCGGTGCAGGCGGTTATCAAAATGCCGTAGCGTTTTGTAATAACTTTAATGGTGGTGGATATCGTATGACCAAAGTGCTTGACTTTACTAATTCAAGACGTAACCATTGGCAAAATGGTATAACAGACGGAAGCTATTTACGAAAAATTAGTTATAAAGTGAATGGTTATTGGATGGGAGGATTATTTAGCGAATGGGGACGTATGACTCAGATTTATTATAAAGATAGTGATTGGGAATATTTTCGTGTTGGCGATCCTGCTTGGGGAGACTATAGAGGGTATTATTGGACATCAGATTCAGATCAAAAAGCGTACAACAACAATGTCGTTGTAGAGACAAATACAGGTATTGTTGGTGGTAGAGATCATTCGGATCAAGACTATAGAGTAGCCTGCGTTACACCTTAATTTCCCTTTCTTTAACGATGACTATTTAAATAAAAATACTTAGTATTTTGTTTAAATAGTCGATTAAACTTTTTAGCTATAAAATATTTAGATTAATTTAACCATAAAGTTTATGCCCATTCATGATGAATAATTCTTACAATTTACATTTCTTTACAAAAAAGTCCGCCAAAAAACTAGCCAACTATTTCTTAAACGGCTATACTTTAATCGCTTTAGAAAGATAAGCTTATTAAATAAGCGAGTAGTTATAAAAAATCTAAATAAAACAAAATATTACTTGACAGGTGGAACAAAATGCAGTACCATTTTAGGCACAAGGCACAAGGCACAAGCACTGGCAAACCTATGTCTTAAATTTATCAAATAATCCTATTCGACGAGTTTTTACACAAAACTCCATTATATCATCGCAATTATCTCTCAGATTATTATCGAAATTATTCACAAAATTATTTTCAAAAATCCCATTGGCATTAGCACCGTTGTTATTATTGCCGTACTCATTAGAATCACAGGCATTATCGGCCACGACTTCTGAGCGCATTCACGGTACTGAGCCTTATTTAACCTTTGATGGTGGTGTTACTAAAGTGACTAAAACAGAGGACTTATTAGGTATTAAGTTATCAGATGGTCGAACATTTACATCGCAAAATAATTCTTCATCACCAACAGCGCCAATCAAGTTACCTAATGTAGGGGATACCTTGGCTGATATTGAAATGATAGTCCCGCCATTAAGCGTCTCAATAAATATAAATGACTTAGTGACACAAGGTAAATGGGGAGATGATGATGGAGATGGTCAGGGTACAAATGGTGTTACCGCATTAGGAAGTATATCGTTAGCAATAACTGATAAAGATGGAAATGCTGTTAGTCGTGGCGATGCATTAGATATATGTAATGCACCTTATAAGGTAACCTTAGATAGTTCAGGGGGAACTTTAACTACGCAGTATGGCGTGCCGAATAGTAGTAGGTTTTACGGAGGGACAGCGGAATATTATATCACTTTGCCGTTACCGCCAGTTATTTGTTCGGTCAGGCCGAATTTATTGTATGGTGGCACAACTGGAACTAGCTTGGATTGGGACGACCCACGCTATGCAGGTCCAGCTAACATATGGAATCCAGTTAAGGGTTTTTTAGTTCAGTCAACAACCCCATCATCTTACAGTTTAAATTTTCCAACTACGGGGTCAGATGGATTGTATTTTGATTTGGATATAGGTGGGATAGATGCAAGTCAGTTTACTTGGACCGTTATCACAAGTGGTAGTATAAGAGCAACGGTGAGTTGGATATTACCAAACCAAGGTACAAACGAAGATAAATGGATTAGAGATAAATCCAAGAATGTAACACGGGTAACGTTGAATGGTCCAGAGGCAAGAAGCCAGTGGAGCAATTCTAATCCTAGTCAAATTACCTTGCCATCTTTGCCACAAACATTTGAGTTAATCGGTAGGGATAGAAGTGGTAATGAGGTTCGGTATGGATTTGAATTGAGGCAGTGGTTCGTCAATCGGGGAGGTCAAGGGGCTAGCCTTTCTAATCAAACCACATGGTGTAATAGTTTGGGTTATCGAATACCACGGATAAGAGATTTAACTAATGCGAAGTGTGGTGTAGATAATCGTTGGTACCCATGTGTAAATGACATAGATGGCGCTAATCCATCCTCAGGTTTTACTGGCTATCAGCGTCACATAGGAGCAGGCTTTTTCACGGAGTGGGGCGCTATGTCCTACTACACTGATGCGGACTTTGTCTTCGACACCTTCTGGACAAGTGACGCTACAGATACAGATAGCGTTCAGTTCACTGTCTACTCGTACTACGGCGGCGTCGGCAGTTACAGCGATTACTACAGCGGCTTTGCTGTTTGCACCACTCCTTAGCGTTTAGTTCTTAATCCTTAGGGAGCAGAAGGTCTTATGATGCCTAGAGAACAATATAGATAAGAATAAAGCCCCCGCGCAAGTTGGGGCTTTTAGCAGGCAAAGCTTGCGAGCCTTGCAAATTTATGGTTCGCCAATAAGTAGTTAAATGTTGATTTTATCCGTAATAAATCAGCAAAAAACTAATCAACTTTATTTTAGCCTTAATTTTGTTACGTTTATGCCGATTTTATGTATATAATTAACGTAAATTCATCTATTGTGTATTATTATGGCTAATGTATCTTCGTTTCGCCAAAAGCAAAGCACTATTTTTGTCGCATTTCTAGTCACAACTTTTATTGTTGGTATTGCTGGTGCTTTACAATCTCCTACTTTAAGTCGATTTCTAACTTTTGAAGTTAATGTTAATTCACGGCTAGTTGGACTTTTTTTTTCTGTTAATGCTTTAGCCAGTATTGTGGGTAGCTTTTTATTGGCTAAATATTCCGATAAAAAGGGCGATAGGCGTTATATTGTTATATTTTGCTGTTTAATGGGCATTGCTAATAGCATTACTTTTGCGTTTACACGTCACTATTTGGTATTAATCACGCTGGGTGTTTTGTTTGCTGCGTTATCGTCTGCTGCTATGCCACAAATTTTTGCTTTAGCACGCGAATATGCCGTTAAAACTGGGCGTAATGTTGTGGCATTTAATTCACTTATTCGAGCTCAACTTTCGCTTGCTTGGGTATTTGGCCCACCAATTTCTTTTGGCTTAGCTATTAATTTTGGTTTTACGGCAATGTATTTAACGGGCATGTGCATGTTTATGGTCGCGATGCTGTTTGTTGCTATTTTTTTACCTTCGGTTGAAAAAAATCCCACCTCACAATTTAATAACGAAGCAGAGTTACAAGCGGCAAATCAACCACTTTGGAAGAATACAAATGTGCTTTGTTTATTGCTATCTACGGTATTTATGTGGACAGCAAATATGATGTATATTATTGATATGCCAATTTATGTTGATGTTGTATTACATCTTTCAGATTCATTGCCGGGTGTATTGATGGGGCTTGCTGCTGGTATCGAAATTCCAGTTATGCTCATCGCTGGATATTTAGTACCTCATTTAGGTAAACGAAATCTATTTTTTATTGCGATTGTTTGCGGTTTGATTTTTTATCTTGGTATGATTTTTTGTACTGGTAAATATGCCTTATTAGCATTACAGCTCTTTAATGCTCTATTTATTGGTATTGTAGCTAACATTGGTATTATCTATTTTCAGGATTTATTGCCTACCCGAATGGGAGTGGCTTCTACTTTATTTAATAATGGTGTTATTTTCAGCATAATTATAGCTGGAATGTTGCAAGGATTTGTATCAGAAGCCTATGGACATGAGGTTATCTATTGGATTGCGTTAGTAATGGTTGCGATATCATTGTTATTCTGTACGTTGGTGAAGGATGTAAAAACTAACGTGGGCTGAAAGTAGATGAATAGTTAGATAATTAATAACACAATCAATAGTAAATAAATAATTAAGTGTAATTTGTCTTCTTAATAGTTAGGAAGACAAATTACTGAAACAATTAAAGATTAGATGTGTTTAACAGTTTTTCATAAAAGGCATAATCGGTCCTTTCATAACCCAATGGCGTAATGGCAATAAAGTTGGCATTAGCGGCATCAAGTTCTTTATTGTCATCAAGTATTTGTAAATTGCGTTTTGCTCTAAACCAAAAGTAATCGTTGCCTTCGGGATCTTGTGTTGGTATCACCATAAAACGACTTACATCGCTATCGCCTTGTTTTGTTATTTTCAAACCTTTAATTTGTTGTGCTGTACATGCAGGAAAATTAACGTTAAAACAAATATTTTGCGCAGATGGTAACGAAAGTAATTTAGCAATAACTGTTTGAGCGTGATGTTTAGCACAACTCCAGTCAGTTGGCTGGTTATCTTCACTGGTTAATTGACTCAATGCAATTGCAGGAATGCCCAAAGTCATAGCCATCATTGCCGCACCAACAGTGCCAGATAACACTGTTTCAAATCCTACATTTGAGCCATTATTAATTCCAGATAGTACTAGATCGGGTAGGTTGTTAGCCATCAAATATTTAATTGCAAATAGTGAGCAATCGGCAGGAGTGCCATAAACGGCAAATTCTTGTTTTCCACGTTGAACAACTCTAAATGGCGTTTTTAAGCTCACTGAACAAGATACTCCACTTTGATCTATGGCTGGTGCAACTACCCAAACCTCGTGAGCTATCTTTTTTGCCACTTCTTGCAATAGTTTAATACCTGGTGCATCAAAGCCATCATCATTGACTAGTAAAACGCGATTAACTAACTTTTCTAACATATTATTTCCTTATTGAGCAAATGTATTACATTCGTTAATTGCACCACTATCAAACCCACGTTTAAACCAAGTATAACGTTGCTTAGATGTACCATGGGTAAAACTATCAGGTACAACATAACCTTCACTTTGTTGTTGCAAGCGATCATCACCAATGGCTTTTGCGGTGTTTAAAGCTTGTTCAATATCACCTTCATCCAGCCGATTTTGCTGTTGCATTGCATTGCCCCACATGCCAGCAAAACAATCGGCTTGGAGTTCTAATTTAACCGACAATTGGTTATTTGTGATTGTGGACTGACCTTGTTTTAATTGCTCAACGTGGCTAAATGTGCCCAGCAAATTTTGTACATGATGACCAACTTCATGCGCAATTACATAACCTTGAGCAAAGTCGCCACCACCACCAAGTCGCTGTTTCATCTCTTGATAGAAAGACATATCTAGATAGACAGTTTTGTCAATACTACAATAAAATGGTCCCATAAAGGTTTGACCAGTGCCACAAGATGTTCTTGTAGAGCCTTTATAAAGTACTAACTTAGGGGGAGTATAGGTTTTACCTAAACGTTGAAATTCTTGATGCCAATAATCTTCAGTACTTGCTAAAATGATAGACGTAAATTTGACGGCATCTTCATCATCAATTGAATATTGATTAGTATTTTGTTCGGTACTGTTCGTATCAATTAGTGTTGAATCTAGCAAGCCAGTTAAATCAACACCATAATAGCCAGCAATTAACACTACAATAAATAAAACAATCTTACCTTTACCACCAATTGGAAGTCTTGTTCCTATTTCACTTCCTGATTGTGAGCGACGATCTTCAATGTTATCGCTCTCTCGTTGGTCTCTCCAGCGCATAGGAATTACCTTGTCAGTTTTAGTTTAATTATTTTAATGGATAACAAATAAGTATTCTAGATTAAGTTATTAGCGTAGTTATAAATTGAACCAATTAACCGTATAAAAATAGGTAAAGTATTTGTTTGTAAATTTGGTTATTTCTTGCTTTTTTTAGGTATATAATAGAATTCATACCATTATATCTTTATACTAATATTTGGGTATTGTTATGCCATATTTATTTCTTACTTTGGCGGCTTGTTTTTGGGGTGGTAATTACGTTGTTGGGCGTGTTTTAGTTACTCAAGCTGATCCTATGGTAATATCCGAAGGTCGTTGGGTTATTACTGCGCTGTTATTATTGTGTTTATATCAACGCCAAGTTCGTAATGACTTATCCAAAATTAGAAAATCAATTGGTCCCATTTGTTTGTTAGCCATTTTTGGGCAGATTTTGTTTCCATTAACACTTTATGTTGGATTGCAATATACCTCATCGCTTAATGCATCAATTTACCTTTCTGCAACACCATGTATGGTGTTGGTTATGAATAAATTGTTATTTAATGATACAATTTCAAAAAATAATATTTTAGGCGTGCTATTTAGTACAATTGGCGTGATTTATTTGATTTTACAAGGAAATCTAACCAATTTAAGTGAGTTGAGTAATATTAATAAAGGGGATTTGTGGGCAATGGCATCAGCAATGAGCTGGGCTTGTTATAGCGCATTTATACGGTTAAAAGATAAATCTATATCTGGCAATGCTTTTGTGACTGTTAGTGCCGTGTTAGGTTCGGTCATGTTACTTCCTGTTGCGTTAGTGTATTTTTATTTTTACCCAGTTTCCAACCTAGCGCATTATACCTCAACAAGTTTTTTGCTTGGCTTATTATATATTGCTATTTTTGCGTCTTGGTTATCTTATTTATTTTGGAATAAAGGTATTATGGATATTGGCGCAACACGTGGGCAAATCTATACTCATATTATCCCTTTGTCAGCAGGAATTTTCAGTATTCTATTTTTACATACGCCAGTTGCGTATTTTCATATTGTGTCGATAGTACTAATAGTTATTGGGATCTATTTTTGTTCACGGAAATAGTTAATAATACAAACAATCGTTTTTAAAATAGTTTTAGTTTTAACTTAAAAATCAAGAAAATTTTACAAAATGAGGTTATTTTGCTATAATTAGCACTCAATTTTCACAAAAAGGAATTGTTTTGTTGTTATTTAGTAGAAATTAAAACAAACAATAAAACATTAGTTTTTGCTTTTTTATTATCCTCTTTTTTTATCTTTGCTGTATTTTGCTTCAATTTTAATTAACTGATAAACACTTTTTCAAAGTGTAATCTAAAAAGTATTGTTCTTTGTGTATTAAAAGGTAACCGTTTACCTTGTTGCATCATTCCTTTTTATTATTTGTATGTAAACAGGCGGTATTTTATGAAAAAAATAAGACAGTCCCAAAATAAACCATTAAACATCAACGATATTACTATAATTGATGATAGCAAGTTAAAAAAAGCCATTACCGCAGCAGCACTTGGTAATGCGATGGAGTGGTTTGATTTTGGTGTATATGGCTTTTTAGCCTATGTTTTAGGGCAAGTATTTTTCCCTGATGCATCCCCTAGTGTGCAAATGGTTGCTGCACTAGCCACGTTTTCCGTACCATTTTTAGTTCGGCCGTTAGGCGGTTTAGTGTTTGGGATCCTTGGTGATAAATTTGGACGCCAAAAAGTATTATCAATAACCATCATTATTATGTCGTTAAGCACTTTTTGTATTGGTTTAATTCCTTCTTATGCCTCGATTGGTATTGCTGCACCAATATTATTATTGCTAGCTAAATTTGCGCAAGGATTTTCAATAGGGGGTGAATATTCTGGTGCGGCTATATTTGTTGCCGAATATTCGCCAGATCGAAAACGTGGTTTTATGGGGAGTTGGTTAGATTTTGGTTCGATTGCTGGTTTTTTAGTTGGAGCAGGTTTAGTCGTGCTTTTATCTAGTATTCTTGGCAAAGTTGCATTTCATGATTGGGGCTGGAGAATTCCATTTTTATTCGCTTTACCGCTAGGACTAATTGGGCTTTACTTACGTCATGCGCTAGATGAAACACCTGCATTTCAACAACATACCGATTTGATGGATCAAAATGTTCGCGATCATATTACTAATCAACCTAAAATGACTTTCAAACAGATTATTATCAAATATTGGAAAAGCCTATTAGTCTGTGTAGGGTTAGTGATTGTTACTAATGTGACTTATTATATGTTGCTTACCTATATGCCTAGTTATTTATCTCATAACTTAAATTACGATACAGATCATGGCGTACTAATTATTATTGCTATCATGATAGGTATGTTATTTGTTCAACCATTAATTGGTTTTATTAGCGATAAAATAGGTCGCAGGCCGTTCATTATTGGGGGAAGCTTAGGTTTATTAATTCTTGCTTATCCGTCATTTGTTATGATCAATAGCGATATTATAGGTCTTATCTTTTTAGGATTATTGATTTTAGCTGTATTACTTAACTGTTTTACTGGTGTTATGGCCTCAATTTTACCGGCTATCTTTCCGACTAGTATTCGTTACAGTGCTCTAGCTATATCATTTAATATCTCGGTATTAGTTGCTGGTGCTACTCCAACAGTGGCGGCTTGGTTGGTTGAAGAAAGTAATAATTTATACATGCCAGCTTATTATTTAATGGTTGTGGCATTAGTGGGTTTACTTACAGGCATAAAAATGAAAGAAACCGCAAACCGTCCACTCCGCGGCGCAACGCCCGCAGCATCAGACAGGTCAGAGGCAAAAGAAATATTATCGGATCACTTTGACTCAATAGAACAAAGAGTCGAAGATATAGAACAGCAGATCGAAACATTACAACAACAGCGTCAGAATTTAGTCGATCAGCATCCTAAGTTAGATTGATTTTTTTATTTTTGGTTTTGTATGTTTTGTTTAACATACAAAACCAAAATTTAATAAAATCAAAACGATACATAAGTGATTTCTAACGGTAAAATTGATCCATCATAGAAATAGCTAAAACACTACCAACCCTTTTTTTTATTAATAAATAAAAGTAAATAAAAACAAAGTATTATGTAAGATCTACAAAAAAGGGTTTTTGAAAACAGAAATCCTATTTGCCTTTTGCTAAACAGGGTTTATAGTATATCGGTTTCTAGTTTACCGCCGCATAGGCGGTTAGAAATTAGCGGCGAACTTATAGAAATACTTTTTACAGGTTTACCGCCGCATAGGCGGTTAGAAATTTATCAATATTATTTGTATTTATTAAGTCATTGTTTACCGCCGCATAGGCGGTTAGAAATTTGTTGATTAACCAAGATTTGGTGCAGTGACTGTTTACCGCCGCATAGGCGGTTAGAAATGCTCCCCGTTCCTCCAACAACTAATATATTTTGTTTACCGCCGCATAGGCGGTTAGAAATATGATAATCATTAACTTCATAATTACTATAAAGTTTACCGCCGCATAGGCGGTTAGAAATTTATTATTGATTCCAAATCTGTAAGGCCGCTAGTTTACCGCCGCATAGGCGGTTAGAAATGAATTAAATCATTTGCTGATTCAATCGCTTTGGTTTACCGCCGCATAGGCGGTTAGAAATTACTCGGCGGTAAACTAGAAACCGATATAATAGTTTACCGCCGCATAGGCGGTTAGAAATATAATGAACAGCTACAGAAATTTGGACAGCACGTTTACCGCCGCATAGGCGGTTAGAAATATATCGCTGGTAATCCAAAGGCAGGTTCGGTTGTTTACCGCCGCATAGGCGGTTAGAAATCGAAACAAGGATGAGTTCACCGATAAAATGACGTTTACCGCCGCATAGGCGGTTAGAAATTACTCGGCGGTGAACAGTCAACTTACCACAATGTTTACCGCCGCATAGGCGGTTAGAAATAAGTGACTACGATTTAACTTCAACATCATACGGTTTACCGCCGCATAGGCGGTTAGAAATTCGAACCAGTCCAAACCTTTCATTTGCTATGGGTTTACCGCCGCATAGGCGGTTAGAAATCGACATACTGCAGATCAGCTTCAAGTTTCAAGGTTTACCGCCGCATAGGCGGTTAGAAATTCTGGCATTATTATTTTTAACAGCATAACGTTTACTACTGTATAACAGCTTAATTTTAATTAAAATTATTAAATTAAAAAACAAAAAAGTTTGAAAGTTAACTGTGAAAAAACTATTTGCACATTAACTTACTATGATATTGTCGACGATATTCAGTGGGTGTTCGCTCTGTCTTTTTTTTAAAAATCCGACAAAAATAATTACTATCTTTAAACCCCGATGCTAGAGCAATTTCTTTTATATTTAGATCATAATCCTTTAATAGCGATTTTGCATATTCTAAGCGAATATGATTTAGATATTCATTTAGCCCTATTTTTCCCTCGCTTTGAAATAGATGTGATAAGTAATTGGGTGAAATGTAAAACATATTAGCTAAAAAGTCGCGTGTAATATCTTCACGAAAGTGAGTATCAATATATTGGCGAATGGCTTCATATAGGCAAGTAGTTTTGGATGATGTTTTGATATTGATATTTAACAAATCGAGTGTGTTGCTAAGTAAACTGTGAATAAGATAGTAAGCAGTTTGATTTTGTTTACATGATTGGTTTTGCCAGATAAGTTCGGTCAGCGCTTGAATAATAAATGTACCAACCCGCGGGCCTCGTCTTGGTGTGTTAATTTGCCCAAGCGGAATTAGTTGTGTGCCATCCCAATGCAAAAGGCTTATACCAATTTGTTGTTTACCAAACAATATGTTTAATGAAGTAACAGGGTTTGTCCAAATGGGTTTGTTCCAACTTTGAGCGGAAATATATAAAAGATCATTAATTGATAATATTTTTTCAATAACTTTGCCATTACTATCCGCCCATAGCATCTGTTGCTTTCCTTCTAATATAATTTCAATTCTAGGAAAGTTGACTTGGTAGGCAAGTGAAGGCGGACAAGCATTACTATTGGCAAAATAGATATGATTGATTGACTCTTGGTTATTGACTAGTTTGGTTAGTTTTTCGTTAATGATTTTTGTCATAAATTAAGTTAATGATAAATCAAGTGTGTACTATCGTTTAGATTATATACGCATATGGAAAAGATGAAAATAAGTATAAATTTTTCTTTCTTATTTAATAAGTTAATGTTAATTTTTCGTTGTGTGATCTAAATCTCAATTTCTTATTTAGCGTACAAAAATCCAGTAAATGACAAAATTGTCTTCTAGGCGGTTGGATCAGTTTTTTTTACTATAGCTGTAACGCAAAATTTGTAATACAAAGAGCGTTATATGTATACGTTAATAGATATTTGTTGGTTTTAGCTAGGAGTTAACCATGGAATTATATTTAGATACCGCCGATCTTGTCGCCATTAAACGTTTAGCTAAGGTGTTACCTATTAGTGGGGTTACCACTAATCCAAGCATTGTAGCAAAATCGGGCAAGCCAATTTTTTCGTTATTAGATGAACTACAGGGAGTATTGGGTTCAGATAAATTACTATTTGCTCAGGTACTTTCAAGTAATGCTGATGAAATGATAAAAGAAGCTCATCAGCTTAGAAAAGCAGTACCATCGATTGTGACTAAAATTCCTGTCAATGCTCAAGGATTGATTGCAATTAAAGAGTTAACCCAGCAAGGAATTCCAACTTTGGGAACGGCTGTTTATGGTGCAGGGCAGGGATTTTTAGCTGCATTAGCAGGGGCTAAATATATTGCACCTTATGTTAATCGCATTGATGCTCAAGGCGGAAATAGTAAAGATACAGTACTGGAATTACAAGAATTGTTAGATTTGCACTGTCCACAATCGATGGTGTTAGCCGCAAGCTTTAGAACGCCAAGGCAAGCGTTAGACTGTATGCTTGCTGGTTGTAAGTCTATTACGTTGCCAGTAGATGTGGCTGAGCTATTTATTTCTGATCCAGCTGTTGATGCGGCGATTACTAAGTTTGATCAAGACTGGTGTAATGCTTTTGGTGCGTTATCGTTTTAAATTTATTTTTTAATTTGATTTTTTCTAAACTTGTTTCATCGCTTTTGGGTTAAACAAGTTTATCTATTTTTTCAATTATAAAAATAGCATTATTCTAATATATTTTGTTGTATGATGATGCCATTTAGCAATAAATATAAGGATCAGCTGATGGATGAAAAAATAGGAAAAATCAAATTCAATAAGAAAGTCATCGTCAATGCGTTATTAACAGTATTGAATATTGAAAAAATATCTCCCAGTTTTATTCGCATACAGTTTAGTAGCGATAAACCAGTAAATATCGATCCATTATGGGTTTGTCCGTATTTAAAATTGCTTTTTCCTGATCCTTCGACCAATGTAATTACTTTCCCTAAACTTGATGATAATAATAAAATCGCTGTTGATGATAAGCAACGTCAGCTAGTCCGTAGTTATAGTGTGCGCGAATTTGAGCGTGCCTCTAATCAATTTTTTGTTGATTTTGCTATTCATGATACAGGATTGGCTTCAGTGTGGTCGCAAAAAACTAAGATTGGTGACCAAATTGGTTTGATTGCGGCAGCCAGCAAGTTGCGATTTACTGATAATTGTTTGGTGTTAATGGGGGATATTTCGGCTGTGCCCGCCATATGTTTTACGCTTGAACATCTTCCTCAAAATCAGAAGGCTTTTGCCTTTATACAGGTTAATCATAAAAGTGATATAGTGCCGTTGCCAGATAATAAAAATATTAAGGTGAATTGGTTTATACAAAATAGGGATAATCCCTTTCAATTAGTTGATGCGGTAATTAATGCTGATTTATCAGAGCAAAATAAGTTGTTGTTTTGGGGAGGGATGGAGCGTTCGTTGGCACAATCTGTTCGTCATGCTATTAAAGATAAATATATACATTTGTCGCCTGATGCTTTTCATATTACTAGTTACTGGCGAGAAGGTTTCGCCGAAGGCGAATTTAAACATCGTGAATAATTAACGGTTACTTTTATGAATATTCTTGCTCATTTGCATTTGGCTACGTTAGCACGTAGTTCGTTGATTGGTAATACAGTTGCTGATTTTGTTAAAGGTGATCCTTATTTAATTTATAACTCTAATATTGCCGATGGCATTATGCTACACCGTAAAATTGATAGATTGACCGATAGCCTGCTTGAAGTTAAGAAAGCAAAGCTGCTGTTTAGAAAATCGCATCAGCGAGTTGCACCCATTACATTAGATATTGTGTGGGATCATTTTTTGTCAAAGCATTGGGCTAATTATGGTTTGTTGTCGAGTGTGTCTCAATTTAATCAAGTAACAAAAGCTCATATCCAACCTTATATTGACGTTTATCCGGTAGATTATCAGCATTTTATGAATTCAATGTGGCAAGGGGAGTGGCTCGAAAATTATGCTTCTATTGACTTTGTTGGTAATGTCCTTAGTGGCATGGCAAATAGACGACCAAAATTATATTTGTTAAAAGAAACAATTGTTGATGTTAAGCAGCATTATGCTCAATTAGAGTCGTTATTTTTTTTGTTATATCCCAAAATCTGTTTAATAGTAAAAGATAGCACCAGCTAAACTGGATTTTGGTGCTACCAGTTCAAGCCGCTATGCTTAAACCAGTAGTGTTTTAGATTATTTGCTGTTAATTTGGCAATATCAGTTTGCCATCTGCTTTTTGGATAATGCTGTTGCTATTTGGCGTTTGAGCTATTGGTTTTAGGTTGTTGTCGGTTATTTGTGGCGCATAACCGCTTTTACCTCCACGAGTTTTGGTACGTACAACTTGGCTTACTGGTAGCGTAGCGTTGTTGGTTAAGTTAGCCCATAACCACTCGATGGCATCTTCGCCATAATAATCAATTGGTAGTAATGTGTTGTCAAATGGGGCTCGGCCATCTAAGTAGCTGGCGTTTTCTACTTCAATATATCGCAGTTGTGATTGTTTACCTTCAACTAAGCTATTTAGTGCGACATAAGCGCGCGATGTATAATTTGGTAATTGTTTAACATTGTTCCGACCATGGACAATAAAGGTTTTTATACCATGTAAGTTACCCGATGCCATAACTTGTTTTATGCCTTCTTTAATGCGTGGTTCTTGTGATTTTTTATAAACACAGATCGATCCTTTAGTGCCGTAATCGATTGTATTTTTCGTTTGCGAGCTAGAATAAAATTCACGTCTTGGGGTGTTGAGATCTTCGTTTTCAACTAGATCCAAAACCGTTGCATTACGGCCATTCCAAAGCGGTAAATGGCCGTTAGCCATTCCCCATATTTGTTCAAACGAAATTTCTTTTAATGGTGCAACTTTTCCTGTGTTGTTAATTGGGTTTTGCTGGGTGCTTGCTACCGAAAAATTGCACATATTTTCGGTGACACTATATTTGCCATAGGCACTAATATATTGATATGGTAGACCAATAGATTCAGTGTAGTAAAAATAGGGTAGTTGAATATCCATTTCTGGTGTCCAACCATTTTTATGTAGTTTTTCTAACGCTTCTTTTGGTGTTCCTGTAGTAAGTAACTTTGCTTTTTTAAGGGCGTTACAGCGCTCTTGTGAATAAAGAAAATAATCAGCATAAGGTACATAAGCATCGTCTTTATAAGCTGTTATGGCTGGTATGGCACATGGTATATATAACGCACCATAAGCACTGTAATTAGCAATAGATTTGGCTTCTAACTTTTGCGAGTTGTTGTTGCCGATTTTGAGTTTAACTGAGGCTTTGTCAAGATTTGGTTGAATTTGTGGATTAACTGCAACAATACCGTCAATCATATTTTGATCATCTAATTCGCCAGCTTTTAATGCTGCTCCACCACCATCGCTTGCGCCATAGACTAAAACCAGAGTGTTGTCTTTGTTAAATATAGCTTGATCATTCGGTGAAAACATAATATTAAGTTCATAAAAAGCAAATTCTAGGGATTTTAATACGTGTTCCCCCCAGCGGGCTTCGGCATTGAGTTGCGAGTGTAGTTGTTTTATAGCATAGCGATGGGGATATTTTTTGATATATTTTTCTTTATTATTAATCGAAGGAGAGAATAAGATGTTACCGCTTTGTACTTCTCCCCAAACGGTGAATCCAAGTTTGCGTTCAATATCATAAATGCCGTTACCTAGCCCTTTGTCGTTATATACTACTGCACAGTTGTGACGGAGTCCCCATAATCCACGAATCTGTATATCTTTGGTATTAAATATTCCATCCGAATCACTAGCAGGAACCGCAACAATGCAAGGTTTATTTTTGTTAAAATCAAGTGGAATTTGTAGCAACATGCCAACACCGTCTTGTCTTTGTACGGCTGATATTTCGGTACCTGCAATTTTACCGTCAAACAAAGGAGTTAGTTCTTGCTTTCTAAAACCAAATAGTGTTCCTTCACCAATTTTGGTGTCAATATAGCGATTTAGTTTAGCTTGTCGGCGTTCTTGAAAGTTTGGTTTAGCTGGAATTTCAACTTCTGGTACGATAGTGGTGGTTGATAATGGGGTAAACCCAAGCCCAGCTGTAACAAGGTCATCACTATCACCATCATAATAAGCTAATGTATTGCGGACTAGCCACTTTGGTTTTTTAATTGTGTTATCAATTGGGGATGGCGTGCTGCTGTTAGTTTCAGTATTGGTTGTTATAGTTGTGGTTGTGGTTGACGTTGCCGTTTTGCTGTCAGCTTTTGTATTGTTTTTGCCAGTACCAGCGTTTATGTTAGAGGTGGTTGGTTTTGTGGTATTGGACTGTGCCATTAATGGCATAGTAACAGCGGCAAAAAATATCAATGAGGCTAACGTTCTTAATTTTATCTTTTTCATTTTCAATACCATGCAATGTTATTCTGCTACATAAAATCTTAATAAAAAATTAGGTATATGCTAGTTAACACGTTATATAGTTTTAATTTTTTGAGGTGTAATTATACACTATATTTTTGTTATGCGTTATTAGGTAAATTGAGATTGCAAATTGCCCAAAAGGCAGCAATGATTTTCTCTGATAATCTTCTTTTTTGTACACAAATACCAACATCAAACGGTTCCATTAAGTTTGTTGACCATTCGGTTATGCGCTCTCTTATTCGTTCAGGGCTATTGTCCATTACGACTTTAGGTAATAAGGCTACCCCACAACCTAAAGCAACCATCGATACAATGGCTTCGTGTCCTGCGACCGTAGCATAAATTTTGGGATTAGAAATTTTTCTTTGCTTAAACCATAAATCAATACGGTGGCGACTAGGGCCATGTTCAGGCAATATAAAGGGAATATTATGCCAGTCAGGCTGTTTTTGATGTAATCTGTCACTAAACGTGCTATTAAGTTTAGGTATTAGCAATACCATTTCAATTTCGCCAAATTTTAAAAACTCAATACCAGTAGGGAGCTGTTTTGGTTTGCCTGCTATAGCTAAATCGGCTTCATTTGCTTGAATTTTCTTTACAGCGTCAGCAGCATCACCCGTTGATAGTTTGATTTCAACTAGAGGATAGTGGATCCTAAAGCGATCAAGTATTTCAGGTAGATGGCTATATGCAGCGGTGACTGAACAAAATAGAGTGAGTTCGCCGACAATTTGTTGGTTAGATTGATCTAAATCATATTTTAGTTGTTGGTGCATGTTTATTACTTGTTGAGCAAAACGTTTAACTTTTTCGCCCTCCGAAGTGATTTGTACTTGCCTATTGTCTCGAATAAATAGCGCGTGACCAAAATGTTCTTCAAGTCGTTGGATCTGCCTTGATAAGGTTGATGGACTAACATGCATAGCATTTGCCGTTATACCAAAGTGACAGGTTTCGCATAAATGTAAATACAATTTTAAATCACGAATGTTCATAGCAAATCCCAGTTTTTATACTTAAACATATAGTTACCTGAAACTTTTTAACAAAAAGCAGTAAATAGTGCATTACTTATTAAGTCAAATATTATGCATAGATAAATAAATAAGGCAAATAACGTTGCATATAACATCAATAGCAAAACAGGCAGATACCTGCTAAAATATGTGATTATTTTTGTGTGAGTTAAAACAGTTTTATGACAGAACAAGCTTATTTAGACGAAGTTAATGCACGTCGCACTTTTGCAATTATATCTCACCCCGATGCTGGTAAAACAACCATTACCGAAAAGGTATTGTTATTTGGTCATGCGATTCAAACAGCTGGTACAGTTAAAGGACGAGGCGCTAATGCCCAACATGCGAAATCAGACTGGATGGAAATGGAAAAACAACGTGGTATTTCAATTACTACATCTGTTATGCAGTTTCCTTATAATGACTGCTTAGTTAATTTATTAGACACTCCAGGGCACGAGGATTTTTCTGAAGATACTTATCGTACGCTAACAGCGGTTGATAGTTGTTTGATGGTAATTGATGCAGCAAAAGGGGTTGAAGATCGTACTCGCAAATTAATGGAAGTGACACGATTACGCAATACACCAATTTTAACCTTTATGAATAAGTTAGACCGTGATATTCGCGATCCAATGGAACTGCTTGATGAGGTTGAAAACGAGTTAAATATTATGTGCGCCCCTATTACTTGGCCGATTGGTTGTGGCAAGTTATTTAAAGGTGTTTACCATTTAGCTAAAGATGAAACTTACCTTTACCAATCAGGGAAAGGTCATACAATACAAGAGGTCCGAATTATTAAAGGGTTAACTAACCCTGATTTGGATTTAGCGGTGGGTGATGATTTAGCGCAGCAACTGCGTGAAGAGCTTGAATTAGTGCAAGGCGCATCAAACGAATTTGATTTAGATGCTTTCTTGTCAGGCGATTTAACGCCAGTCTTTTTTGGTACGGCATTGGGTAATTTTGGCGTGGATCATATGCTTGATGGTTTAACAGCTTGGGCACCAACTCCTCAACCTCGTCAAACCGATAAGCGTGAAGTCGAATCATCAGAAGAAAAGTTCAGTGGTTTTGTTTTTAAAATTCAAGCCAATATGGATCCTAAACACCGTGACCGCGTTGCATTTATGCGCATTGTATCAGGTAAATATGAAAAGGGCATGAAGTTACGACATGTACGTATTGCTAAAGATATCAATATTTCTGACGCCTTAACATTTATGGCAGGTGATCGTGAACATGTTGAAGAAGCCTATGCTGGTGATATCATTGGTTTACATAATCATGGCACGATTCAAATAGGTGATACTTTTACACAAGGTGAAGATCTGAAATTTACAGGCATTCCTAACTTTGCACCAGAAATGTTTCGTCGAATTCGTCTTAAAGATCCACTTAAACAAAAGCAGTTATTAAAGGGGTTAGTTCAATTGTCCGAAGAGGGTGCTGTACAAGTGTTTCGTCCATTAACCAATAATGACTTAATTGTGGGAGCTGTAGGGGTGCTACAATTTGATGTGGTGGTTGCTCGTTTAAAATCAGAGTATAACGTTGAAGCCATTTATGAGCCAGTTAATGTGACAACAGCGCGTTGGGTTGAGTGCTCAGATGTGAAAAAACTGGAAGAGTTTAAACGAAAATGTGAACAAAATTTGGCCTTAGATGGCGGGGATAATCTATCTTATGTGGCACCAAGTATGGTTAATTTAAATTTAACTCAAGAAAGATATCCTGATATTGAGTTTAGAAAAACTCGAGAACATTAATTGTATTCATCACAAAATAGCGGAATCTATCATTATGTTTAAGCATTTTGATACATCCGCTTCTTTCTTTTTAACCGTATTTTTTTGATGATAAAGTCAAGCGAGTGAATATTATGGATTTGAAAAATAAAAAAATAGTCAATTTAATAATTAGTAGTGTTATTGGATTATTAACTATGACTACTTCACCGATATTGTTTGCTATTGAAAATAAGCTTGTGAGCCCAGTTTTGTTAGAAAAAGTTCAGCAAAGCGAGCGCGATAAGCGCCAATATGAGGTGGTTGAGCTAGCAAATAAAATGCGAGTGTTACTTGTTTCAGATCCTAATGCTGTAAAATCACTGGCATCATTAGCACTGCCTGTCGGCTCGTTGCAAGATCCCAAAGAGCAACAAGGGTTGGCTCATTATGCTGAACATATGGTATTAATGGGATCGAAAAATTATCCAGAACCAGCAAGCTTTTCTCAATTTTTAAGTCGTCATTCGGGAAGTTATAATGCTAGCACTGCGGCACATAGAACAGCTTTTTATTTTGAAGTTGAAAATAGCGCATTTGATAAAGCACTGGATTATTTAGCTGATGCTATTGCTGAGCCCAATTTAGATCCTAAATTTGCCGATAAAGAACGTAATGCAGTTAACGCTGAATTGACAATGGCCAGATCAAATGATGGTTTTAGGATCGGGCAAGTTGATTCTGAAACAATTAATCAAAACCATCCAGCTTCTCAATTTTCAGGCGGTAATTTAGAAACGTTAAGTGATAAAGAAAATAGTAAATTACAAGATGCTTTAGTGAATTTTCATAAAGATTATTATTCAGCCAATATTATGGTTGGAGTGATGTATAGCAATCAGTCGATCAATAAATTGACAAAATTAGCTGAAAATAGTTTTGGTAAAATCCCTAATAAAAATATTAATGCCCCAATAGTTGATAAACCCGCTATAACACCAAATGTGTTAAATAAACAAATTTCTATGGTACCAGCACAACCCAAAAAGCTATTGTTTTTACAGTTTCCGATTGAAAATAACTTGGCTAAATTTGCTGATAAAACCGATGAGTATATTACTTATTTAATCTGTAACAGTAGTCATAATACGTTGTCTGATCAGTTACAAAAACAAGGTTTAATTGAAGGAATTAGTTCATCTATCAATCCTATCCGTTATGGTAATAGTGGTATATTGAGTATTAATGTGAGTTTAACCGACGATGGACTTGCTCAAAAAGATAAAGTTATTGGCGCTATTTTTAATTATTTACAGTTGATTCAAAAAGAGGGCATTTCTGACGCTTATTATCAAGAGATTCAAAAGGTATTAGCGTTAGAGTTTAAATATCAAGATGTCGAGCGTGATATGTCATATGTAGAATGGCTATCAGATCAAATGTTGTTGTATCCAGTTCAAAATGTGTTAAATTCAGATTATGTTGCTACTCATTTTGATAAATCAGCTATTACGGCACGTTTAAAAAGTTTGACTGCCAATAATGCTAGAATTTGGGTGATTTCGCCAAACCAAACTACCAATAAAACTGCTTATTTTGTAGATGCGCCCTATAAAATTGATAATATCACTAGCGAGCAAAAAGCAAGTTGGTTAGCACTAGGCAAAAATTTTACATTTAGTTTGCCTGAGCTCAATCCTTATATACCTGATAATTTTACGATTTTAAAACAAAATCGTAATCAAGCGCAAACTGAAAAATTTAGTAAGCGCGGTAATCATATTCATTTTGCTAGCCAGTATTTTAATAATGAACCTAAAGCTGCTATTGTTGTTTCATTACGCAATAATCAGGCTACTAGCGACGTAAAAGCTGTGGTTGCTTTTAATCTGCTTGATTATATTGTTAGCCGTAATTTAGAACAATTACGATTTCAGGCTGGGGTTGCTGGTATTTCATTATCAACTGGTAATGATAATGGCTTAATGATTTCAGCCAGCGGTTTTAGTCAGCATTTACCAAAAATGGTTACGGCCATACTTGATAACTATCGCAAGGCCACTATTGATGAGCAAAGTTTAGCATTAGCTAAATCTTGGTATTTGCAAGAATTGGATAAAGCCGATCATGCTAAGAGTTATCGGTTAGCGGTTAATCCTATTAATGCATTGTCGGTATTACCGCATTATTTTGAACGAGATGAAAAACGACAAATTACAGCAAATATGACCATTAATGATGTATTAGCTTACCGTGATAACTTATTAACTCACTCAGTACCTTATATGCTTAGCTTGGGTAATTTGTCTAATGAGGACTCTTTAGATCTTTATCATGCCATCCAGAAAACATTAGTGCGTGATGTTGAATTTACTCCTGTTAATAATATTCAGATTAAAAACTCGTTAGAGGCTAAAATAACTCAACATGCAAAAAGCACTGATAATGCTTTGATGATGAGCTATATTCCAATGGGTTATGATCGAATTAGTAGTAGTATGATAAGTTATACTCTTTCTAAAATTATTTCACCTTGGTTTTATGATCAGTTACGCACCAATGAGCAACTAGGTTATGCTGTATTTGCAGAGCCTATTACGGTTGGTGATTCGTCGGGAATGAGTTTTATTATCCAAAGTAATCAATATGATCCGGCTTATTTAATTAAACGCTACCAAGAATTTTATCCAGTTATGCTGAATAAATTGCAAGCATTATCGAAAAAAGATATTGAGCAATATAAAAAAGCGGTACTTGATGAATTGAAAATGCCTCCGCAAACATTGGATGAGGAGTTTGGTCGTTATATGCCTGACTACCGTAATTCACGTTTTGCGTTTGATTTAAAGGATAAAAAAATCGAGCAATTGCAAAAAATTACTAAGCAAGATTTGATTGATTTTTATAAACGTTCAGTAATGCAACCTAACGGATTTGTAATGGCATCACAAGTACTTGGCAATACAACTGATATATTAAAGCAGCCACAAGCAATAACTGAGTATACCGAATATAAGAATGCATCAGCTTTGCAGGCTATATTACTACAGTCACAAACTAAATAAATTGTTATAAATAATAGAAAAGTTAATTCAATAGGAGAAAAAACTTAGATAGGAATAAAACATTTTGCCAAAAATTGGCATTGCTATCACCTTGTGATACACTGCCAAAATCCTAATAGTTTGAGTGTATTATGATTACTGGATCGATTGATTATTGTGCTATAGGTCAGCGTCTGCGTGCGTATCGGATTGCTGCCTCTTTGAAGGCTGAAGATGTTGCAGAAAGTCTTAAAATTTCAAGAGCAGCAGTATATCGGTTAGAAAAAGGTGAGATCGTTAAAATTGAAACTCTAGAGCGATTGGCTTCCTTACTTGATACGTCTTTTGCTAGTTTACTTGGCATTGATACTGAATACTATTCGAGTGGTGAAGGCTTTTTTGAACGTATGCGTCAATTAGAAGAGCAATCAACTCATATCTATTCTCATTTCGATCCTTTTTCCTTTTTATTAACTTCTTCTGATTATTTGTCTCATTTAGCGATGATGTTAAATGAATCGAGTAAACCCGCTGATCCTCAAAAATATGCCACTACCTTATCCATTTTAAAAGATCGTAAAACTCAGTTCTGTCAATCAATTCCAAAAGTTATTAATTTAATCAGTTTACGTAATGTAGAACGTTTTTTACATATTGGTTTGGTTGGTAATTTAACTATTTCGCCGGGTAAAAAATCGGAAAGAATGCTACTAGCACGCAAAGAAGTTTATCACTTAATTCAGTTAATTGAACAACGATCTCTTGCGCCAACAATTGCTATTACACAAGAAGCTATTCCGTCAATTGCTTTTCAGATTTTTTATCAAGATGGGAATCCTATTTCATTAGCAATGAGCCCATTTCGATTAGGTGAGTTACCTAATGTTACTACCGGTATTGCATCGATTACGTCATCTTATGATGCAATTAAACGGTATCGCCATTTATTTGATAAGTTATGGGAAAATAGTGCTAAAGATAAGCAAGCAATTGATTTATTGAAAGCGACGTTAGAGAAATTTTAAAGAATATTAAAGAGAGTCCTTATGTTATCCTTAACATTACAACCGATAAAAAGATTTAATGGTACTATCAATTTGCCTGGTTCAAAGAGTGTTTCTAATCGTGCTTTATTACTATCAGCATTGAGTAAAGGTAATACACGGTTAAAGAATTTACTTGATAGTGATGATGTGCGTTATATGCTTGATGCGCTTGCAGCGTTAGGTGTGAAGTATCAGCTATCACACGATCGCACGATTTGTGATGTGCAAGGTGTGAGCGGTATTTTGCAATCCGACCATGCATTAGAGCTTTTTTTAGGTAATGCTGGCACAGCAATGCGTCCTTTAGCTGCTACGTTATGTCTTGGAAATAATAATATTGTGTTAACGGGCGAACCTCGCATGAAAGAACGCCCAATTGGTCATTTGGTCGATGCTTTGCGACAAGGTGGAGCTAAAATTGATTATCTTGAAAATGAAGGCTATCCACCACTACATATTCAAGGTGGTTTTACAGGTGGTGATATTAAAGTTGATGGTTCGGTCTCTAGCCAATTTTTAACTGCACTATTAATGGCTGCGCCATTAGCAAAACAAGACACAGAAATTACTATTATTGGTGATCTTGTTTCTAAACCTTATATTGATATTACAGTCAAAATGATGGCTATGTTTGGTGTTTTGGTTACCAATCACAATTATCAAAAATTTACTGTTAAAGCTAATCAGTGTTATCAATCGCCGGGAGATTATTTAGTTGAAGGGGATGCGTCTTCTGCTTCTTATTTTTTAGCAGCGGCTGCAATTAAAGGTGGTAGTGTTAAAGTAACTGGCATTGGAAAAAATAGCTTACAAGGCGATACCCAATTTGCTCATGTGCTTGAAAAAATGGGGGCTAAAGTTATTTGGGCTGATGATTATATTCAATGCTCTCGTGGTGAATTACACGGTGTTGATATGGATATGAATCATATCCCAGATGCAGCAATGACTATTGCCACAACAGCGCTGTTTGCTAAAGGTCCAACTACAATTCGTAATATTTACAATTGGCGAGTTAAAGAAACTGATCGTTTATATGCGATGGCAACAGAATTAAGAAAGGTTGGCGCAACTGTTGATGAAGGTCACGATTATATTACTATTATTCCTCCAGTTAAATTAAACCATGCCGAAATCGAAACCTATAATGATCACCGTATTGCTATGTGTTTTTCGCTAGTGGCGCTTTCTGATACTTCTGTGACGATATTAGATCCTAAATGCACAATGAAGACTTTTCCTGATTATTTCGAACAATTTAAACGATTAAGCGAAGAATGAAATGAATAAATCTGTTCCCGTTATTGCTGTTGATGGACCAAGTGGTGTCGGTAAAGGTACGTTATGTCAAGCATTAGCCAATCATTTTAAATGGCATCTTTTAGATTCTGGTGCTATCTATCGTGTGCTAGCACTTAGTGCGCTTAAGCAAGATATTGCGCTAGATGATGCCAATAAACTTGAACAACTAGCTCTTAATTTGCCACTAACGTTTGATACGCAAGGTTATAATGTTAAAGTGTTATTAGATCAGATTGATGTGACTAAAGAAATCCGTACAGAACAGACGGGGGGAGCCGCATCAAAAGTGGCGGCAATTAATTCGGTTAGAGTAGCTTTATTACAACGTCAACGTGACTTTAAGCAAGCACCTGGATTGGTTGCAGATGGTCGTGATATGGGCAGTGTAGTATTTAGTGATGCCCCTGTTAAGATATTTCTTGATGCTAGTGCCCAATCTCGTGCAGAAAGGCGAATGAAACAGTTGCAAGATAAGCAAAATAATGTTAAATTCGCCGAAATTTTGCAGGAAATAACTGCGCGTGATGAAAGAGATCGTCATCGCGCCGTTGCGCCACTTAAACCTGCAATTGATGCTCTAATAATTGATACTACATCACTGTCTATTGAAGATGTTTTTAATCAATCTATTAAGTATATAAACGAAAAACTTGCGTTGTAACTTAAATTATAGCGTGAAACTAGCTCCATTATAAGGATGTATGGAGTATTATAAACAACCCCACAAGACAGGATGTAATGTGGACGTTAAAATTAACTTAAGTATATAAATATGACTGAATCTTTTGCTCAACTCTTTGAAGAGTCTATCAATCAACTAGACACTCGTTCTGGTAATATGATCCGTGGTACTGTCGTTGCAATCGACAAAGATGTTGTTTTAGTTGACGCTGGTTTAAAATCTGAATCAGCGATTCCAGTAGAGCAGTTTAAAAATGCCCAAGGCGAATTAGAAGTTCAAGTCGGCGACGTTGTTGACGTTGTGCTTGACTCAATCGAAGATGGTTTTGGTGAAACTATCTTATCTCGTGAAAAAGCTAAGCGTCATGAAGCATGGCTTACACTAGAAAAAGCAGTTGAAGATGCTGCAACAGTTTTAGGTGTTATCAATGGTAAAGTTAAAGGTGGCTTTACGGTTGATCTTAATGGCGTTCGTGCGTTCCTTCCAGGTTCATTAGTTGACGTTCGTCCATTACGCGATACTTCTCATATTGAAAATAGAGAAATCGAATTAAAAGTTATTAAATTAGATCAAAAACGCAACAACGTTGTTGTTTCACGTCGTGCAGTTATTGAATCTGAAAATAGTGCAGAAAGAGAACAACTTCTTGAAAATCTACAAGAAGGTTCTGAAGTTAAAGGTATCATCAAAAATCTTACCGATTACGGTGCATTTGTTGATCTTGGTGGGGTTGATGGGTTACTTCACATTACAGACATGGCTTGGAAACGTGTTAAACACCCAAGTGAAGTGGTTGAAGTTGGTCAAGAATTACTTGTTAAAGTACTTAAATTTGACAAAGATCGTTCACGTGTATCACTTGGCTTAAAACAATTAGGTGAAGATCCATGGGTTTCAATCGCTAAACGTTATCCAGAAGGTACTAAAGTAACAGGTAAAGTAACTAACTTAACTGACTACGGTTGTTTTGTTGAAATTGAAACAGGTGTTGAAGGTTTAGTTCATGTTTCTGAAATGGACTGGACAAACAAAAATATTCATCCATCTAAAGTTGTTAGCTTAGGTGATGTTGTTGAAGTTGTTGTGCTTGAAATTGACGAAGAACGTCGTCGTATTTCTCTTGGCCTTAAACAATGTAAACCAAACCCGTGGTTACAATTTGCTGAAACACATAATAAAGGTGATAAAGTTAGCGGTAAGATCAAATCAATCACTGATTTTGGTATCTTTATCGGTTTAGAGGGCGGTATCGACGGTTTAGTTCATCTTTCAGACATTTCTTGGAATATGCCTGGCGAAGAAGCTGTTAAAGCTTATAAGAAAGGTGATGATATCGAAGCTGTTGTTTTACAAGTTGATGCAGAACGTGAACGTATCTCTCTAGGTATTAAACAATTAGAAGATGATCCATTCAGTAGCTTTGCTTCTAACTATAAAAAAGGCACAATAGTTAAAGGTACAGTAAGTGCAGTTGACGCTAAAGGTGCAACCATCGAAATCGCTGAAGGTATTGAAGGCTACTTAAAAGCACAAGATATCGCTCGTGAGCGTATTGAAGATGCAACAACTGCATTAAAAGTTGGTGATGAAGTTGAAGCTAAAATTGTTAACATCGATCGTAAAACTCGTGCAATTTCGTTATCAGTACGAGCGAAAGATGAAGCTGATGAAAAAGAAGCTCTCGCAGCAGTAAACAACACAGCAACTCAAGAAGATGCATCATTTACTAATGCAATGGCAGAAGCATTCAAAGCTGCATCAAAAACTGAGTAAAAAATATTTATGCAAAGAGTAAAGAGGGCTTGCCCTCTTTTTCTTTTATGGGATAAAATGAAATAGTTACATGCCACATAAATAAATTAGGAGTGATCATGAACAGATCAGATTTAGTAGAACGAATTGTTAACTGGCGAACACACCTCCCAGTTCAACTAGTTGATGATTCAGTTAGAGATATCATTGAACAGATCGCTTTAGCTATGGAAAGTAACGATCGTGTGGAAATTCGAGGTTTCGGTAGTTTTAGTTTGAACTATCGAGCTCCACGTAAAGCAAGGAATCCAAGAACTGGTGGTAATGTTGAAGTGAAACATAAATATATACCTCACTTCAAACCAGGTAAAGAATTACGTGAAAGAGTAAATAATGCTGCAAACGCATAATCTTTAAATTTCACACCTAGATGGAAGCCTTTGAGTTAAATCAAAGGCTTTTTTGTTTTAGCTAGTTTAATTTCTATCATCTAGTCGTACTTACTTATTTAAATAACCTTTACCATTTATCATTAAGGAAAAACCAGTCAACGTTATGTTGATTTAAGTCGTTAAATCCCTCTTTTAAAATATGCAATATTGCGAATAATTTCAGTAAATTTCATTAAGATTAATGATTAAAATGGAACAAAGATCGAAAAATTCAACATCAATTATTTTTTTATAATATCAAGTGATAAACTTATATTGTTCAATTTAAAGATGGTAAAGTGCTAGTGCAAAAAATTTGTTCTTTGGATTTAATGGCTATCATGTTTTCATTAGGTTGTTTGCCATTACTCTTTTTGCCCCATTTATTGTCTGATCTATATTGGTGTTTACTTGCTTTTATCTTGTTTTTAATTGTGTTAACCGTTCCTGTTAATTTTCGTTGGTATTTATCTGTTTTTGTTGCATTTAGTTTAGGTTTTTTGTGGTCAACTGCTTATTCTAAGCAATATTTATCCAACATTTCTCCCTATATTGATAAAACGCTAGTTGTTCATGCCAAAGTAGTTAATATCAATACTCATCAGGCAGCAACGGTCAACGGACCTTATTACATGTCATTTTCTATTTTTTCCATTTCAGATGTTACGCTTGCAAATGATATTCCGATTTCTGTTTACTGGGATAGGTTAGATCCTCCTAAATCTGGGGAAATTTGGCAATTGACACTAAAAACAAAAGTTGTACATGGATACTTAAATGATGGAGGATTTGATAGCCAACGCTTTTCGATAGCAAATCGTAGCTTATTATCGGCTAAATTGGTTGATGCCAAGTTATTAAATGATAAATCTGACTTAAAACAATATATTACTGATTTGGCTATACCTTATATCGATTTATTTATTTATAAAGGTATTTTGCTAGCCCTTGCTTTTGGTGATCGT
The DNA here is from genome assembly GCF_046635625.1 of Gilliamella sp. BG1. NCBI lineage: Bacteria > Pseudomonadati > Pseudomonadota > Gammaproteobacteria > Orbales > Orbaceae > Gilliamella > Gilliamella sp. BG1. The sequence goes on along the minus strand of NZ_JBIDFG010000002.1, from coordinate 76,396 downwards.
TCTCAATTAGATGACGAGCATCGTATGGTAATGATGCAAACAGGTATTGCTCATTTAATGGCTATATCTGGTATGCATATTTTAGTTGTTTATGGACTTAGTTGCTTTTTGGCTAAAGCTATACTGTTTTTTATTCCAAAGCGTTTTATCTATTTTTTTTTACCAATTATAATAGGGTGGTTATGTGCATTTTTTTATGCATGGTTAACAGGTTTTAATCCGCCTACTTTGCGAGCTATGGTTGCTTTGTCAATTTGGATCTATTTTCGTTATAAAAAATATAAAATAAGTTCATGGCAAAAAATCAATCGGATCATTGCGTTGTTATTATTATTTGATCCATTGATGATTTTATCTGAAAGTTTTTGGTTATCTTGCTATGCAGTAATAACTTTAATTTTTTTGCATGATTGGGCGCCGCTTTCCAAAGCAGTAAGGCATAAAAAACGTTGGTATATAATTAGGATATTGTATTTGCAGTGTGGGTTAACCTTATTGCTGCTTCCAATTCAGTTTTTTGTTTTTCAAGGTGTTAGTGGAGTTTCGATTTTAACAAATCTAATTGCAATTCCTGTTATTTCATTAGTTACATTTCCTACCATTTTATTGGCGTTAATATTTAGTATTTTTGATTGTTTTTCTATTGCCTTATGGTTTTGGCTAATTGCTGATAAATCTCTAGAATGGCTATTTTTGAGTTTAAATTGGCTTAATCAATTATGGATTAACATCCCTTCAGATTTTTATTTATTAGGTCTTTTAGGTTGGTTAACTTTAGTGATAATTCGTACAGGTGTTTGGCAACGCTTTAGCATTACTTTGCTCGTAATTTTGATGATACTGGTTACCCCTTTTTTTAAACAGCAACACTATCGTTGGCGGTTAGACATGTTAGATGTAGGTCATGGATTAGCTATCGTTATCCATGATGGTAAGTCTGCAATTTTGTATGATACAGGAGCTAAGTGGGAAAAAAGTTCCGCTATGGAAAGGGTTATTATTCCTTTTCTACAATGGCATAATTTGAATGTACAAGGTATTATTATTAGTCATCAACATAATGATCATGTTGGCGGTTTGAAATTACTTCAACTTATTTACCCTAAAGCATGGTTAATGAGTTCGTCTTCTGATTTTAATAATGATTATCAATGTTTAGCGGGTAATAGTGTTATTTGGAATGATCTGACGTTTAATGTGCTGTGGCCTAATCAGCTGGTTAGCGATGCTCAAAATAAGGATTCCTGTGTGGTGCAAGTTACAGATGGACATTTTTCTGTATTGTTAACTGGGGATCTAGAACGTAATCAGGAATATCAGTTAGTTACTAAATATCGAAATCAGCTAACATCCACTATTTTACAAATCCCCCATCATGGTAGTAGTACATCGTCAAGTTATACATTTCTAAATCATGTTAAACCAGTAAAGTCTTTGGCGTCTACATCTCGTTATAATCCTTGGAAACTCCCCTCCAATAAGGTAATGGCAAAGTATAAAGATTTACAATTAGACTATTATGTTACTGCTAGAACAGGTCAAATAAGTCTTTTTTTTGATAAACAAACATGGAAGCTAAAAACTATGCGAGGTGAAATTAAACCTAGATGGTATCATGATTGGTTTGGTAGTTTACCAAATTATGAGTAAAATAGGCTATCGTTTGCTATAGGCAACTATAATAATTGTTATATTGAGATATAAAACAATTTTACTAAATGTAATTGAGTGATGTTAAAGTTATGATTGAAAAACTGTGGTATGGTAAAAATCGTTTATTTTGGTTATTCATACCATTTTCCTTATTATATGGTTTAATTGCTATTTTCCGTCGCTTTTTATATCAAGTTGGTATTTTAAAATCTTGGCGATCTCCTGTACCTGTTATTGTTATTGGCAACTTATCTGTTGGTGGTAACGGTAAAACGCCACTAGTTATTAGTTTAATTGAATCGTTAAAACAAAAAGGATTACAGGTTGGAGTCGTTTCACGAGGATATGGAGGCAAAGCTGATAACTATCCGCTTATTTTAGATAATACAACCACAACCGAACAAGCAGGTGATGAACCTGTGCTTATTTATCAACGTACTAGTGTACCTATTGCTGTCTCACCTTATCGCTCTGAGGCTGTTCAAGCGTTATTAAAGCACTACCAATTAGATGTTATTTTGACTGATGATGGTTTACAACATTATGCTTTAGCGCGTGATATTGAAGTGGTGGTGATTGATGGAAAGCGCCTATTTGGTAATGGATGGTGGATGCCGGCAGGGCCAATGCGAGAGCGTGAAAGTCGGTTAAAATCGGTTGATCTTATTGTCATCAATGGTGATAGTGTAAATAATTTAGCGCAGCAGTATCCTAATAAAACCTTTACTATGCAATTAATGCCCCTGTATGCAGTGAATTTACTTACTCAAGAAAAAAGAGCGTTATCTTCGTTGTCAAATATATGTGCTATTGCTGGTATTAGTAATCCAAAACGTTTTTTTGATATGTTAAGTAAATTGCAAGCGGATGTGGTTGAAACCGTTTCTTTTGCCGATCATCAAAAATTTACTTTACCGTTGTTAAACAATGTTGCACGTAATAAACAAACACTTTTAATGACTGAAAAAGATGCAGTTAAATGTAGACAATTTGCTCAACAAAATTGGTGGTATCTGCCCATCGATGCGGTAATACCTGTGCAAGTTATTGATCAAATCTGTTTATTACTAGCTGAGACAAAATCCAAAGAGAAGAAAAAATGAAAGATATCCTATTAAACGCACTTGCTTGTCCTAAATGCCATGGTCAATTGCAATATAATGGTACTAATCAGCAGTTAATTTGTCATACAGATAATTTAGTTTATACAGTTAAAGATAATATTCCGGTGTTGTTAGAATGTGAAGCTAAACCACTTAACCAATCTGAATGTATTCAAGAATAAATAATAAGGTCTTAATTATGAACTTTTCGGTTATTATTCCCGCTAGGTATGCTTCGAGCCGTTTACCTGGTAAGCCACTAGCGGATATTCATGGTAAACCAATGATTGTTCGTGTGATGGAGCAAGCAAAAAAATCATCAGCCAATCGAGTGATTATTGCCACAGATCATCAACAAGTTTATGAGGTAGTCAAGGAGTATGGTGGTGAAGTCATTCTGACAAGTGATAAGCATAATTCTGGTACAGAAAGACTGGCAGAGGTGATAAATACTTATCAGTTTACTGATGATGAAGTTATTGTTAATGTACAAGGGGATGAACCTTTAATACCGCCAGTCATTATTAATCAAGTGGCTGAAAATTTAGTGCAATATAAAACAGGAATGGCAACGTTAGCAGTGCCAATTGATTCTGTTGAAGAAGCATTTAATACTGGTGCAGTTAAAGTTGTGACAGATAAAGATGGTTATGCGCTTTATTTTTCTCGTGCAACCATTCCTTGGGAACGCGATCGTTTTGCGAAATCAGCTGAACAGTTAAAACCATCGAGTATCGGTGATTTTTATCTCCGCCATATTGGTATTTATGCTTACCGTGCTGGCTTTATTCGTCAATATATTAAATGGGCACCATCAATGCTTGAACAAATTGAAATGTTAGAGCAATTAAGAGTACTTTGGTACGGTGAAAAAATTCATGTCGCTGTGGCAAAACAACCTCCTGCAATTGGTGTCGACACTTTCGAAGATTTAGAAAAAGTAAGAGCGTTATTTAAGGAGTAAGCAATGGCAAACTTTACTGGCTTTAGCCAAGCTGGACTTAATTTTTTACAAGACGCTTGGATTAAAAACAGCAAACCGTGGTTTGAAGAGCATCGTGCTATTTATGATAACGATTTAGTTAAACCGTTTAGGCTTTTGGTTGAACAATTAACACCAGAGATGCTCAAAATTGATGAGTGGTTTGAAACTCGTCCTGCTATTGGTAAAACGATTTCACGTATACATCGAGATACTCGTTTTTCAAATGATAAATCACTTTATCGTAGCCGATTATGGTTGACATTTAAACGACCAAATAAAGATTGGAAAGAAGCGCCCGCTTACTTTTTTGAAATTAGCCCAAGCAGTTATCAATATGGGCTAGGCTATTATTGTTCATCAAAACAAACAATGGATATCTTTCGAGACGAAATTCTTAACGATACTAAGAAATTTTTAGCAATGATACGTTGCGTCAAAAAACCATTTGAGCTTGTTGGCGAAAGTTATAAACGCCCATTAATTAAAGAGCAGGACGAAAAAGTTGCAACCTGGTATAAGCGAAAAAATATTGCGGTTATGGTGACAAGTAATCATATTGAGGATGTGTTAAATAGCGATTTACCCGATAAACTAGTTAAAGGTTTTAAACAGTTAGTTCCACTTTATGATTATTTAATGCGGGTAGAAATGATTAAAAATATACCGACTCTTTAGCTTTGTTGAGTCGGTGTTTAATATTAAATATTAGGAAAATTCAATATAATTTCTTTAATACCATTAATTATGAATTGAGTTCCAACACAAACTAATAAAAAGCCCATAATTCTTGAAGTGGCTTCAATGCCACTTTTCCCCATAAAGCGCATTATGCTACCTGCACTGCGCATGCAAAACCAAAGGATAATACATAACAATAAAGGCACTAAAATCGAAGCAGTATAAACAACCCAAGTTGAAACGTCATAACCTCCACTTTTTACTGTTGATGACATGCTTATTATCATTGCTATAGTTCCGGGTCCTGCTGTACTTGGCATAGCGAGAGGAACAAAAGCGATATTATTTGAGATCTCTTGCTTTTTTGCATCTGCTTCAAGAGTTTTGTGTGATGGTTGTTGTGGAAATAACATTCTAAAACCAATAACGCCAACAATCATGCCACCAGCAATACGTAATCCGGGAATCGATATGCCAAATGTGCTCATCACTAGTTGCCCACAATAAAACGATACAACCATAATTATAAACACATAAATACAGGTCAATTTTGATTGGTAATTCCGCTCTTCATTGGTCATATCGCCCGATAGACCTAATAACAGTACCACAGTGGTTAAAGGATTCGTTAAAGGAATAAATAAAATTAAACCAAAGCCGACAGTTTGTATAAGTTCCAACATAGATTTATTTTAAATCCAACAAAATTTGCAGCTAAGTATAATTGAAATAAACAGAAAATGATATATGGAGGTAGTTGTAATTCGGTATCGGATTTTATTACCATGTTTGAAAAAATTGTAGGCACTACACTGATAATTATAGGTCTAATATTAGTAGAAATAATGTCAAGCGTGAATGATTTTTATGCATTAGTAGATAAAATGTAATATTAGATTAAGGTTTGAAAGGAGTAATATTCGACTCCTTTCATTAAATCAAATTGAACTTTTAATACTTAAAATGGAATATCGTCATCAAAATCCATTGGTGGCTCTGGTGTTGCTGCTGGTTGCGCTGGTGTATTTTGCGTTAGAGGACGAGAAGGAGCCACTGGTGCAGATGAAGAATTATTAGCACTTTGTCCCCAATTTTGTGAACCATCGCCCATGTTTTCACCACCATTGCGTGTTGCTAAAATTTGTAAAGTACCACCAATTGGGTTGACTACAACTTCAGTTGTGTAACGATCTTGTCCTGACTGATCTTGCCATTTTCGAGTTTGTAATTGCCCTTCAATATAAATTTGGGAACCTTTTTTTAAGTATTCGCCAGCAATTTCAGCTAATTTACCGAATATAACAACGCGATGCCATTCAGTACGTTCACGGTATTCATTTGTTTGTTTATCTTTCCATGATTCTGATGTTGCAATGCTAATATTAGCAACTGCATTACCATTAGACATATAACGAACTTCGGGATCTTGACCTAAATTACCAACTAAAATGACTTTATTTATTCCTCTATTGGCCATTATTAACTCCTAAACATGACATAAGTATTTTAAGCTGCATATTGTAACATGAGACTGTAGTAATATCAGCGAATTTAATTTAATAATGGAATTTTTCTCCCATTTTATAAAGATATAGAAAGATTGGTTTAAACATAGGAATTTGCTGCCATAGCGAGTATAATGCCAAGCATTTGTTAATGTGATGTTCTAAAAGATTTTTCCTATAGGAGGCCTTATGATTAATGCGTTTGGATTAAAAAACAAACAATTAGTAAAAATTAATGAAGGCGATATAAATAATGCAACTTGGATTGATTTAATTGAGCCAGAAGAAGCTGATCGAGATTTTGTTTTAACACATTTAGGACAAAACTTAGCAACTAGTATTGAACTTGACGATATTGAAGCGTCAGCTCGTTTTTTTGAAGATAACGAAGGTTTACACGTCCACTCTTTCTTTTTTTATGAAGATGCAGAAGATCGTGCAGGCAACTCAACAGTAGCTTTTACAGTGCATAATGGTCGTTTGTTTACACTACGTGAGCGAGATTTACCAGCATTTCGTTTGTATCGCATGCGATCGCGCTATCAAGGAATGAACGATGGAAATCCTTATGAAGTATTACTTGATTTATTTGAAGTTAAAGTTGAACAGTTAGCAGATCAAATTGAAAATATCTACAGTGAACTCGAAGAATTAAGTTTAATTATTATGGATCGTTCAGCTCAAGAGCATTACGATGAAGCTATTACCTCGTTGGCTGAACTTGAAGATACCGCGTGGAAAGTTCGTCTTTGTTTGATGGATAGCCAACGTGCAGTTAATTATTTAGTTCGCCGAGCAAAGATGCCAGTAGATCAACTAGAACAAGCTCGTGAAGTTATTCGCGATATTGAATCGCTTGTTCCACATAATGAGTCATTATTCCAAAAAGTAAACTTTTTAATGCAAGCTGCAACTAGTTTTATCAATATTGAACAGAGCCGAATTATCAAAATTTTCTCGGTTGTATCTGTTGTGTTTTTACCCCCAACGGTAGTTGCTTCAGCTTATGGTATGAATTTTGAATTTATGCCAGAATTAAAATGGGAATATGGTTATCCTTTTTCATTACTATTAATGTTGCTAGCAGGTGTTGCTCCTTATATTTATTTTAAACTTAAAAAGTGGTTGTAGATTTATTGATTTAAATTGAGTTTTTATTCGATAGTTTTTTAATATATTAGATGAAATTCTTATCGTACTAACTGCTTAGGATAATTTAATATAAATAATTATTAATATCAGCAATATACTTTCATCGAGTGATGGGTAAAACTTAATATTTTAACTGAAAGAATTAATTTATCATAAAGGAAGTAACATGAATCAATATGCACTGGTCACCGATATCGGTGGAACTAATGCTCGATTTGCGCTTTATAATTTGGCTACAAATGAGCTATCAGCAATAACTAAAGTTCTTATTGCAAAGGATGATGTATTGCTAAAATTAATTAAGAATTACTTACAAGCCCAATCGGTTACCGTTAAAATGGCTTGTATTGCAATTGCCTGTCCGATTAATGACGAAGATATAATTAGTATGACAAACAATGATTTGTCGTTTTCACGATCTGAATTAGTTAAGGAACTTAATCTTGAAAAACTAGAAGTAATTAATGATTTTACAGCAGTATCAACTTCAATTCCTAAATTATCTAAACAAGATCTTGTTCAGATTGGTGGTGATGAACCTGATTTAGATTATCCAATTGCAATTTATGGTGCAGGTACAGGACTTGGAGTGTCACATTTAATTAAAGTAAATGGACGTTGGATTAGTTTGTCAGGAGAAGGGGGGCATACAGAGCTTCCAATGATAAGTGATGATGAAGACCGTATTTTAGTGCAACTTCGCAAAAAATTTGGGCGTGTTTCTACCGAGCGGTTTTTATCAGGCAATGGTATTGTTAATATTTATCAAGCGTTGTTACAAATTAATAATCAACCAGTAATAGAGATTACACCCGACATTATTGTTGAGAAAGCGCTATCTAAAAGTTGTCCACTTTGCTTGCAAACTTTAACCTATTTTTGTACTTTTATGGGGCGTTTTGGTGGTAATTTGGCATTAACACTTAATACACAAGGTGGCGTTTATATTGCTGGGGGTATTGTGCCACGCTTTATCGAATTTTTTAAAACATCTCCATTTAGAGATGCTTTTGAACATAAAGGTCGTATGTCCTATTTAGTCAAAAAAATTCCTGTTTATGTAATAACACATGAAGATCCAGGCTTGTTTGGTGCAGGTGTTTATTTACAAAATTGTCTTAATAAATAGTATTAATGAGTAAAGGTTTTATTTTATGATGTGGTGTTATATTTACCGAAGTACCAAAAAAGAGAACTGCTATCTATATATGGAACATGAAAATGATTTTTCAACGATTCCTGAAAAAGTAATGTCTATTTTTGGTTCACCTGTTTTTGTCATGAAAGTATTACTTGACGGTAAACGAAAATTTGTAGTTGGTACCGCCACTGAAATAGAAGAAAAGATTAAAACTGATGGATTTTTCTTACAAATGCTAAAAGAAGATGATTTCAAAGTATGATTGAGCCATTTTGGGAATATAAGACATTAGCTCAGATGAGTGATGAAGAATGGGAACAGCTCTGTGATGGTTGTGGTCAATGTTGCTTAAATAAATTGATGGACGAAGATACAGACGAGATCTTATATACTAATGTTGCTTGTAATTTGCTTGACTCCAATACTTGTCAATGTAAACATTATAATAGACGTTTTGATTATGAACCCGATTGTATCAAGTTGACTCGTGATAACCTCCTTACCATTGAATGGTTACCTTTAACCTGTACCTATCGTTATTTTTCTGAAACAGGACAATTGCCTCATTGGCATCCGCTTATTACGGGTAATAAAAAGCTTATGCATAAGCTGAAGATATCGGTTAAAAATCGGATTGTTTATGAAAAAGATGTGATTTGTTGGGAAGACCATATTATTTAAAATAGGGAGCTACAGCTCCCTTTTGATTTTAATTTAAAGCACAATCCATAAATATCCAAATACATCAACAGCGAGCATATTTAAAAACATTAAAATAAATACAAAAATCATAAATGAGATATCAATCATTCCAAGCGGTGGCACAATACGGCGAATTGGTGCTATAAGTGGTTCAGTTAACTGAGCAAGTAATTCATCCGCGTTTGATTGTCCACGGCTAACCCAACTTAGAATTGCTCGAAATAGTAATAACCAGAATAATAAATGCCCAAATGCATGAGCTATGACAGCAATAGCATAAAGCAGGTATTTACTAGTCCAAATTGATTCATTAATCATTCCATAGTAGGAAATAAAAATAATTTTAATGACGGCAACAAAATATAAAAGAACCCATGTAGCGGTATCAATTTGCTTAATAGATGGGATGACTTTGCGTAATGGACCGATAATAGGTTGAGTTATTCGTACGATAAATTGGGTAAATGGGTTATAGAAATTTACACGCACACGCTGCATCCATAAACGCAAAATTAAAACATAGAGACATACCGTTAAGATGGTATTACCTAGAAAATAAAGCGATGTCATTTAAGACTCCTTAAAATAAACTATTCGGGCAATATATCACAAATACTGCCTTGCTCCAAAGATCGCTGTACCTATTCGAACCATAGTGCTACCAGCAACAATAGCAGCTTGCATGTCGCCACTCATGCCCATGGATAATGTATCCATAAATGGATAATCAGTTTGTAAAGAACGCAAAAGTTCGTGCATTTTGTTAAAGACGTTTAGTTGTTTGTCAAAATCATTTTCAATTTCTGGGATCGCCATTAATCCACGTAAATTTAAATTGGGTAGTGTTATAATTTGTTTTGCTAAATCAGAAACTTGTTCAGGCTCAACCCCAGACTTGCTGGCTTCTTTACTAATATTAACTTGAATAAGTACATTTAAGTTTTCCATATTAGCTGGGCGCTGATCATTTAAACGTTGAGCAATTTTAAATCTATCAATGGTATGCATCCAATCAAAGTGTTCGGCGACTAATTTGCTTTTGTTCGATTGTAATGGACCAATAAAATGCCAAGTTAATAAAGTATTGGGGAGAGTTTGTTTAAAATACTGGATTTTTTCAACGCCTTCTTGAACATAGTTTTCACCAAAAGATAGTTGACCTGCATCTATCGCTTGTTTGATTAAGGTTACTGGCTTTGTTTTACTGACCGCAATAAGTTCGATTGTATTGGGATCTCGTTCGCATTTTTTTGCTATTTCTTGAATTGTGTTTTTTATAGTAAGTAAATTGTCACGTACTGTATTCATGTTAATTCCCAATTAATAAACTAATAGGTAAAATATAATGTTAAAATCGATGTTGTCGCTTAGTGTAACGCAAAAAGCATCCGATTTGCATCTTTCAAGTGGTGAAGTTGCACGCATTCGCATTAATGGACAATTACAGTGTGTATCAAACGAAAAGTTATCGCCGTTAGATTTAGAATCTGAACTATTGGCGTTACTTAATGAATCACAAAAATTACAATTACAGCAAGATAAACAAATTGATTTAGCCTATCAATCTCCTGAAATAGGTCGCTTTAGAGTCAATATTTTTTATCAACAGCGTGGTATTTCGGCAGTGTTTCGAATGATTAAAAAACAGATTCCAGATCTAGATGAAATAGGTGCGCCCGAGGTTTTTAAAAAGCTAATAACGCACGAAAGTGGTATTATTTTAGTGACAGGTGCTACAGGAAGTGGTAAATCAACGACGCTTGCATCATTAATTGAATATATTAACTCAACTCAATCCAAACACATTATTACTTTAGAAGACCCCATTGAGTTTATTTATCATAATCAACATTCATTAATTCAACAAAGAGAGCTTACAAATTTTGACTACGCACTTGATAGCCTTTTAAGGCAAGATCCTGACATAATATTACTTGGGGAATTACGTAATAAAAAATCTATCCAAACTGCATTAACAGTAGCTGAAACAGGGCATTTAGTTTTTGCTACGTTACATACATGTTCTGCTATTCAAAGCATTAATCGTATTATTGATGTATTTGATGAAAATTCGCGTAACTTTATTCGCACACAATTATCAAATAATTTAAGAGCAATTATCAGTCAAAAGCTAATATTAACAAAAAATGGGCGTAAAGCGTTGTTTGAAGTGCTTATCAATACTCCTGCTGTCAGTAATTTAATTAATGAAGGCAAAATTAAACAAATTATTTCCCTTATGCAGACGGGGCGACAACATGGTATGCAAATTATTACGGATCAATAATTACTGAAATTGAAATAATCTTTAATCATAAACTAATTTTATTTATTTACCTGTGACTACAAACGAATGGCAAAGCGGAAAGAGTGATAAAAACTTTGAATTGAGATATGACATAATCAGCAAATATTTATCGATTTAAAAGATAGAATGCAAAATCTTAAGCGATTTCGGGAAAAGCACCTTATGAGTTTTTAGAGGGTTTTTAACCACAAAGTATAAACACCTCAGTGTTTTTCTAAAATTTACATTTCTTTACAAAAAATTCCGCCAAAAAACTAGCCAACAATTTTTTAAATGGTTATACTTTTATCGCTATAGGAAAACAAGCTTATTAAACAAGCAAATAATTATAAAAATATAAATAAAACAAATAATTACTTGACAGGTAAACCATAATGAATTATCATTTTAGACACCAGACACCAGACACCAGCACTGGCAAACCTATGTCTTAAATTTATTAAATAATCTTATTCGACGAGTTTTTACACGAAACTTATTTATATCTTCGAAATTATCTCTCAACGTATTATCGAAATTATCGCTCAAATCACCTAAAACAGCTTTGCTAGTATTAGCTCTGTTATTATTGTCATCGTCATGGAATGTACAGGCGAATGGTAAAAAGGCTCGAGCGGGTAATTGTAGTGATGCAATAATAATACCGTCGCCAGTTATCAATTATGTAAGGCCGGATCTAGACTGTGGTTCTGACATATATGGACATGCAGGCCCAGCTGACATATGGAGTCCTGATAAGGGCTTCTTAGTTCAATCAATCAATTCTGAATCATACAATTTAAATTTCCCGACCACTGGTATGGATGGTTTATATTTTGATTTACTTATAACAGGAATAGAACCAGAAGAGTTGACATGGGAACCAGTCACGCATGAGGGAATTACTGCAACAGTGACAAATGTTGTAGCTAATGATGAGTGGATTCCTAAAGAAGATAAGGGAGAAGTTGTAGCTCGCGTTAAGTTAACAGGTCCAGAGGCAAAAAATCAATGGTACAATCCTCATCCTAACCCAATTGCTAAGCCAAAGTTACCGCAGACGTTTGAGTTAGTGGGTAGAGATATAAAAACTAATGATGAGGTAGTAAAATATGGGTTTGTGTTGAGGCAGTGGTTCGTCTATCTGAGGGCATGGAGAATTTATAGTGACCAGTTAGCATGGTGTAATGGTTTGGGTTATCGCATGTCGAGGATAAGGGATTTAACCAATGCGAAGTGTGGTGTACATTTTAACTTTCCATGTATAAATGGCGTAGATGGCGCCACGCCGTCGTCAGGACATTATCAATACCAACGTCGTATAGACGCTGGATTTTTCACGGAGTGGGGCGACATGCTCGGCTACACTGATACGGGCTTCAAAGGCTACGGCGGCTGGGCAAATGGCGTACCGGGTAGCAGCCGCCAGTACCATGCCGACTCTCGATGCGGCTGGGTCGTCAGGCACGATAATGCCAGCAACGTCGATTATGCTATTTGCACCACACCTTAGTTTTTAGCGTTTATTTCTTAATCATTAGGACGCAGAAGGTGCTTATGGTGTGAGAGGATAATCTAACAAAAGAATAAAGCCACGGCGCAAGTTGGGCGCTGAGCAGGCAAAGCCAGCACTTTAATGACTAAAAGCCAAAACAACGCCCGACCAATACAATTTTAAAGCTTGTGCTTTTGTTATTAACTAGCTGTTATTAACAAGTTGTTATTAATAGCTATTATCAAATAACAAAAGCGCTTTTCTTAAAAAGCCAAATCCAACGTAATAAAAAAACTAGGCTATAAACGGTTGATTTTATTTAAAAATAAAAAATCAATAAAATCAATAATCTACCTGAATCATTTTAAAGCAAGAAACATGCTTATAGCACCACAATATTAATAAGCTTGACTTATCAGAGCGCCAAAATATACCGATAACGAAATAAAGCTAGCACGCCAAACTGGGCTGTTGGGCGTGTTTTGTTTTAGATGTTATCACCAATATTAATTATTCCACAAAAGTTAAAAACTCCTAAAATTAACACATATTTTAATTATAAAATTCACCTATCTCTAAAGCCAATCGTTTTCATCTTTACATTTCTTTACAAAAAAGTCCGCCAAAAAACTAGCCAACTATTTTCTAAACAGCTATACTTTAACCGCTTTATAAAGGCAAGCTTATTAAACAAGCGAACAACCATAAAAATCTAAATAAAACAAAATGTTACTTGACGGGTGGAACAAAATGCAGTACCATTTTAGGCACAAGGCACAAGGCACAAGGCACTGGCAAACCTATGTCTTAAATTTATCAAATAATCCTATTCGACGAGTTTTTGCACGAAACTCATTTATATCATCGAAATTATCTCTCGAATTATTATCGAAATTATTCACAAAATTATTTTCAAAAATCCCATTGGCATTAGCGCCGTTGTTATTATTGCCGTACTCATTAGAATCACAGGCATTATCGGCCACGACTTCTGAGCGCATTCAGGGTACTGCGCCCTATTTAACGTTTGATAGTGGCAGAACCAAAGCAATTTCATTTAAAGATTTATTAGATATTAAGTTATCGGATGGTACCAATATTACAACCTACGACTAATACATCATCATTTTCAAACCCAATCGTATTACCAAATGACAGTGATACTTTCGCTAATGTTGATATGATAGTCCCCCCATTTATTAACACAGTGAGTTTAAATGACTTGGTGATAACTCGTAACTTTTGGCAAGATGATGATGGTGATGGTAATGTCACTGTAAAAGGGGATATCACGCTGAGTATCACGGATAAAAATAACCAAACGGTTAATCGTAATGATACTTTAGATATTTGTAATGCGCCTTATAAAGTGGAGTTAAGTAGTACAGGTGGTAGTTTAAGAACGCAATACGGAGTACCAGATACTAGCACTTTTACAGAAGGTAGCGCAGTGTATTACATTAGTCCAAATCTACCACCTAAAATTTGCTATGCCAAGCCTAATCTGAAATATGGTACAAATTCGTGGACAGATTTTCGCGGTCCTGCTGAGATGTGGGATTCAGATAGAGGTTTTATCCCCCAGTCTATCTACCCTACATCTTATAATCGTAACTTTCCAACCACAGCATCTAATGGTTTATTCTTTGATTTGGAGATAGGTGGGGCAAATCAATTAACTTGGCCGACAGTGACAAAGGGGGGGATTACAGCTACTATGACTAATGTAAGTCGATTTAATGTCCGTGTTACGCTAACAGGTCCAACAGCAACCGAAACTCAACAGCAAGCTACAAATCCAAGTCAACTTAGAAAACCGACCTTACCACAATCATTTGAGTTAGTTGGTTACGATAATAGTGGTAGCGCAGTAGTAAAATATGGGTTTGAATTACAGAAGTGGCTTGTTAATCGTGGAGAAACTCGTGATACCTCTTTTAATACAGCAAATTGGTGTAATAGCTTAGGTTATCGGCTTATAAAGGTAAATGATGTCACCAATGCAATTTGTTCAGGTGCGGGTGTCAGTTCAATTCGTTGGTGTCAAGGTTCAGTAGCCGCCACCCCTCCTTCAGTTGGTGATCATTATCAGCGTCGAATTGGTGCTGGTTTTTTTAGTGAGTGGGGTTATATGGGCGATTATCCTGGAACGGGATTTCCGTATAATGACTATTATTGGACAAGTGATGTTGCCGTAGGAGTTGGTCAGTTTGCTGTTGCTCCTGATATTGGGCACATAGGTAGCTATGAGCTTCCTCATCTTATCTATGGTTTGTGTATTACCCCTTAGGTATCGTTAATCTTTTCAACTCGATCTAGATTATGAGATAATTAAGGTTAAGAAAAAAATAAAAGCCACTCCAATATAAGTGGTTGAGAGCCAACAAAGTTGGCAATCTATGCGCTTTTGCAGCTAAAAGCAAGAGCGCTTTTCTAGATAAAATACAATCTCCCAATAAAATAGAACCTAGCTTATAAGTAATTAATTTAAATAAAAACATTGAAATAATAACTTTAATAAAACCAATATTCCACTTGAACAATTTTGAGAAAAATAAACGCTCGCAATATTGCCATAATATCGTAAAGTCCATATGATTGCTTTATCCTAGTACTAAAATGTCCCTTCAACTAAAGTAGGTTGTTAGTAGGCTAATTAGGGATTGATGAATTTGGTTTTATTAGGTAGATAGAAATTGGTACAAATTTAAATATTTTACAAGGCGAAGATAGTTTAAAAAAGGTGAATATTATGGCTGAGACGAGCAACTTTAAGTCGGCTACATTTTTCAGCCAATCCACTATAACTATTCTTACTAAACACCCTTTGCTAAAAGGTCAAAGGTAGTACATAATATGTGGTTAAAATTTAGATAAAAATAATTAGTAATAAGAATTATTGTTTATGGGGTGGAAAATGGGGTTAGTAAAGCATTTAGTTGTATTTAGCCTGCTGTTAGCATTAGCTGGTTGTGATAATAAAGACGCTGAACAAAACACACGCGCTGAACAGGCAGAAACGCAATCAGAAACAAAAGTTATTGATAATAATACAACCGCTGATATTAGCAATCCTAGTGATGACAACGATATCGTACAAGATGAATCGTCAAAACTAGCCTTTAACCCCACACCAGAATTAGTTGAAAAATATCACGGTAAAGAATTAACTGTTATTGATAGTTCAGAGGTCATTATTGATGGTTCAAGTACTTTAGTTATTACCTTTTCGGTTCCTTTAAATCCTAAACTCAATTTTTCTAATTTGCTTCGTTTAGTTGATCGCCAAACGGGTAATGTTGACGGAGCTTGGGAGTTGTCGGATAACGGATTAGAATTAAGACATCGCTATCTTGAACCAAATCGTCAATTAGATCTCACCATTGATAAGATGTTAGCAGGCATTAATGGCAGTAATTTAGGTTGGGTTTATCAAACTAACATTAAAACCCAAGATCGTAAGCCAATGGTTGGGTTTGCTAGTAGTGGCTATTTGTTGCCAAGCAAATCAATGAGCGGTTTGCCTGTGGTTACTCTTAACGTTGATAAGGTTGATGTTAACTTTTTTAGAATTAAGCCTGAAAAGCTGTCCGATTTTATTGCTGGTTATGGTTTTATTAAACAATTATCAAGTTGGGACTCTAAGGATTTTCAACAGTTTGCTGATTTAGTTTATACGTCTCGCTTTGATTTAAATCCAAAACGTAATTCGCAAGAAACAGTATTACTTAATTTATCGTCCATTTCACCATTGCAACAAGAGGGTGCTTATTTTGCGGTGATGAGTAAAGCGGGTAGCTATGATTATTCAAATCCTGCGTCTTTATTTTTTGTCAGTAATATTGGCGTTTCGGTGCGTGATTATCATTATGGTTATTTGACGATCATGACGCATGCTTTAGATGATGGTAAACCGCTTTCAGACATTGATGTATCGGTGTTATGTAGAAAAGGAGAGCGTGATAGCAATAAGGGCTGTAGAACGATTTCAACAAAAACCGATGAAAACGGTTATGCCGATGTAATGTTGCCAGATGATATGGAATATGCCTTGCTGACAGCAAGCGATGGCAAGCAAATTTCTTTGGTTGATTTGGAACATGGTGCGTTGAATTTAAGCGAATATAATTTAACGGGATCTCCTTTCTATCAAAAACAATTATTTGCTTTTGGTTCTCGTGATTTATATCGTCCAAAAGAGACAGTTTATTTTAATGCACTTTTGCGTGATACCGATGGTCAGCCATTTCCTGCTCAACCGATTGTGGTTGATGTTATGTCGCCCGATAATTTAGTGGTTGACAATTTTACGGTTAAAGAAAATGAAGATTCAAGCGGTTTGTATCAATGGAAATATGTCATTCCAGCAAGTGCGGCAACGGGTAAATGGGCGTTTCGTTTTCATGTAGGTAATATTGATTACCATTATGCTTATTTTAATGTGGAAGAGTTTTTGCCAGAACGTATGGGGATGGAAATTACAACCGCATCAACTAATCCGATTCAGTTTGATAAACATATCAATTTTGATGTTAAAGGTTGGTACCTTTATGGTGCTCCAGCCGCAGGAAATACGTTAGATGGTCATATTTATCTTAAAAAAGTTGATTCGATTCCTCAACTTGCCGATTATAACATTGGTGATGTAACTAACAGTAATAAGGTTAGTCAACTTGATAATGTTGAGACGACTTTAGATAAAAACGGAAATGCGCAAGTAGTAGTTGATACAAGCAATTGGGGTAAATTGAGTTCGCCAGTTAATGTGGTTTTACAGGCAAGTTTGCTTGATTCTGGCGGTCGCCCTGTGACTCGTTATGCAAGCCAAGCGATTTGGCCAAGCGTTCAAATGCCAGCTGTGCGGGCGTTGTTTTCTCAATTGCCTTATTATGATTGGTCGACAGATCGCTATGAAAAAAGCCCAACGGTTGATAAAGGCGATAATGCTGAGTTTGAAGTCGCTTATGTTGACGTTGAGGGCAATAAATTAGCAACAAAGAATTTAAAGGCAAGGATTGTTCGTGAGCGTCGTAATTACTATTGGAGCTGGTCTAGCGATTCAGGGTGGCATCAAGAGTACAATTCGAGTGAATTTGTTGTGCAAGAGCAACCGCTTTCTATTGCTGAAAATGGTATAGCTAAAGTTTCTTATCAAACCAATGATTATGGTTTTTATCGTATTGAGGTGGTTGATACTAAAAGTAATGTGATAAGTAGTATACGTTTTAGAAGTGGTTATAATTGGGAAGATAATACCAACGGTACTAATTCTGTTCGCCCTGATCAGGTTAAATTAAGTCTTGATAAGACGGCTTATGCAGTCGGTGATACCGCAAAAATTCATGTTCAAGCTCCTGTTGCTGGTTCTGGTTATATTTCGCTTGAAACTAATGACGGTATATTGTGGAAGAAAAATATTACCATTGATGATAATGGTCTTGATGTTGATATTCCAATTGAAAACTGGGAACGTCATGATATTTATATTAATGCGATGATTATTCGTCCATCAACCGATGCCACAGTGCAGACAATTAAGCGAGCTATTGGTTTGCTTTATCTACCAATTGATACTTCAGATCGTCAATTAAATGTCAATATCGAAGCACCGAAAAAGACAGAGCCTGAAAAAACCATTCCAATAAAAATTAAATTGGATAAAAAATCAATCCAAAAAGATCGTAAGGTAACGGTGTTGGTTTCGGCTGTGGATTCTGGCGTGTTGAATATTACCAATTTTGTTACCCCTGATCCTTATAGTGCGTTTTTAGGTCGTAAACGTTATAACGTCGATATTTATGATGTTTATGGTAAGTTGATTGAAGGTAAAGGTCGTAATGTCAATGTGAGCTTTGGTGGTGATGCAATGCTTGGTGCTAGCGCTAACGGCAAAAAACCATCAAATGATGTCAATATTGTGGCTCAGCAATTGCAAACCATTAAGCTAAATGATGATGGCGAGGGCGTTGTTGAGCTTGATTTGCCTGATTTTAATGGTGAATTGCGCATAATGGCACAAGCGTGGGATGATACACGTTTTGGTAAGGCTGAACAAACTATGCTAGTTGCCTCGCCAGTCGTTGCTGAGCTATCTACACCTCGCTTTTTATCGGGTGGTGATCAGGCTACCTTGGCACTAGATCTAAATAATCTAACCGAAAAAACGCAAACAATGCAGATTGAGGTGTCTACTGATGGTTTGGTTCATCAAGATTCATCTAAAGTAACAACATTAACATTAAATAGTAAGCAAAGACAGATTATTCAAGTGCCAATCATGGCCGATTATGGCTATGGGAAAGGTTCTGTTACCATTAATGTTAAGGGTATTTTGTTAGAAGATGGTTCTGAGTATCAGATCAAACGATCTTGGAACATTGGCGTTAGACCTGGTTATTCCGCAACTACACAATATTATTCCATGGCAATAAATGGCGGTGAAAGTTGGTCGTTGCCAGAAGGTAGTCTTGTTGACATGATTGATAATACCGTTGAGGGTAAATTAATTGTATCAAATCAGCCTCCGCTTAATATTGCTCAGTATATTAAAGAGTTATTTGCTTATCCATATGGTTGTTTAGAACAAACTGTTAGTGGTTTAATGCCATCGTTATATGCAAACCAAGAGCAGCTTTCTGCATTGGGGATTAAAACTGAATCAGATGACAAACGACGTGAAAAAGTACAACTAGGTATTTCGCGAATTTTATCAATGCAACGTAATAATGGTAGTTTTGGTTTATGGAGTAAAGACAGTGCCGAGGAATATTGGTTAACGGTGTATGCAACTGATTTTTTAATCCAAGCAAGTGAGCGTGGTTATAATGTCAATAATAAAGCGCTTGATGCCGCAATTACCCGCATTAGCCAATATACTTATGATGCCAATGCATTTAATGGGTTACAAAGCTACTATGATAATTCACAAGCAAGCAATTATACGCAATTTGCAACTAAAGCTTATGCTTTAGCTGTGTTGGCAAGGCAAAATAAAATCACTGTGCCTATGCGTAATGAAATTAATCGGATGTATCAACAGATCACTGAAAGTGATTTTAAAGTATTGTCACCATTACCAGTTGCTCAGTTAGCGCTTTCCGCCAAGCTGGCTGGTTTTGATAATATCTATAATAATTTGATGCCTCGAGTATTTACAACAAGTTATGATAATCGCTATTCTTGGTTAGGCGAATATGGTAGTGCTATTCGTGATAATGCATTAGTTTTATCTTTATTGGTAGAAAATAATTTAAGTGTTGATAAGCAAGCTGATTATTTAATTCAGTTATCTGATTTGCTTAATGATACTCGTTATTTTTCAACTCAGGAACTTAACGCATTATTTGTGGCTGGCTGGTCATTAGAACAACATAAATCTTCACATAAATTTAATGTGGTGCTCAACGAGCAGTCAAATGAGGTTGATTCGACTTTATCACGCTCTTTTGATTTTGCTAATTTAGCCAATAGATTAACGATTTCTAATCCAGAAAATGCACAACCACTTTATATTAAATTTACCGTATCAGGCTATGGCAAGAAAGCACCTGCACCAACGAGTGATGAAAATGTTTTAACTATCAATCGTTCTTATTACGATTTGAAAGGTAACAAAATTCAACCTCATCACTTGAAAGTGGGTGATTTAGTGGTGGTATTATTGGATGTTAGAGCACATAAAGAAGTCGTTCACGATGCGTTAATTGTTGATTTTTTACCTGCTGGACTTGAGTTAGAAAATCAAAATCTCACAAATAGTAGTGTGAGTCTACAGGCAATACCGGAAATTGCCAATTTGTTGAAAGATGAAGATAGCAATGATATTAAATATCAAGAATTCCGTGATGATAGATATGTTGCAGCTGTTGATATTAATCACTATGTGAGCGATGGTACTTATCGATCGCAGGTTGCTTATTTGGCTAGAGCTGTGACGGCTGGTAATTATATGATTCCATACCCTTATGTTGAATCTATGTATCGCCCCGATCGGTTTGCAATTGGTCAATCAATTGACTTAATGTCTATTGTTGAGCGCAATGTAGAGCCCAATGAACCTAAACAACAATAGCTAGTATGTATCAATTAAATTTGATTTTTAAAATGTAAACAAATTGATTATCCGCTAACAATTGTTAGCGGCATCTATTTATACTGAAACATATTATACCGAAACATAGTGTTACCTGAAACTTTTTGACAAAATGAAAAAGCACCTACTTAAAATTCTGGCTTTCTTATTTTTTTCTATCCTTTTGTTATTAGGTAGTTTTTTTGTTGCCGATCACTTTTATCCTTTATCAATAACAAAAAATAAAACGACACAAACAATTCTTGCGCAAGATGGTACGCCTCTGTGGCGATTTGCTGATGAAAATGGTGTTTGGCGGTATCCTATCAAGTTAGATGAAGTTCCCAATGATTACCTAGATGTGTTATTAAATTATGAAGACCGCTATTTTTATGATCATTTTGGTATTAATCCTGCCTCTTTATTGAGAGCAGCTTGGCAAAATATCACCAATAAAAGAATTATTTCAGGTGGTAGTACTATTTCGATGCAGGTTGCAAGGTTACTTTATCCACACGATCGCTCCATGGCAGGAAAGTTACAACAAATATTTCGAACACTACAACTTGAATTACATTTTACAAAAGATGAAATTTTAACTTTATATATTAATCGAGCCCCATTTGGCGGGACAATCGAAGGCTTAGGGGCTGCTAGTTGGTCATATTTTGGTAAAGAGCCCAAAGCGTTAACACGTAGTGAGGCGGTTTTATTGGCCGTATTGCCACAAGCACCCAGTCGTTTGCGTCCTGATAGGTACCCCGAACGAGCCAAACAAGCACGCGACAAAGTTCTAGCAAGATTGGCCCAATATCAGGTATGGTCATCTGATATTATAGAGCAAGTTAGAAAAGAAGAAGTATGGGTTTACCCACGTAAAAAGCCACAATTAGCTCCTTTATTAGCTCGAAGGTTAAGTCAACAATATCCTGATGTTGATATTATTCGATCAAATATCGATCTCTCTCTTCAATACAGCCTTGAAGATATTGCTGCTAATCGTAAAAATCAGTTACCTCCCAAAAACTCACTAGCTATTTTAGTTGTCGATCATACGGATATGTCCGTAAAAGGCTATGTTGGGTCGGTTGATTTTAACGATAAAGAGCGATTCGGTCAGGTTGATATGATAAGTTCGCTTCGATCTCCTGGATCGACATTAAAGCCTTTTATGTATGCTTTAGCGATTGATGACGGCATGATTCATTCTGAATCGTTATTGCAAGATACACCTAGAATCAGTTCTGATTATCGACCTACGAATTTTGATGAAGATTTTTATGGACCAATCAGTGCCTCAGATGCATTAAAGAATTCATTAAACTTACCTGCTGTTGAGTTAATTGAGCTTTATGGACCAAAACGATTTGCTGGCAAGCTGTTTAGTATTGGCTTATCGCTTCAATCTAAAGGTAATGATCCTAATATATCGTATATTTTGGGTGGTGCGTCGTTAAGAATGGATAATTTAGTTAGCGCATATAGTGCCTTTGCTCGTCATGGGCAAGTAAGTCCTTTACGATTTACGCAAGCAGATCCCTTACTAAGCAAGCCATTTATTAGCGATGGAAGTGCATGGATCACAAGACAGATGCTAGTTAATAATTATCAGCTTGCCTATAAAACAGGCACTAGCTATGGATATCGTGATGCATGGGCGATTGGGATCAATCCTCGCTATTTGATTGGCATTTGGGTCGGTCGTCCTGATGGAACGCCCGTTGTTGGTCAATATGGCAGTATTACAGCGGTGCCGATACTACAGCAAGTTAACACGTTATTATTAAATAAAGAGCGACGAATAAATCGCCCACTTCCCTTAGTAACTAAACCGACAACAGTAACCTTAGAAAAAATTTGTTGGCCATCAGGACAAAAGTTACCTGCAACTGATGAAAACTGCCACCGTCAAAAAAATGCATGGGTATTAAATAATATGATACCTCCAACACTTGATACTCTAACGGCACTTAATAATAATATTTATCGTTCAGGGTGGGTGACTATTTGGGTAAATGATGCCGGCAAACGTGTGTCAGCAGACTGTAGCAATGCACATAAAAAACAGGTTGCACTTTGGCCAATAGCTTTAGAAAATTGGCTACTACCCAAAGAACGTCGACAATCGCTAATTCCTGAAGTTGATAATCATTGCCCAGTGTTTGGTAAAGATATCTTTTTGCCACTCAATATTATTGGGCTGCAAGATAAGCAATTGGTAAAACGATTACCTGGGCAGCAAGATGTCACTATCGATCTAACTCCACAAGGTGGTGTTGGTGACAAATGGTGGTTTTTAGATGGTCAACTTATTGAGAAAACGTATGGCGATCAAAAGGTAGCTTTGACAGTTACTCATAAAGGTTTACATCATCTATTTTTATTAGATCAAAGTGGACAAATTTCACGAATGACATTTACCCTTGATTAAACCAATAAGGAGCAAACCTATGGCTATTGAAAGAACCTTATCTATCATCAAACCTAATGCCGTTAAAAAACAATTGATTGGTGAAATTGAAACCCGTATTAGCCAAGCAAAACTTAACATTATTGCCTTAAAAATGCTTAGATTAACAAAAGAACAGGCAGAAGGATTTTATGCTGAGCACCAAGGTAAATCATTTTTTGATAAGTTGGTTAAATTTATGATATCTGGGCCGATAGTTGTTCAGATTCTCGAAGGCGATAATGCTATTAAGCGTTATCGAGAATTGATGGGACCAACTGATTTATCTAAAGCAGCCACAGGCACTTTACGAGCTGATTTTGCTGACAGTATGACTGAAAATGCCGTACATGGCTCAGATTCTCTAACCTCGGCTGAAAAAGAAATTGCTTATTTTTTTGTTGATAGCGAGATAGTAGGGTAAATCAATATTATTAAATAAATCAAAATAGTGATATAAGCTGTTTTAGCTTGTATTAGTTTTTTAATGTCATTAATCGAAAACTACTACATATAACTTTAAGTTATAACCATGTGAGTATTTGTTATTTATTTATTCAATTCTTTGTTGCTAGACTTTAACGGTACATAACATAACCTTGATTGAGGGAGAATCAGAATGAAATTGTTGACTAAATCACTAGCTGTTGTTGCATTAGTAAGTAGTTTGTTAGGTGCAAATTCTGCTTATGCAGATCGCCTTGATGATATTGAGAAACGAGGAGAAATAAAAATAGCGGTATTTGATAGTAATCCGCCATTTGGTTATATTGACGAAAAGACAAATAAAATTGTTGGTCTTGACGTTGATTATGCCAACGAGATAGCAAAAGCATTAAAGGTTAATGTTGAGCTAGTTCCGACTAATCCGGCCAATCGAATTCCGTTATTAACATCCCAAAAAGCCGATTTAATTGTAGCTAATTTTACCGTTACTGATGAAAGAGCAAAAACCGTTGATTTTAGCCTTCCTTATTTTGCGACTGGTCAGAAATTTGTAGCAAAAAAAGGAGTATTGAAATCAGCAGATAATTTGAAAAATCTTCGTATTGGTGCCGATAAAGGTACAGTTATGGAAATTACATTGCGAGAAAAATACCCAACAGCTAAAGTAATTTCTTATGATGATACACCATTTGCGTTTGCAGCATTACGTAATGGTGTTGTGCAGGCAATTACTCAAGATGATGCAAAATTAATCGGCCTATTAGCGAATTTACCAGAAGAACAACGAGCTGTATTTGAAATTTCACCATTTAGTATTACTCAAGAATATCAAGCTGTTGGTATACCAAAAGGGGAAGATCGTTTGAAAGAAAAAGTGAATCAAATTTTGTTAACACTAGAAAAAGATGGTGAAGCATTAACGATTTATAATCGTTGGTTTGGACCTGAAACTGCATCAGCGATGCCTCGTGGTGATTTTAAAATTGGTAAAGGTCAGTAGTTATGTATGAGCAATTACTTGAGCCTCGTTATTTGTGGTGGTTATGGGATGGTTTTTTAGTTACGTTAGCTATCTCATTGCTAACCATTATATTTTCAACATCACTAGGTTTTTTGCTGGTTATTGCTCAACAAAGTCGAATTAAATTCATTCAAGTTATAGTAATGGGGTATAACGCAATTTTTCGTTATTCTCCATTATTGCCTCAACTCTTTTTTTGGTATTTTGGTGTGGGTAATTTATTACCAATAGAATTTAAATTATGGTTATTTGACGAACCGCAAATCCAGTTGCTGTTTTTTTCACTGAAAATGCCATCATTTGAATTTATAATCGGTTTAGTTGGTTTAACTTGTTATTCCAGTGCTTTTATTGCCGAAGAGTTTAGAGCGGGTATAGCTGGTGTAAGTCGAGGGCAAGAACAGGCTTCATTGGCATTAGGTTTAACTTGGTGGCAAAGTATGCGATTTATTATTTTGCCACAAAGTTTTCGTATTGCATTTCCACCTTTAATTGGTCAGTACATGAATATTATAAAAAATTCGTCGTTAACAATGGCCATTGGTGTGTTAGAACTTTCTTATGTATCGCGTCAAGTTGAAACCGAATCATTAAAAACCTTTCAAGATTTTGCTATTGCAACTTTATTATATATTTTGGCGATAGTGATTGTTGGAACTTTGGGTAATATTTATCAAGCAAAACGATTGCAAATAGGTAAGGTGTAATCATTTATGGAGCTTAAAGGTTTAGAGGTTATTTACCACAATTTCAGTTATATGATGTGGGGAAATTTTCCTGGAGGAATTTTTTTAACGCTGTTAATGAGTTTTGCCGCAATTATATTTTCAAGTTTTTTGGGTATTCTTGCTGGAGTCGGGTTGACTGTTTTAAAAGGAGTTATGCGTTATTTTTTAGTTGGTATACTTGGTTTTTTAAGAGCTATTCCTGTCATTATGCTTATTTTCTGGACTTACTTTCTTCTACCTGTGTTACTTAGTGTAGATGTGCCAGCAATTGCAACGGTAATATTTGCATTATCCTTGATAGGAGCTGCATACATTGGACATTCAGTTCATGCAGGTATGATTGCTGTGGCTAAAGAACAATGGCAAGCGGCGTTTTCATTAGGCTTAACTAAAAAGCAAGTTATTATATTTATCATATTACCACAAGCCCTTAAAATGATGTTGCCGTCTTTTGTAAATCAATGGGTATCACTGATTAAAGATACTTCACTGGCTTATATTGTTGGAGTAGCGGAATTTACTTTTATTGCAACCCAAATTAATAATCGTAGTATGATTTATCCAACAGAAATCTTTCTATTTGTTATAGTTGTTTATTTTATCATCTGCGCCTCGCTTGATTTTGCGGTTACGTTTTTCTCAAAACGCCAATTATTTTGCTTTAAATAAAACAATATTCTCATAGAGTATATGGGGGATTTCACTATTTACTTGAATAACGTTCTCTTAATTTATTCATGTAAAATTCGATTGAATCTTTAGCTTTGGGATGTGTTTCAATATAGCTATTAAATATTATTTGTATAAGTCAAAAAAATGTGGAAGATATATTATTGAATTTTCATGATCACTAATCTTAAAAGATGCATTTTTAAATGTACTAGCTTAAATTAAATCTGAGCTACTACAACTGATTTCTTGAAGAGCAAGTCCCTTCTCATTGCTCATTTTTTAAAGCGATAATAATTATCTCGATTATATCCTATGACTTTACAGGCTTATTGTGCGTACTAAGTTGCTGGTTAATTCTAAAAGCCATAATTTAGGTTTAATGATTTTTCTGTTTGATTCAATTATGACACTCCTAGTTACGTTATAAAATAACGCAAATGTCAGATTAAAACTATTCTTATGAGGTATAGAAACCCAGTTTATTTATATATTTTATGAAAGAGGATAATTCAATGAATTTTCTCATTGTGTTCTAAAATAGAAAAAAAGCACCTTATATTAAGGTACTTTTTATATTATAAAATGTTAAATAATAGAAGATTAACTCATTCCATATTGTTTTAATTTTTTGCGAAGTGTACCGCGGTTGATACCAAGCATATTTGCTGCTCGAGTTTGATTGCCGCGTGTATATTGCATAACCATATCAAGGAATGGATGTTCAACTTCAGCTAACACTAATTCATAAAGATCTGTCGGATCTTCACCATTTAATTGTGATAAATAGTTTTTTAAAGCTTGCTTCACTGAATCACGCAATGGCTTTTGTGTTATTTGGTCTTGAGAATTTACAGTTGTAAATTTAAGTGCTGCAGCTGTAACGCGTTGTTCTGACATAGTATTCTTAACTCTTTGGGTTGTTTCTAATTTTACTAAAAAATGCTTTTAGAGTGTTTACTTGCTCACTTGTATTGCTAAGTACACTAAATAAGCGCCTGAATTGATCGCTGTCAGCATAATTCTTGGTGTACCAATTTACATGCTTTCTGGCAATCCTTAATCCTTTGTATTCTCCATAGAATTGATAAAGATCATCAAGATGTGATAGTACAACTTGTTCTACTTCATCAATACTTTTGTTTTTCTGTAACTGTCCATGTGTTAAATAGAATGCAATTTCTTCAAATATCCAAGGTCGCCCTTGTGCCGCTCGCCCGATCATTATAGCATCAGCCTGCGTATATTGAAAAACATCTTTTGCCTGTTCAGGTGTACAAATATCTCCATTAGCAATTACAGGAATTGTAACATTTTCTTTAACTGCTCTAATAGAGTCATATTCAGCGACACCGTTGAATAAGCAAGCACGTGTTCTTCCGTGAATAGTAATTGCCTTTATACCACAATCCTGTGCAATTTGTGCGATTTCTATGCAATTTCTATTTTCTTTATTCCATCCAGTCCGCGTTTTTAATGTTACCGGAACATCAACTGCACCGACAACTTTCTGCAAAATTTTTTTAATAAGTTCCGGATACTGCATTAAAGCAGATCCAGCCAATTTTCTATTGACCTTTTTAGCCGGACATCCCATATTAATGTCAATCAACTGAGCACCGTGTTTGACATTAAATTCAGCAGCTTTAGCCATTTCGTCGGGATCAGAACCGACAATTTGTACTGCACGAATACCAACATCATCACTCGCTATCATTCGCATAGCTGATTTATCGGTATGCCAAACATCAGAATTTGCTAAAAACATTTCTGAAACAGTCATACCAGCACCAAATCGATGACATAGATTACGAAATGGTTTATCACTTATTCCAGCCATTGGTGCAGCAATTAAATTATTCTTTAATTTTAGTTCACCAATGCTAAGTAAATTAAAGTCGGCTATATTACGCATTTTTTTTCAAACTTAAAAGGGGGTAGCGTTAATTTTTTTTATTTTTTTTACCAGTGATACAACACCACTCGTCAAGTTCAACCACTGGATCTAATTTAAAATTGGGTTGGTAAGCCATGCAAACACTTGATGATTGGGTAGTTAAAATACCAGATAAACCTAGTTTACCTTCAGGTTTTACTAATTTACTTATATGTGGTTCAAGCTCTTTTAATGGTCCAGCTAAAATATTGGCAACAACTATATCTGCTTGCAAATTGTCTGGAATCTCTTTTGATAAATAAAGCTCTAGTCTTTCACTGACATCATTACGCTGTGCATTGTCACGGCTAGCTTGAATGGCTTGAGGATCGATATCAATACCTATTACTTGTTTTGCTCCTAATTTTAACGCAGCAATCGCCAAAATACCAGAACCACAACCATAATCGATAACTAATTTATCTTTAAGGTCTAAACTATCAAGCCAAGTTAAGCATAATGCCGTGGTTGGGTGAGTACCTGTGCCAAATGCTAATCCAGGGTCTAACATAACATTAACAGCATTAGTGTCGGGCACGTCACGCCAACTAGGACAAATCCAAAGTCGCTCACCAAATTTCATAGGATGAAAGTTGTCCATCCATTCACGTTCCCAGTCTTTATCTTCTAATTGTTCAATTTTATAAGAATATTGTTCAAGATTTAATATTGCTCTTAATTCATCGATATCTGTTTGAGCATCATAAAGCCCAATCACATCGGTATTACCCCAAAGTTTAGTTTCGCCGGGTAATGGTTCAAAGACAGGCGTGTCAAAGGTATCTTGAAAAGTGACTGATACAGCACCAGACTCCTCTAATTGTTCGCTAATTTGTTCAGCAAGATCGTTGGTTGTATTAATTTTGAGTTGAATCCAAGGCATAATTCTTCCTTTTATTGTCAAACATATTGGCTATAATAAAAATAATAAATCCAATAGTTAAAGAGGGGACTATTGGGTGTAGTGATAATAATTTAATATTATAACTTGCCAATAATGTATAACTTATAGCTCCTGTAAGCATTGAACAAAGAGCACCAGTAGCATTAGCTTTTTTCCAATATAATCCAAGTACTAACGGCCATAAAAAGACAGCTTCAAGTCCACCAAAAGCGAGTAAATTTAGCCAAATAATCATATCAGGCGGGGTCCATGCTGCCCAAATAAGTAACCCACCAAAAATAAAAGTGATAGTGACCGAAATCCGAGTAAGAAACTTATCACTGAAATTAATATTAGTTTTGATGCTTAAAAACAGATCTTTGATGATAACAGATGATACTTGTAATAATTGAGCATTAATGGTGGACATAATAGCGGCAAGTGGAGCAGCTAAAAAGATTCCAGCAGCAAAAGGTGGTAATACATTTATAATTAATGTCGGTACTATTTGATCAGGAATGGTTAAATCGCTAATAATAGCACGCCCTAAAGCACCAGATAAATGCATAGTTAGCATAATAACAGTAACGACAATGGTGCCAAGAATAATTCCTTGATGTACTGCTTTGCTATCTTTATAGGCCATACAACGAACAGCAGTATGAGGTAAGCCAACCACACCAAAACAAACTAATATCCAAAATGAAGCCATGAACGGAAAGTCCATAAAGTCATTAGGTCCTTGTGGTGTTAAAAGAGCAGGGTCAATTTTTATTAGCTGATCAATTATTGCAGTGATTCCACCACCTGCATAGATAATAGCACCAAGTAATAATATAGCACCTATGATCATCACTAACCCTTGAAAAGCATCATTTAATATACTGGCTCGAAAACCGCCAAATGCGGTATAAATAACCGTACCAATACCAAATATTAATAAGCCCGTATGATAAGGTATACCTACTGATGATTGTAGTAAGCGAGCCCCACCAACAAACTGTACTGTCATTGCGCCGATAAAGGCAACGACAAGGGTAATACTTGCTAGCCAAACAATAGTTTTACTTTTATAGTGAGCATAAAGCATATCACTTAACGTTATAGCATCATATTTACGAGCTAAAATGGCAAATTTTTTGCCTAGAATACCAAGCGAGAGTAATACAGTTGGAACTTGGATCATCGATAATAGCACCCAACCAAGGCCAAATTTATAAGCAGCACCAGGACCACCAATAAACGAGCTGGCACTAATATAAGTTGCGGCTAGTGTCATGGCGAGTAAAAATCCTCCCATGGTGCGATTGCCAATAAAATAATCAGTAAATTGATTTATTTTTTTGCGTTTTACATAAGCATAAATTGATAATGCAAATACAAAAACAAGATAGATGATAAGTGGTACAATAATATCTAAATGCATGTTAGATCACTTAGTTTGTTCTAATGAGAAATTTTTAAATTGAAATTTTACAACTACCCAGCAAAGCAATATAAAACCGATAGGCACCATAATGCAAGATAGTTCAAACCACAATGGAAGACCTAAAAATCCTATTTTGTCGTTAATACAGTATGCACAAACGATCCATCCAAGAAGATAAATAAAAGTTAGTAATAAAGAAAGTTTAGCCTCTTTATTTGCTTGTTTATATCGAGCATCCATATTGATTTATTCAAAATTAAGGGTGGTTTAGAGTAAAAGAAAGCATTGAACTTAGCAAGTATATTGCGATTTATGCAATATTATATTTTAAATATATCAATTTTAGCAATATTAAAAGTATTATATAGTGTTTTATTGTTGATTATGAATACCTAAACTCTTGGAGAGAAAAATGTCAAACTATTTTAATACACTGAATTTGCGTGAAAAATTAGAACAATTAGGTCAATGTCGTTTTATGGCTCGTGATGAATTTGCATCAGAAGCTAATTTTTTGAAAGGTAAAAAAATTGTAATTGTTGGTTGTGGAGCACAAGGTCTTAACCAAGGTCTAAATATGCGAGATTCAGGTTTAGATATATCTTATGCATTACGTAAAGAAGCTATTGCTGAAAAACGCGCATCATGGAAGAAAGCAACTGAAAATGGTTTTAAAGTAGGAAGTTATGAAGAATTAATTCCAGCAGCAGATCTTGTTATCAATTTGACTCCTGACAAACAACATTCTGCCGTTGTTCAAGCTATTCAACCGTTGATGAAAAAAGGCTCTGCGCTTGGCTATTCTCACGGATTTAATATTGTTGAAGTAGGAGAAAAGATTCGCTCTGATATTACAGTAGTGATGGTAGCCCCTAAATGCCCTGGTACTGAAGTTCGTGAAGAATATAAACGAGGTTTTGGTGTGCCGACACTAATTGCAGTTCATCCAGAAAACGATCCAAAAGGTGAAGGGCTAGCAATTGCTAAAGCATGGGCAGCGGCAACTGGCGGACATCGTGCAGGTGTTTTACAGTCGTCATTTGTTGCCGAAGTTAAGTCAGATTTAATGGGTGAACAAACAATCCTTTGTGGAATGTTACAAACAGGATCATTACTTTGTTTTGATAAGCTAGTGGCAGATGGTGTTGATCCTGCTTATGCATGTAAATTACTCCAATTTGGTTGGGAAACGATCACTGAGGCGCTAAAACAAGGTGGAATTACTTTAATGATGGATCGTTTATCAAATCCAGCTAAATTGAGAGCAAATGCTTTAGCAAAAGAATTAAAAGTGATCATGACGGATCTTTATCGTAAACATATGGACGACATTATATCAGGTGAGTTTTCGTCAACTATGATGAAAGACTGGGCAAATGATGATGCGAACCTTCTTAAATGGCGTAGAGAAACAGGTGAAACCGCCTTTGAAAAAGCTGCTGACTATCAAGGTAAAATTGATGAACAAGCTTATTTTGATCAAGGCGTTGTTATGGTTGCAATGGTTAAAGCCGGTGTTGAACTTGCCTTCGAAACTATGCTTGAATCTGGTATTTTAGCTGAATCAGCTTATTATGAATCATTACATGAGTTACCACTTATTGCTAATACTATTGCGCGTAAACGTTTGTATGAAATGAATGTTGTTATTTCTGACACAGCTGAGTATGGCAACTATCTATTTGCTAATGCCGCTGTACCACTATTAAAAGAAAAATTTATGCCAATGTTACAAGCTGGCGATCTAGGTAAAGCGATCCCTGAAGGTAGTGTTGATAATGCACAATTACGCGATGTGAATGAAGAAATCCGTAATCATCCAATTGAAACAATCGGTCGTAAATTACGTAGTTATATGACTGATATGAAACGCATCAATGTTGCAAGCTAAATAGCTATTTATAATTATAAAAAAGGTGCTGAAAAGTACCTTTTTTTGTATCTAAAAATTGAATTTATTGTAAAAAACTTTCAGGTAAGTATATGTTTCAGTATA
Organism: Gilliamella sp. BG1; assembly: GCF_046635625.1. Classification (NCBI taxonomy): domain Bacteria; kingdom Pseudomonadati; phylum Pseudomonadota; class Gammaproteobacteria; order Orbales; family Orbaceae; genus Gilliamella; species Gilliamella sp. BG1. The sequence goes on along the minus strand of NZ_JBIDFG010000002.1, from coordinate 44,066 downwards.
AAATGATTAGATCTAAAAGGATCTAACTGGATCTAATTTAGATCCAAGTTATATTTTTTTGATCCTTTCACTTTATAATTAAATTTTTAAAAATTATATAATTAAATTATTTTTATTTTAACTTTTTATTTATTTTTTATGTAATTTATGTTATCTTTTTGACCAATTTTAAATCAAATGATAAGGGTAACATATTAATGAAAATGACTTTTCGACCAACTGATTGTTGGCGATGGTATTTTGATAGCGAATACGATAGTTTAATGCTTGAAGTTTCATCTGAAATGTTATTTCGTTCTTGTTATCCAAGTAAAATGTTAGTTCCTGATGTTTTTGGTGAGTTTCCATTTTCTGTTAGTGACGCAACGTCTTATTATCAATTTTATAATAGTTGTCAGTTACTTAATTTGACAGATTCACAAAAGATTGAACTAGCTATTAACGCTATTGTTGCAGCTAATTTTTTAAAGCCTCAAATGCCTAAAAGTTGGTATTTTTCACAACAACCAATGTTATACAAGCCCAAAATAGCTGATATTGTTGAGGTAATTTTACAAGAAGATGGACAAAAGGTTTGTTTAATGGTCGTTGAAGCGGGGGAAAATGCATCTCTTTGTATTATTGCACAAGCTTCATTTATTGCAATGAATAAAACGTTTGTGTTTTCTGAAGCAATTAAAGTAATGAATGATAGATTAATATCTGTAGAGAAAAAATTTACTGAACAAAAGCTGACTTCAGATAATTTTGAATTTAAGGCTATTTCTTAAGTAATTTAATTGTAATATCTCCTTTAGGCACACAACTACAGGCTAGAATTTTATTATTTCGCCTAATAGCAGCTTGTGTTAATGCCTCTACTTCACCTTGTTTTAATTCAACTAGACAACGTCCACAAATACCTGCACGGCAAGAATAAGGTAATGCTATTTTATGTTGTTCTAACTGCTCTAAAATAGTTTGCTTATTATTACCTTTAATTATTTGATTTTCAAAATTTATTGTACAAACTTTTGCTTCAGTTTTTATTTCTGTTGGAAAGGTTTTAATATAATTTTTAGCTGGTTGCCGTTCCAATACTTCAATTTTATCGTGAACTGAAATTGTTCCATGATTTCGGGCTATCATATTCATACCAAAATCAATTTCACCTTGCTTATCGGCTCTAAAGTAACGTAAGGTTTTAATTGGTTCATTATCAGCTAAGGATGTTGCAGATTTTATGTTCATTGTCGTTATAACACAGCGACTACAAGGTTTAACAATATCAAAAATCACATTGCCAATTTTTATTGTTTTCCAGCCGTCTTCCGCAAAAGGTAGTGCTCCTTGAATAACGATATTTCCACGAAATTGTCTAATATCGAGTTTTTCAGGGCATTGCTGTTGTAAATAATCAAATGAAGCTTTATTTAATAACAAATAAGGATAACCATCAGCAAAACTAACAGGAATTTCAGGATAGCGTTTGGTTCGACGAGTTAATTGTTGACCAACCCATCTTAATTGTACATCTTTATGCAAAATTTGACTGAAAAATTGATTGACTCTTATAGGGGCAATTAATGAAGTAAAATGATTACCCCAAATTTCAGTAGGCTCATAATTCAACGAAAACTCATCAAGATTAAATATTATCATTTCAGTTGGAGATAGCGAAATATGTACTTCGTTTTTTACTATGAATGTTTTGAATTTCAGGAGCTCAGGGTGTTGTCTTGCCGTGATAAAAGTGCCATCGGGTTCACTAAGCATCAATATACGGTCATGCTCAAAGCCTCCATCAACTGTATTTGCTTTTGTTAGTTGTATCCCTTGCATCGATTTGATTGGGTAGATGTATAGTTGATTGACAAAAATCATAATATCTTACATAAATTACAAATGTTTTGATAATTATATACTTAATTACCCATATCTTATAGTTTTTAGATTTAACAAATGGAATGAATAATTTAGGGCATATTAGCATAACTCGGTATAGCTAATTTCAGTAATATAATACAATGCTTTGCCATTAGGGGTGATAACGGCTATTTCATCATCAACTTTATGACCTATTAATGCTTTTGCTACAGGGCTATTGATTGATATCCAATTTTTTTTAGGATCAAATTCATCGCTACCAACAATACGGTAAATATGTAAATTACCAGATTCATCTTCCAATTTTACCCATGCGCCAAAAAATACTTTACCTTCTTGTTTTGGGTGTGGTTCGACAATTGTTAACGTTTCTAGTCGCTTGGTAAGAAAACGTATACGCCGATCAATTTCGCGTAATCTTCGTTTTCCATAAATATATTCTGCATTCTCACTACGATCGCCGAGGGCTGCTGCATCTGATACAGCTTGTGTAACGCGAGGTCTTTCTTCTTTCCATAAATATTTCAATTCACGATTAAGGTTCAAATAACCTTCTCTTGTTATATAATTATTCTTTCGCATATTTTCATTCCCTATAGTAATCTTTATTTTTCGAGCAAAAACTCGATATTTCTTTATTAAAATATATTGTTCGAGTAAAAACTCGACATTTATTTAATAAAATTTATTCTATTTTTTAATATTTATCAAAATAACGTTAAATAATCTTTAAAAATCAACATTAAAATGATATTATTTTTTCATTGCTTGTGTTGTGTTTTTTTATTTTATTCTTGGAATATCTCTTGCTCAATAAGTAATTAAGTTAATTATATCGCATAAATAAGTTTAATTTCGCAATTATACAATAATAAAATAAATAAGTTGTTATTATTATCACCATTAGGAATGAATATGACTACACGGAAAGAGCCAATTTGGGGTCTAGTTTGTCTTATTAGTTTTTTTTCAACTAAATCTTTAGCATTATCGGCTGTTACTGCAAATCCTATTAATGGAAATAGTCCTCGTTTTATTAGTTCAATTGAAAATAATATTCAATCCAATAAAGCATTTAATTATTTTGGTGTCATCTATAATGGAAATACCTATTTTTATACAGGTGATTTGAACACAGCATTAGGCTCAGATGTTTCAACTAAAACTCCTGAAAGTTTAGGTTTATTAGCAGCAATTAAACAACCAGAAAGCTCTGAGGTTATAGATGTTGATGGTGATGGAGATATTAAATTATCAGAGGACAAGGATAACCCAGTTTCGCTGGAATGGTATTACGAAGACGAAAATAATAAAGAAGTTAAATTAACAGACGATCAAACAAAAACGACATTTGAAAAATTAGTAAAAAGTGGTATTTATCCTTATATTAAAGTTAGTGGTGGGGTAGCTTTAACTACAAAATACGGAGTTCCAAATTTTCAAAATTACCCAGATAGTAAGATTGCTATAACAAAAACACCTTATCGAAATTTTAATGTACAAGTAGGTGGTGAAGCTATCAAATATGCTAGTCCACATATGCTTTATAGTGCTCCAGCTTATTCTTGGGGGGATAGATCTGTTTTTGATTGGGTAGACTGGAATGGTTTTGTACCACAAGATGATTATTTAAATAATTTCCCTTCAGTTGGTGCAAATGATCTCTTTTTCTATTTAATTACCGAGAATATTGATAATTCACTAAGCACAACAAAATGGATCGTAAGAACATCGGATCCTGATAAAGGAGCACCTGGCGCAATTACAGCGACAGTTACAAAGTCAGAGGCTCCAAGAGCAGTAGTTGTAGGTGGTTTTAAGGCTTATGATGCGAAAAATATGGTTCTGGTTACGTTAAAAGGTCCTGATTCCTCATCTAAAGGTGCTAATCGAGCTACAGCACCCAAAGCGAATTTACCTGTTGATATTGAGATAATAGGCGAAACCAAACAAGGCGTAATGCTTAGTTACAGTTTCCGGATAACTAAATGGTTTATCAATAGAGGAGAATATATTGATACATATCAAGAGCAAAAAGATTGGTGTAGAAGTTTAGGTGATTATAAATTAGCATCTCTTAGAGAGCTGAGTAATGCAAACTTTCTGCTTCATCAAGATAAATATGGTAATAATCCTGATAACTACTATAAAAGAGCTGTACATGGGGGATTAATTACTGAATGGGGGGGATTAGCGTATTATCAAGGTGATAATTTTTATAACCCAACTTATGGTTGGACTAGCGATTATTCAATTTCTACAGGTGATCCTATTTATATTAATATGAATGATGCTGCATTTAATGGTGATAGAGGTCCTGAGCATCAGTATTATGCATTATGTAGTTCTAAATAAAGAAGTTAAATTTATGATTAGCTTTATTTAATGTTAGCCAATCGAAAAATATCCCAATAACTAGCAGTTATAATTTTTAGGGAGGAGATAAAAGGCTCAGAATTGCAACAGAAACAAGGATAGGTATATAATCACTACTTTGCTTAAAATTGTTAAAAATACCATGATGAATAAACAAATTAGCCATATTATAGCCAGTGAGTTAGCCGTAAAGTCAGAACAAGTTCAAGCGGCGATTCAATTATTAGATGAGGGCAGTACCGTTCCTTTTATTGCTCGTTATCGAAAAGAGGTGACAGGTGGGCTTGATGATACCCAATTACGTACTCTTGATAGTCGATTAAGCTATTTGCGAGAACTTGAAGATCGTAAGCAAACAATTTTAAAGTCTATTGAAGAACAAGGTAAATTGACATTAGAATTAAGTAACAGTATTGCACAAACGCTTAGTAAAACTGAACTTGAAGATCTCTATTTACCATATAAACCTAAACGCCGTACTCGAGGTCAAATTGCCATTGAAGCAGGGCTTGAACCATTAGCTGACGACTTATGGCAAAATCCCATACTTGACCCAGTAATTGAAGCCGAAAAATATATCAATTCCGATAAAGGTATTACTGATACAAAATCAGCAATGGATGGAGCTCGTTACATTTTGATGGAGCGCTTTGCAGAAGATGCAGCATTATTAGCAAAAGTGCGTCATTATCTTTGGAATAATGCTCATTTAGTTTCGCAAGTGGTGAGTGGTAAAGAGGAAGAAGGAGCTAAATTCCGAGACTATTTTTCACAAAGCGAGCTGATTTCTAAAATACCATCTCATCGTGCATTAGCAATGTTTAGAGGGCGAAATGAAGGCTTTTTACAACTCTCCTTAAATGCTGATCCGCAATTTGAACAAGCGCCTAAAGAGAGTTATTGTGAACAAATTATCACTGAATATCTAGGCGTCCATTTTAATGAACAGCCAGCAGATAAATGGCGCAAAGCTGTGATTAATTGGACATGGCGAATTAAAATTCTGATGCACATGGAAACCGAATTAATGACAACATTACGTGAGCGAGCAGAGGAAGAAGCGATTAACGTATTTGCTGCTAACTTGCATGATATGTTAATGGCTGCTCCAGCAGGTATGAAAGTTACTATGGGCATGGATCCCGGTTTAAGGACGGGTGTAAAAATTGCTGTTGTTGATGCAACAGGTAAATTAGTTGCGACTGAAACGATTTACCCTCATACAGGGCAGGCAGATAAAGCAGCTATGGTTATTGCCGCACTTTGTATTAAATATCAAGTTGAATTAGTGGCCATTGGTAATGGTACAGCTTCGCGCGAAACTGAACGTTTTTATCTTGATGTTCAAAAGAAATATCCAGAAGTGAAAGCGCAAAAAGTGATTGTAAGCGAAGCAGGTGCCTCGGTTTATTCTGCATCAGAACTAGCAGTGCAAGAATTTCCTGATTTAGATGTATCTATTCGTGGTGCAGTATCAATTGCACGTCGTTTACAAGATCCATTAGCAGAGCTTGTTAAAATAGATCCTAAATCGATTGGGGTGGGGCAATATCAGCATGATGTTAGCCAAACTCAGTTAGCAAAAAAACTTGATGCTGTTGTTGAAGATGGTGTTAATGCCGTTGGTGTGAATTTAAACACTGCTTCGATGATGTTACTTGCTCGTATTGCTGGACTTAATAAAGTAATAGCTCAAAATATAATTAATTGGCGTAATGAAAATGGACAATTTACGGATCGTAAACAATTATTGAAAGTGGCTCGCTTAGGTCCTAAAGCATTTGAACAGTGCGCTGGATTTTTACGTATAATGGATGGTAAAAATCCTCTTGACGCATCGGCCGTTCATCCAGAAGCTTATCCAGTTGTAGAACGAATTTTAGAAAAAAATCACAAATCTTTAAAAGAAATTTTAGGTGATACAAACTATTTAAAATCACTTAAAGCAATCGATTACGTAGATGATCATTTTGGTGTGCCAACAGTTACAGATATTATCAAAGAGCTTGATAAACCTGGTCGTGATCCAAGACCTGAATTTAAAACTGCGCAGTTTGCTGATGATATAGAAACGATGGAAGACCTAAAAATAGGTCTGATTATGGAAGGATCTGTTACTAATGTAACTAATTTTGGTGCGTTTGTTGATATTGGTGTGCATCAAGATGGTTTAGTGCATATTTCAGCTTTATCGGATAAGTTTGTTGATGATCCAAGAACAGTGGTAAAAGCTGGTGATATAGTCAAAGTTAAAGTGATAGAAGTTGACATTCCTCGAAAACGTATCGCTTTATCAATGCGATTAGATGATCCTGCTGCGCCAAAAACTGATAATCGAAAATTCATTAATGAACGTTCGGTTAACAATACTAAAAAACAACATTCATCTTCAATGACTAATAATGTCATGGGAAATGCATTTGCAACTGCATTTAAAAAGAATAAATAATATTTTTCTAGTTTAAGGGACAATTGTCCCTTTTCTGCATTTAGAACCATTTAGTCAAAGCTACCTAATAGCGATCTACTCAATATAGAACTGAACCATATCAGTAAAACCAAATCAAGTTTATCTTTTTTCGATCTTAATGTAATAGTATTATTGGTTATGATATAACGTATTATTAATATTAAATAACTCTATTGTAAATCTCCTTAAACAAGCAGCATAATTTCTACTTGAATCTTGACTAAGTTTGAAGTATTTACACATTGGTATAAATTATCTGTTATTTATTGATACTTAAAAGTAACAAGTAATACCATTACAAATAAACATTAGGTAATATAATATGTTGTAGGCTATGTTGTTTTAATTGTTCTGCAAACTGTTCTACTTCAGGCCTACTGGCGGATGGCCAGTTTTTAGCGATACCACGTACACCATGATTATGAAAAGCATTAATTCTTATTTGAATATTGGGATCTAAATCAATTAAAAATTTGGCAATATTTTCAACATTATCCTGTAGATCCGTTTGTTTAGGAATAATTAAAAGTCTTACCTCATATAGTTTTTTTATTTTTGCCAGATATTTAATCGTTTCTTTTACTCGTTGATTGTCTCTTCCCGTTAACTTTTTATGCACATCATTATCCCAAGCTTTGAGATCAATCATTGCGCCATCCATCACATTTTCTACTTTTTGCCACCCGGTTTTAGTTAAATAACCATTGCTATCAATAAAACAGGTAAGGTGCTTTAAATCGTTAGATTGTTTGATAACATTGAATAGCTCTTTAATAAAGGGTAACTGCATTGTTGCTTCTCCACCACTTATGGTAATACCATTTAAAAATGGTAGATATTTCCGGATAGCGATTAAAATATCATCTACACTATATCTATAAGTCATTGGTGATGAAGAATGTTTACAAGTATTAATACAAGTATCACATTGCTGACAATTTGAAGTTTGCCATATAACTTTATTGTTACTAAAACTTAATGCTTTGTGTGGACAAGTATCAACACATTGACCACAATCCTTGCACAATGATATCGTATAAGGATTATGGCAGTTTAAACAACGAAAATTACATCCTTGTAAAAATATAACTAGTCGATTACCAGGTCCATCTACACAAGAAAAGGGTAAAAGCTTATTAACGATTGCCCATGACTTGCTCATGACTAATTACTCGTGGTTTTCGACATAAATAACTATTATTTTCGGTATCGTCGGCAGCCTCGGCTCCTAAGAAAGTAGTATTAATTCGTGAGCCTTCTTTTTTATATCTTTTAATATCAGATAATCTCACCATATAACCTGTAACTCGAACAAGATCATTACCACTGATATTGGCAGTAAATTCACGGAAACCAAATTTGAAAGCAGCTTTACAAATTTGTAGCAAGGCTAGGGGATTATTTTTTATGGTCTCATCAATTGTTAAAATATCACTAATACCCGAAGTGAAATACTGGTGATGTTTATACAGTGCCATAATATGAGTGACAGGATCGGGTTCTTGCCCATATGGTATTCTTAATCCAGGTGTTGTTGCTCTATCTATACTAATGCCTGATTGTGAATGCAGCATTGCTTTCCCTTTCCAAGCATAATCTATTGTATGGTTATCAATAAATTCGGCAATTAATTGTGTAATAGTTAATGCAAGTTCATTAGCTTGTTCATCAAAACCATAACGTCCAGCTAAATTTGCTTTTTCTTGCAAGATATTGACAGCTTCAGCCATTCCAAAGATACCAAACATTGGAGCAAATCGTTTTGGATCAATTAAACCTTCTTCAACTAAAAAGCTGCTGTTAAAAAAGTTCGATTTATTGTAAAGAAAGTTTGACCTTGCTTGAATAAGATTGAGCTGCAATTGACAGTAGTGAGGTAAGATATTTGACAAAAAGTCTTCTATATTTTTACTACGTACTGCAACTTCTTTTAAATTGATTCGTGAAAGCGTGCTTCCCCCTCCAGCTACTGGTAGTGAATTATAGCAACTTACAACACCGTAACCTTGGTTATCAAAATCTTTTTGAATCATATTGTTGTTTGCAATATGAGGTTTGCTTGTTTCACAAATATTTTCAATTGCCACTAATAATAATGATTCTGGTGTAATGTCTTCATCATAGATAAAGGTTAAATTTGGAGCAACTTGTTTGAGCTCTCTATCTATACGTAAGATTACCCGACAGATAATATTATCGGTTGGTCCAATGTTTGCATGCATAAATGCATCAGGTAAATTACGATCAAGCATGATCCAAAAATGCTTTAATCGCTGATAAATCTCATCTTCAGTAAGATTACCAACGTAAGGAAGTAAAATTTGATCTAAGCATCCTAAATAAACAGGCATACCAGTTACTGAAGGAACATGATGATAGATGATGATAAGCAAATTCAATGCATCATCAAATGTTTCAGCTGGATTAAGTTCTAGCCATTGTGATCCTTGTTTTAAAAATTTCACATAATCAGGTAAAACATAACGAGGTTTATAAGGTGCGTGACCTTCGTACATATCACAAATAACGCGGTCATTTAAAGCTTGTTGTGTTTCTTCATCCAGATCTACATAAGGTAAATTATTTTCTGCTGCTAAGGCGAGCAAATTTGCTTTTTGTTTGGGTGACAAATTGGGGTCTGTCACAATATTATAACAACTTTGTTGAAATTCGGTCATGGTCATAATTATCTCAATATTTATTTCTCAATAATAAATTGTTTTGGTTCATAATCAGACGCAGTAATTGGCGAATGGTTCTCAAAATACTGTTTTACTACATCGGCATCGCGATAACCCGTATCAACGTAAGTCGGTGATGTATTAGTTATTGGATAGCCATCTCCACCAGCGGCTAAAAAGTCAAGTGTAGCAATGCGGTAGTTTTTTTGTAAATTGATCGGTTGATCATTAATTTTTACATCTTCAATATTGTTCCCATTTCTTGTTAGGTGTATATTTTTCAAATGTGCATACCCACCCGAACCTTGTTTTTTACTTAATGCAACTTTTAGATAATCAATTAATTCACTACCAGTTAATTCAAAATAAACTACACTATTACCAAAAGGTTCTACTTTTAAAATATCACGATAAGTAATATCACCTTCAATTAATGAGTCACGAATCATCCCCCCAGACATAATGCCAACGTTTGCATTGGTTTTTTCAACAAAAGCACTGAGTAACAGTTGTCCCATATTGCTTTGTTGGTATCTAACAACATCTCGATTACCTTCTAATCGTCCTTTTAACTCGCCACTTTTCACTAATAACTGCTGTTTACCTAATTCTTGATAAGGTCTTAAATTTTCAAGTAAGGATTTATCTTGAGGAATTTCTTGCGTGTAATATTCAAGGCGTTTGGTACTGTTACCATTATCAACCTCTTTTTTAAGGTTAATAGGAATTAATTGGTAATTTTTTAACGTGATTTTGCCATTTAAAAAGACAAAATCTGCACGTCCAACATATTTTCCCCATTCGTGGGCCTGCACAATCCATGTGCCATTTTGTTGATCTGGCGCACAAGGTGTACCTGGTACATATTCGGTAATACGTTTATTAGGACTAGCCATACACACAGGGTTTTGTGAGTGTCCTCCCACTATCATATCTAAATCGCCGGTCTGTAAATTTCTGGCTAATTCAACATCACCCGGTGCCATTGAGCCATGTTCACCATTTTCATAATGCCCCATATGAGTGACAGCAATAATCATATCAGGGTGTTCATTATCTTTTAACTGTTTAATTATTTTTTGTGCTTCGGGTAAGGTTTGTCGAAATTCGACGCCTTCCGTATTTTTGGGTGAAGCAAGAAAAATGGTATCGTCAGTGGTTAAACCAAACACAGCAACTTTAATACCATTCAAATCAAACATTTTATAGGCATCAAATACACGTTTATCTGTGCCTTTAAAGTAAGTGTTTGCCGATAAAAAAGGAAATTTTGCCCATTTCTGTTGCTCACGAATAATAGTCAAAGGATGATCAAACTCATGATTACCCACAGCCATAGCATCGTAACCAACCGCATTCATGCCAATAAAATCAGGTTTGGCTTGCTGTACATCAGATTCAGGGACACCAGTATTAATATCACCACCTGATAGCAGCAGTAATTTCCCTCCTTTTGCCGTAACTTCTTTTCGAATTTCATCTACTACGGTTTTTTGAGCAGCAAGCCCATACTCACCAATATCATTTTGCCAAAAACGGCCGTGGTGGTCATTGGTATGCAAAATAGTAAATTGATAAGACTTGTCTTTTTCTAAAGTTGGAACTGATGAGCTTTTTGTGGAAACAGCGGCCATGCAAGAGGCTGAAAATAGCCCCATACAAACAAGTAATGATAATTTTTTATTAAACTGATAATAGTACATGGTATCTCCTAAATCCTTATATAACAGCTATTATCCTGTAATCACCTTGTAAATAAGTTGTGGCTCAGTTGCGTTATCACTAATGGTAATATTGTCATATAATTTTTGCTTGATAGTATCAAGCTTATCAGTATTGGCGTGTATCGTTAATAAAGCTTCACCTTCAGTAACTTTGTCGCCTACTTTTTTATGTAACACGATACCAACAGCGGGATCAATAATATCTTCTTTGGTTGCGCGACCAGCGCCTAATTGCATTGCAGCTATCCCGATTTGATCTGCGATAATTTTTGATACATAACCTGATTTAAGGGCTGGTAGGGCAATTTGGTAAGGTGCACTAGCCAATTTTTCAGGATGATCAACGACCGAACTATCACCGCCTTGTGCTTCAATTAGGGTTTTAAACTTCTCGATAGCTTTACCATTTTTAATGACTTCATGAAGTTTTATTCTGGCTTCTTCTAATGTTTTTGCTTTATCGGCAAGTACAACCATTTGACTACCTAATGTTAAAACCAGTTCGGTTAAATCGGCTGGACCATGACCTTTTAACGTATCAATTGCTTCTTTTACTTCAAGAGCATTACCAATTGCAAAACCAAGAGGTTGAGACATATCCGAAATAATTGCCATGGTTCTACGGCCAATTTGATTACCAATATTTACCATTTCATGGGCTAATTTTTCTGAATCGGCCATATCTTTCATTAGCGCACCATCACCTGTTTTAACATCAAGAACGATGGCATCAGCACCCGCTGCCAATTTTTTACTCATAATTGAACTTGCAATAAGAGGAATAGAGTTAACAGTACCTGTTACATCACGTAACGAATAAAGTTTCTTGTCTGCTGGGGTTAAATTGCCTGATTGACCAATAACTGCAAGGCCTTTATTATTAACTTGATTAATAAAATCTTGTTTACTTAATTCAATTTTAAAATCAGGAATCGATTCAAATTTATCTGTGGTGCCGCCCGTGTGACCAAGCCCTCGTCCAGACATTTTTGCTACTGGAACATCTAAAGCTGCTACTAAAGGAGCTAGAACTAATGTTGTAGTGTCACCTACACCGCCAGTTGAATGTTTATCAACTTTAATGCCTTTGATTGAAGACAGATCAACAGTATCGCCAGAATACATCATCGCCGAGGTTAAATCTGCGCACTCTTTGGAAGTCATACCTTGATAATAAATTGCCATTAATAAAGCACTAACTTGATAATCGGGGATAGTTCCATTGGTATAATTAGTGATAAAAAATTGGATTTCATCAGTGGTTAATACATTGCCGTCACGTTTTTTTTCTATAATATCTACAAATCTCATTACTATTCTCTCTTACTATCAATAAATAAAATTAGTGTATTGCTTTGTTTATACAAAATAAATTTTAAGTCATGATTATTATTTTTTATTGTTAAAAAATAATGTTAATCAAGATCACTTGGTGAAAAAGACCAAGGTAATAATTCTCCCACTGTTGTTTCCTGAATTTTACCGTTCATATTGGTCAAAATAACAGGCATATCTTTAGCACAAAACTCACTAATAACTTGACGGCAAGCTCCACATGGTGAAATAGGCCCATCAGTATCTCCAATTACCACCAATTTTTTAAATTTTGTTTTACCTTCAGAAACCGCTTTAAAAATTGCCGTTCTTTCGGCACAATTTGCTAGTCCATAAGATGCGTTTTCAATATTACAACCTAAAATTGCTTCATCATCTTCAGTAATTAGCACGGCACCAACCTGAAATTTAGAATAAGGTACATAAGCTTTAGAACGGGCTGTTTTAGCAAGTTCAATCAGTTTTTCAATTTTCATATTAATAATCCTTTTGGCCGTAATAAATCTAACTAAATTTTAGGTTGAGTGTTAACAGGAGACTGCAAATCTATCTTATAAACACCAAAACCAGATGTATCTGTATCGATAAAATGAATAGGGTATAGTGAATGTTTCTCGATATAGGTTTTAGCTTCATCAGTTGGTGATGATTCAAAGCGAATATCTAATTTTGTGTTACTAGTAATTGGAGAAATTTGCCAATTATTGTCGATGGTAACATTCGTTATACTATATTTTTGGGTAGTATTGGTAATATAGGCTGAAAGAATTACTCTTAGATCGTCAGGAGAATTAAATTTGACATTTTTTTCACCAGTACCTGGAAATATACCACTATAAGCACGATAATTATTGGTGGCAATTAAGAATTCTTGGTTAGGAGCAATTGTTTTTTGTTGATAAGTCAGATTCCTAATTCTTTCAGATGTAGGGTTAATTAACTGGCAATTTGCATCATAACGGGGTGGCTTTGTTACATCTATTTGATAATTCACTCCATCAATAATATCAAAATTATAGGTTCTGAATTTATCCCAATTAATTAAATATTGTGGTTGTGATGAATTAGTATTAATTTGATTATATACACCAGCTGAACACTCTAACCACTCTTTGACATCTTTACCTGTAATTTTCACAGCAGACAAAATATTAGGATAAAGGTAAATATCTGCAGCATTTCTAAACGACAAATTACCTGCTTTAACATCAACAAAAGCGCTAGGATCGTTTTTCCTGCCGCCAGCTTTAAATGGTGCAATGGCCGATAAAACGGGCAAACCATCAAGATCAGGATCCCCTTTAATAAACTGCTTAACGTAATCGATTTGTGCATCATTAATAATTTGTAAGGCAGATGTATCTTCAACCAATGCTAGATAGCTCGTAATATCGGTTGAAACTTTACCTATTGGTTTACTAACAAATTCACGTGTTCCTTGGTGATCTTTGTTTAGAATGTCGACGATTTTTTGATCGGCTTTAACAAGTGCCTTTTTAGTTTTTACATCATAGATTGGTCTAGCTTCTGATTTACCTGAAATCACTTGCCATTTTGATTTATCACCATCAAGAACTAAGTCCACCACTCCCAAATGGCTACCCCAATGTCCGGGCATAACAGCAGGCACATGATTAATGTTACCAGTTTTGATATCAGTATTTGGTAATGATTTGAAATCTTCACTAGGAAATATGCCGTGAGAATGACCAAACATAATTGCATTAATACCCTCTACTTGACTCAAGTAGTAAACCGAATTTTCAGCTAATGCTTTATAAGGTACAGCTGAAACACCAGAATGTGGAATAGCAATAATAACATTAGCGCCTTGTTTTTTCATTTCAGGCACTAATAGTTTGGCCGTTTCTGTAATATCTTTGACGACAACTTTGCCATCAAGATTAAGTTTGTCCCATTGCATAATCTGTGGAGGGACAAAACCAATATAGCCGATTTTAATCGTGTGCTTATTGCCGTTTCTATCAATAACAGGAGTATCTAAGATAATATATTGTGTAAAAAATGGCTTTTGAGTTTTGGCATCATAAACATTAGCGTTGATGTAAGGAAATTTAGCCCCAGAAAGACTTTTTTGTAGAAATTCCAATCCAAAATTAAATTCGTGGTTACCAATATTACCCACACTATAATTAAGTGTATTGAGCGCTTTATAAACAGGATGAATATCGCCATCATTAAAACCCTTCTTTACGGCATAATCAGCCATTGGGCTACCTTGAATTAGGTCACCATTATCAACAAGAACACTATTTTTTACCTCACTTCTTGCTTGATGAATTAAATTAGCAGTTTTTACTAATCCAAAAGAATCAACAGACTGATCTTTGAAATAATCATAATTCATCATGTTTCCATGCAAGTCGGTTGTTTCAATAATCCTTAAATCAACAGTTACGGCATTAACAACGCCAGATATAAATAGGGTTAAAAAGGGTAAAATTAACTTATTTTTTTTCATGCAAATATCCTATTATTCTGACAACTAAATTAGTTAACGGGTATGGCTAGTAACAGCTTCTGATATTCTAAAAATCGTTCAATGATTGCTGGATGATATTTTTTGTCATTAATAAATTTTTTAAGCAATTGTCTATCATCAGATGAAAAACATAAAAGAACTTGCTCAGTTAAACGACTTTTAACCATATCTTCAACAAATGCGGCTTGAATGCCACATAGCGTTATATCAAGCAATTCTAATCGTGAAAATGCAAATATGGATTGGGCGATACTATATTCTTTTTCAATATCAGTACCAAAAATCCCTGCATCATCGGTATTTAAGGTAATGCGAACACCTTGGTCATAAAGTTGCCTTATTGGATGTTGATAAATATCGCCATGCAATTCATTCACTAAAATCCGATTACTCGTTAAAGCAATTTCTAGAGTGATTTTTTTTTCGACCAGTTCACAAATAAGCGCTTTGTTTTCAATGGCACGAATACCATGACCGATTCTGATTGCACCGTGTTTAAGAGCTTGAATAATGCTCTCATCTGAATCAATTTCGCCAGCATGATACGATTTTTTTAAGTTCAGCTGAGTAGCCAACTTATGTGCATCTTTAAAATCATCAAAATGCCCAGCCATTTCGTTACCAGCAATATTAAATCCCGTAATAAAAGGGTGATGATTTTGCTGAATAAAACACAACGTATCATAAACAACTTTAGCGCCTAGGTGTCTAACACCAATAACATGATATCTAACTGTAATATCATAGTCGTTTTGTACTTTTATAATCGCTTTGTCCATGTAGAAAAGAGTTTTATTAAACCTTTCTTTATCCCAAATTAATTTTCCATTAACTTCGGTTGTGCAAATATGATAGGGGGACAAAAATAGCTCGCAATAAATTAACCCTTGTTTAGCATTTCTATTAAGAAAATCGTAAGTAATAGAATAATAATCTTCAGGATCTTTTAGAAAGCTAGAAACGGTATCATATGTATTAATAAATTCTTCAAATTTGGATTCGTCATACAAATATCTACCATTTTTATATTCTTTGGCATTGTATTGACCAGATTTGTAACATAGTGTACTAGGAAAAGGAATATTATTTTTTTGCGCTAACTGATGAGCCATGACAGGGGTAATGCTGCCTTCAACATGTTCGTGCAATATAACTTTAGGTATCATTTGATCGTTCATTAGGTATTTAATCTATTTTTAAATGAGCTAAATTGGCTTTAGTAACATTGGTTTTACTAACAATGACATTAAACGCTTATTAAAAAATTTTTAATAACATGTATATCATTGTTAATTTGGTTATTTTAACTTGATAAGATACTTATCTGCTATATCTTTTGCATCACTTATTTATATTTTTGTGCGGTAAATCAAATTTTTACGATAATTAATTGTTAGTAAAAAGGCAACAAAATGTATTGTTGCCTACGTATTGATTGAGTGGGAAAAAGCTCCACCACACAAAGAATAATTAATTAATGATTTAAATAGTTTTTGGATTAGGCTTTTCGTTTTTAAAGATCAACATAAATACAATTGCTAGAACCAAAGCATAACCTGCAAAAATAAGCCAAACTGTTTGCCATTCAGTAACATTTCCAGTTTTATAATAATCGACTACATAACCACTGCCTACCGAACCTAAATAAGCACCGAACCCATTAGTCATGGTCATAAATAATCCTTGAGCACTATTACGAATAGTTGGCGATACCGATTTTTCAACATACATTGAACCAGATATATTGTAAAAGTCGAAAGCACAACCATAAACAATCATTGAAAGAAGAAGTAATACAGAACCGAAAAGAGATGGATCGCCATAAGCAAATAAACCAAAACGAGCAACCCAAGCAAGCATACTAATAAGCATAACATATTTGATACCTAAACGTTTCATAAAGAAAGGTACAAATAAGATAAATGCGACTTCTGACATTTGAGAAATAGACAACAGTATAGAAGGGTATTTAACCACTAAACTATCAGCATATTCAGGGAATCTTTCAAAATCATGTAAAAATGGATTACCAAAAGTATTGGTTATTTGTAAAATACCGCCTAATAAAACCGCAAATAGAAAAAATATAACCATTCGAGGTTGTTTGAATAAAACAATAGCATCTAACCCTAATGCGCTAATGATGTTTTTTTCTTCAGTTTTATTTTTTGTTGTTGGAATCAATGGTAGCAAGAATGAATAAAGGCTGAGTAATAAAGCAGATGCAGCTGCAATATAAAGTTGCATGCTACTCAGTTCTAATTTTAAAAGACTCACAAGCCACATAGCAACAATAAATCCAATGGTGCCAAAAATTCTGATACAAGGGAACTCGGTAATAACATCAAGTCCACGTGATTCTAAGCAAGAATAAGCGATTGAATTTGAAATGGCGATGGTTGGCATGAAAGCTAGGCAATGAATCAATATCACAATCATCATCATGAAAGGAGATGTTACTGAAGCCGCAATAAATAGCGTTAAAGCACCGATTAAATGACAAAGCATATACAAACGGTTAGCTGGTATCCATCTATCCGCTACAATCCCAAGTAAGCCTGGCATAAACAAAGAAGCGATACCCATTGTTCCGTATATCGATCCTACTTCAAGACCAGTAAATTGTAATTTACGTATCATATAAGAACCGAGAGTTATTAACCAACTTCCCCAGATAAAATATTGTAAGAAAAATATAACCCTAAGTTTAAAATGAATATTCATTTATAATTCCTTAATAAACGAGATTTACTATAATCTAATATCTAAATATCAATAAAATAATTATTTGATCAAAATAAAAAATGGCAGATTAACCTGCCATTTTTTTAGTTTTGATTTAATAAAACAGACTCCAGTGCAACAGTGATCATTTCTTTGAACCCTAATTGTCTTTGTTCTGCTGACATTGCTTCGCCTTTTCGGATATGATCTGAAACTGTACAAATAGCCAGTGCTTTTGCACCATATTCAGCCGCAACGCCATAAATGCCAGCAGCTTCCATTTCGACGCCTAAAATATTGTATTTTTCCATAACATCAAACATATCAGGTTCAACACTATAAAAAAGGTCAGCAGAAAAAAGGTTACCAACTTTAACATTCACACCCAATTTTTTAGCTGCATTAACGGCATTACAAGTTAAATCAAAATCGGCGATAGCGGCAAAATCATGATCTTTAAAACGTAAACGGTTGACTTTTGAATCGGTACAAGAACCTAACCCAACAATAACATCCCCCAAGTTGACATTAGGGCTAATTGCACCACATGAACCAATACGAATGATGTTTTCAACACCATAAAATTTAATTAGTTCGGTTGTATAGATTGAACAAGATGGAATACCCATTCCATGCCCCATAACTGAAACCTTTTTATCTTTGTAATAACCAGTAAAACCCAACATGGATCTTACATTAGTAACTTCTGTTGCATTCTCTAAAAAGGTTTCTGCAATGAATTTTGCTCGTAGCGGATCGCCGGGCATTAAAACGGTTTTTGCAAAGGCATTATCAACAGCATTAATATGCGGGGTAGACATTAACTTCTCCTGATATTTGTTTTGAAATCGATATTACTTAAACTTAAATTATTTATTTTTTTATAAAAGATTTACCGTAATCCATTGGCGATAAATCAAAATAATCGGCAACACTCTGTCCTATATCGGCAAATGTTTCACGATGACCTAAAGAGCCAACAGGCACACTATCTCCGTAGACAATGACAGGTATATGTTCGCGAGTATGATCGGTACCTGACCAAGTTGGATCACAACCATGATCGGCGCTAATAATAAGCAGATCGCCAGGTTGGATAAGCGCTAACATCTCAGGAAGACGACTATCAAAATATTCTAAAGCAGCGGCATAACCTGAGACATCGCGACGATGCCCATAAGAAGAGTCAAAATCGACAAAATTAGTAAATACAATCGTATTATCTTTAGCCTGCTTAATTTCTTCTAGTGACGCATTAAATAAAGCTTCAAGACCGGTTGCTTTTACTTTTTTGGTAATTCCAACTTGTGCATAAATATCGGCAATTTTACCAATTGACACTACGGTACCTTGTTTTTCATCAACTAGTTTTTTAATCATCGTTGGTGCTGGTGGTTCAACAGCAAGATCGTGGCGGTTACCCGTACGCACAAATTCGCCCGCTTTTTTGCCAACAAAAGGTCTAGCAATAACGCGGCCAATGTTGTAATTACCTTTATTTAGCTCATCACGTGCAATTTCGCAGACTTCATAAAGTTTATCTAAACCAAATGCCTCCTCATGACATGCAATTTGGAATACAGAATCAGCAGAAGTATAAAAAATTGGCTTGCCAGATGCTATATGTTCTTCACCAAGTTCATCAAGAATGACTGTACCAGATGAGTGACAATTACCGAGGTAACCATGAAGTTTTGCACGAGAGACAATTTTATCTAAAAGATCTTGAGGGAAGCTATTAGTGGTATTAGTAAAATAACCCCAGTCAAAAAGAACTGGCACGCCAGCTAATTCCCAATGTCCTGATGGAGTATCTTTGCCTGAGGAAATCTCGCTTGCATAGCCATATGAACCAATAATTTCACCTTCAGTTTGCATACCTTTAGGATAATGACCAGTTGATTCATACGCCGCTTCGATTAAGCCTAATTTGCCTAAATTAGGTAAATTTAATGGACCACTACGACCATGCTCAGCTTTACCTAAAGCACAAGCTTCAGCAATATGTCCTAAAGTATCAGCACCCTCATCGCCATATTTATTTGCATCTTCAGCGCCACCGATACCAAACGAATCTAGGATCATAATAAAAACTCTTTTCATAATTTCCTCTAACTAATAAGCAAAACTTAACTTGTGTACAATCTTTTTTATTAGAATTCTGGTTATAATTTATAAAAACATCGCTTAGTTAGCTATAATACACGATAACAAAAAACAAAAAAGATTTAAGCGTTGCTTTAGCTGAATATTTGTATAAATAATGTGATTAATTTGATCTTAGTCATATTTTTGTATATCAAAAAATTTATAAAACACTTTTTTAAGTGTAGAAATTAGTCATGCTGTTTACACTATTTTGAGAAAAAAACGTAATGAATATACATAAAAAACAAAACATTCTGACTTGGAACATTCTTATTTATAATTCTATTTATCTGCATTTATATAAAACAACCCAAATTTATTTAACACAATTTAATTAAGGAGTGACTGATGCCATTTGTCAATGCCTATGTGTCGGAAGAAGATGCTAAAAAATATGATTTAGATAATTTATGGAATAAGTACAATCCTTGGTTCACTCAAATGCCTGAACTATTGAAGAGTTTTGATGTTCACCAACACGCTTGGTGTGTGGATAAGGAACGAGGGTATTGGTTATTTAACTGTGGTTGGGTGCTGAATTATGATAGTCCTTCGGGTCTCCCTGAACCAACGAATAAGCAGGTGTTTATCCTGCATGTTAATGGTCAGAATATTGATTTTATTCTGGAAGCTGGCCGTTGGAAACCTAGCGATTTGGAAGCGATCGGTTTGGAATATGCTAACTCATTTCTTGTAAAAATTGCTTGGAATATTGTGTCAATGACCCCGAGTTGTCTACCTAGTATGTCGAAAGAGGATTTATTAACCGTTTTAAAAGAGGCATTAACTGTCTATAAATGTAATGGAATTAGAAATTTAGAAGCTAATGATGAAGCACTGATTAGATGTAATTTTTAGTATTTTGTAAGCTAACGCTATAATCAATTATTATATCGTCTATTTTTGTTTATTTACAAACCAACTATCTTATTTATAATTCTATTTATCTGCATTTATATTTTATATAACAGAGCCCAAATTTATTTAACACAATTAAATTAAGGAGTGACTGATGTCATTTGTCAATGCCTATGTGTCGGAAGAAGATGCTAAAAAATATGATTTAGATAATTTATGGAATAAGTACCGCCGCTTTGGTACCAAAATGCCTGAACTATTGAAGAG
Organism: Gilliamella sp. BG1; assembly: GCF_046635625.1. Taxonomy (NCBI): domain Bacteria; kingdom Pseudomonadati; phylum Pseudomonadota; class Gammaproteobacteria; order Orbales; family Orbaceae; genus Gilliamella; species Gilliamella sp. BG1. Next base: position 23,114 of record NZ_JBIDFG010000002.1, on the reverse strand, counting down.
TTTTGATGTTCATCAACACGCTTGGTGTGTGGATAAGGAACGAGGGTATTGGTTATTTAACTGTGACTATGTGCTGAATTATGATACTCCGTCTGGTTTACCCGCAGCAACTAATAAGGAGGTATATATCCTGCATGTTAATGGCCAGAATATTGAGCTTATTTTGGAAGCTGGCCGTTGGAAATCTAGCGATTTGGAAGCGATCGGTTTGGAATATGCTAACTCCTTTCCTGTAAAAATTGCTTGGAATATTGTGTCAATGAATCCAAGTTGTTTATCGACTATGTCGAAGGCGGATTTATTAACCATTTTAAAAGAGGCATTAACTGTCTATAAATGTAATGGAATTAGAAATTTAGAAGCTAATGATGAAGCACTGATTAGATGTAATTTTTAGTATTTTGTAAGCTAACGCTATAATCAATTATTATACTGGAGGAATAGACCAATATGGTGGGATTGACTAAAGAGGAAGCGGAAAAACGATTATTTAAGGTCAAGGATGCCGATGGATTACGTGATTTAATACAGCAATTAGATATAAATACGCATGGCAAAACAACCATCCTCTAAAATGCTCTAAATTCACATTTACTAAATTTTAATCTGCTAAATTTCAATTTACTGCTCCCTTCAAAATATCAGCATAACTTTCAATCGTATTTCAATATTGTTACCGATCAATTATTAAACAAATTATAACAATAATTTAATCAAATCATGCCCTAATAATGAATACTTATAATCTGTTTTGGGTTATTCACAAACCAACTATCTTATTTATAATTCTGTTTATCTGCATTTATATTTTATATAACAGAACCCAAATTTATTTAACACAATTGAATTAAGGAGTGACTGATGCCATTTGTCAATGCCTATGTGTCGGAAGAAGATGCCAAAAAATATGATTTAGATAATTTATGGAATAAGTACAATCGTTGGGGTATAAAAATGCCCGAGCAATTGAAGAGTTTTGACGTTCGCCAACACGCTTGGTGTGTGGATAAGGAACGAGGGTATTGGTTATTTAACTGTAATTGTGTGCTCAATTATGATAGCCCTTCCGGTATCCCTGAACCAACGAATAAGCAGGTGTTTATCCTGCATGTTGATGGTCAGCATATTGATTTTATTCTGGAGGCTACTGATTGGGATCCTAGCGATTTGCAAGCGATCGGTTTGGAATATGCTAATTCATTTCCTATACAAATTGCTTGGAATATTGTGTCAATGACCCCGAGTAGTTTACCTAGTATGTCGAAGGCGGATTTATTAACCATTTTAAAAGAGGCGTTAACTGTCTATAAATTTAGTGGACTTAGAGATGTAGAATCTAATGAAGAAGCACTGATTAGATGTAATTTTTAGTATTTTGTAAGCTAACACTATAATCAATTATTATATCGTCTATTTTTGTTTATTTACAAACCAACTATCTTATTTATAATTCTATTTATCTGCATTTATATAAAACACCCCCAAATTTATTTAACACAATTTAATTAAGGAGTGACTGATGTCATTTGTCAATGCCTATGTCTCGGAAGAAGATGCCAAAAAATATGATTTAGATAATTTATGGAATAAGTACAATATCTGGCCTAATCATAAAATGCCAAACCTATTAAACAGTTTTGATGTTCATCAACACGCTTGGTGTGTGGATAAGGAACGAGGGTATTGGTTATTTAGCTGTGGTCGTGTGCATAATTATGATAGTCCTTCCGGTATCCCTGAACCAACAAGTAAGGAGGTATTTATCCTGCATGTTGATGGCCAGAATATTGAATTTATTTTGGACTCTAGTGATTTGGATCCTAGTGAGTCAGTATCTAATGACCTATATCCTATACAATTTGCTTGGGAAATAGTGTCAATGAACCCCAGTAGTTTACCTACTTTGTCAAAGGCGGATTTATTAACCATTTTAAAAGAGGCGTTAACTATCTATAAATGTAGAGGAATTCGAAATTTGGAAACTAATAAGAAATCATTTTTTAAGTTTAATTTTTAGTATTTTGTAAGCTAACACTATAATCAATTATTATACTGGAGGAATAGACCAATATGGTGGGATTGACTAAAGAGGAAGCGGAAAAACGATTATTTAAGGTCAAGGATGCCGATGGATTACGTGATTTAATACAGCAATTAGATATAAATACCCATGGAAAAACTACCATTCTCTATTCGGGGATGTTAGATTCTGGCGTGCATACATCACAGATTATCGACCAATTAAAAAATAACTCTTCTCTTCGCCTTATCGATAATACCGAGGCATCTAAATTTTTAGCTGATGCTACTGTAGATGATTCACCGTTAAATCGCAAGTTAAAGCAAATATTTGGTGTAAAGGGCAGGGATGAGTTACCTAGCCAAGCATATGAATTCCTTTTTGGCTCAAATAGCAATGGCAGCCGTCAACCTAATGGCGCATGGGATGCTATTTCTAAACGCTTTGTTGATGGTGCAGTGGGTGATGTTCGTGTACTTGGTGGGTTTGGAATGGACTCGGGGCGGGTTTTTGCTGCCACAGAATTACCGGCATTATTGAATAATCCCAAAGTGAGGTCAGTCAATGGTATTCCAACATCGGTATTAAGATCTATCGAACAAACCGAGGGAATGGGGCGTGCTTTTGAGCATATTAAAAATATTGCCGGTTTAGATGCCGCAGGCGCTAAATTAGCGCCAGATAATATTGAATTTTGGTTAAAATTTAATAGCCCTGACAGAAAGTTTATAACTTATGATTATTTTGACAATCTTAAAAAGACTTATCTCAATTTATCGCCAGAAATGCAGAAAAGTATTGATCGAACTTCTCGTTATCTAGCGTCAGCTAACGATAAAATCACAAATTATCTTTCTGCTTTGGGGCATGCTATGTGGGGAATTGGTTTTTTTATCGCATCGGAAGAAGTTCAGGTTGCACTTGATAGAGGAGATGCTGGTGAGGCAAGGCGAATATTACTTGAGTTTGTTGGTGTTAGAAAAATTAGTGACAATATATTAGAGTTATTTTTTGGGAAATAGCACCGATTCTAAGTTTTGTATATTTGCAAGTTAAAATGATGGTTGTTTTGTCACCAAACTCTGTAATAAACAGACTCATTACACTTTTCTTTTTTGGAATTGCATAATCCATTTTTTGAATCTTGTTGTATCGCTAGTTAGATGATTTTTTTACTGAGTCATTAGTCGGTAAAACCTTACGTTTCTTGATGTATGGCAAATAATACGATTTAAAGGTTCTACCGCATTTTTCTGTTATTTTTTATGACTTAAATTCTGAGGTATTTTTTATTTAATGCTGTTTATATCACCAATTTATTCATAATATCCGTTAATTTACCTAAATCTTCTTGGTTTTTATTCCTTTGGATAGTTCTACTACCATCTCTCAACCTATTTTTTACTCGTTAGAGATGTTCAAAAATAGTCAAATACACAAATTTATTTACAGAATCAATATTGGTGTCATTTTTTCAAAATAAATATGAATGAGTAACTTATTTTGATAAGTTTGTTCTATCTCAAATCAATCAATACCTAGCACCATTCGCCCATTCTTAGTTGCCACATTAATCACATTGTCTAAATCGGTATAACGGCATCCTGTTACTAACAATTTAAGTTCTTCCCACATATTACCCGTTGAAAATGGTAACATATAATCACTAACATTATCTGTGCCAATAGCAACAGGAATACCAGCAGCCGCCAGTTCATCAACAGGGGTTAATGAGTTACGAGTAGGGCCTTGTTCTTCACGACGAGGGCTATCGATCCAAGCAAAAGGACAAGCAATAACCATCATTTTGGCCTCTTTCATTTTTTTGTAGAGTTTTTGGCGATATGCTAAACTATGCGCGGTGATAGAAATGCTATGGATAGCAACAACTCGCCCGTGCATACCATGCTCAAGAGTTTTATCGGTAAGTTGTTCTGTTTCGATTTCATCTTGTGAGTTAAATTGGTCAACATGTACATGTACCATTTTGCCTAATGATTTACCTGTTTGCATTAACACATCAAGATGTTTAAGTCCCATACCTTCACCATGATCACGCTCATCACGACGTGGTAAACCGCCAATAATATCAACTAAATCAGCCCCTTTATCAAACCAATAACGTGCTTCTTTATCAATAACACCTTTAAGTGTTTGATTAACTAATTTTATGGTGATGTCATTTTTATAAGTTTCTCGTGCTCTTAAGGCACCTTTAATTGCTCGTTCTTCAGCAATAGGATCAATATCAACAAACGATCCCATGGCACTTACACCTTGCTCAATCATACGCTCAACCGCCATACTAAAATGGCGATAGTAATCATCTTCGCTCATTGATGCTTTGACTTTATCTAATGTATCCCATTTTTCAATTAAAGTCTGTTTTTGATAGACATCAAAACTATCAACCGAAATAGTAAAAGCACGATCAGCATGCATATGTGCATTAACCCATCCGCCTTTTTGCTTAATATTATTCATTAAATAGGCTTTTAAACTTTGGTCTCTTGTGGTTAATAACATGTTTTTATGTTCAATCATAATATGCCTCTACAATTCAATCTAAATGAAGTTGATAAAATCGGACGCAATAGGCAAAAAAAATCCCCCAAAAAGGAGGATAAAATGGAATCAATAATATTAATGATTAAGATTACTGAGTTACAATTGATCATTGCGCCTACACCGTATCGATAAAAAATTGCAGAAATTCTAACCAAAATATTTTTAATAGCAAGTACTATAATTTATAAAATATATAAATAAATGAAATGGTTAAAGTATTATTTTTTAGATTTCTTACTTCAAAAAATAGTTTTTAATAAAGTTAATTACCAATAAATTAAGAAATAAAATCATAACTAATTATTTAATAACAATAATTAGTTGTCACAAAAATGAGATTATTAACCTTAAATACTGCTTTTTGATATTAGCAGTAGCAAGCGTATACTACACAAGCAACTTATTTTGAAATATAGGTAGTCTACTGACATGAGTCAATTAAATATTATTGCCAGAATCACAGTTAAACCAGAATTCTATGACGCATTTCAGCCAATTTTTAAACCTCTAGTAGCAGGTAGTTGAGCTGAAGCAGGCTGTTTACGCTATGAACTTAATCAAAGTATAGATAATTCAAATATCTTCATAGTGGTCGAAACATGGGTATCACAGCAGGCAATTGATTTTCACAACACAACGCCACATTTTGTTGAATTTGCCAACTTTGCTAAAGAACATACTGATAGATTAGAGATTAATATTGCCAAACAAGTAATATAACTTAAAAGATGATAGTAGCTAACATTTGGGGTTAACTACCATATTAATTAATCAAACAGTTCGATTTTTATATTCCGTGAATCACTTCGACCCATATCGTCAAGCACTAAAATTTTAAAAGTCCCGCTTTGTGTTGGGATCCAGTTAAGAGCCTTCCGTGGCTCGGTTTGCCCAATAAAACTGTTATTAACAAACCAATAAAGTGATTTAACATCACCATCACAATTAGCAGTAAAACTAATTTGTTCATTTTTTTGTTTAGTGGTTCTAAATTGATAAACTACATTTTTAAGAGGCGAAGTTATTTTTGGCGGTTCGCCTAAAAAATTTTGTGATGAATGACAATGTTTTGTTGATGGTGGCGCTTTTTTAGCAATCCCGGCTTTAGCAAAAACAGCGGCTAAATCTGACGGCCAATATTCAAAAACAGCTAAGTGAGAGGTTGCTAAATCATAAGGAGGACAAACAGCTTTACCTGTTTGATTGTCGACCATAACGGGTCTAAAAATGGTATCGGGATTAATTGGCGACACACCCGGAATAAACCACGTTTTACCTTTTGCCTTGCACCATTGAGTCAGTAGATTGCCACTGGTTAGACAAATATCGATACGCTTTAAATTTGGAGGTAATGGGCGATTAGGTTCACGCAAGTTAGGATAATAAGCGTTAATACTTTCAACGATATTAAAAAAGAGCGGTGTGGCGGCATCGACGCCTACAAAGGCATTATTACCACTACCATCAAAGTTACCAAGCCAAACCACCATAGCATAGTTACCAAAAGTTCCAGCTGTCCAAGCATCACGAAATCCCCATGATGTACCTGTTTTCCAAGCAACGGGCACCACCTTTTTTTGCATTTTGCTAAGTACATCTTGTGGGCGGGTATTTTGTTTCAACATATCAATGGTCATAAATGCTGCTTGTGGACTTAACAGCTTTTGTGGTTCGGGTGAGTCGTCGGCTTCAATAAATTGCAATGGCTGCCAACGACCTTCGTTGGCTAGCATGGCATATAACCCGACTAATTCTTGTGCACTAACTTCACCACCACCTAACACTAAAGATAAACCATAATGCGACTCATCGGCGAGTTTTTGGATATGGGCATTGACCAAAAATTGATAAAAAGAGGGATTATGTAATTTAGAGGCCACCGATACAGCAGGAATATTACGGCTATGAATTAATGCATCGGTTGCTGAAATAGGTCCACGAAAGTTACGATCAAAGTTTTCTGGCGTGTATGAACCAAAATCAGTTGCCACATCTTTTAAAATTGTACGAGGATGTAAAACACCTTGGTCCATACCAAGCGCATAAATAAACGGCTTAAGTGTAGATCCGGGTGAGCGTTTAGCAAGTGTACCATTAACTTGACCTTGAATAGAATTATTAAAATAATTAGCCGAGCCAATCAGTGCCTTAACCTTCATTGTTTGGGTATCAACCAAAATTATCGACGCATTATTAATACCTTTTATGCGATTTCGCTCAATAAACAAATTGACTTGCCGACTAATGATTTTTTGCAGATTATTATCTAACGTAGTTTTAATTTCTTGAGCATCGCTTTGCTGTTGTTGAATGATTTGATTAATAAAATGCGGTGCACCAAAAGGCATTCGTTCTGGTTGACGCAAAACCAACTTTTGCGAAAAAAGAGCGACAATATTGCTATCAACAAAATATTTTTCTTGCCAACGCTCAAATAATTGATTTCTTGCTTTAACTAACGCTTTGCCAGCAAATCCGGTTTTTCGATCAACTCGATATGTTGGTGATTGAGGTAATACCACCAAAGTTAACGCCTCGGGCAAATTGACTTGTGAAGGTGGTTTATTAAAATAGATAAATGACGCAGCACCAATACTTTCAATATTGCGACCAAAAGGGGCATAATTTAAATACGCTTCTAAAATATCATGTTTAGAATACATCAGCTCTAACTGTATAGCCCTAGCAATTTGATGCAACTTCCCACCAATGGTTTTAGTATTTAACCGCCAATGCATTCGCGCAAGTTGCATGGTAATGGTTGAAGCACCTTGACGATTTCCACCACCAAGATAGGTTGCTCCAAAAGCCCTAATTAGACTAAATGGATTAAAGCCAACATGATAATAAAACCACTGATCTTCGTGCAGTAACAAACCATTAACAATATCAGGCGAAATATCTTCTAAAGGTGTCCATAAACGATAACGATCATCATTGGCTAATGTCATTCGAATTAGCTGGTTATTATTATCATAATAGCGCTTTGAAAAAGTAAGTGATTCAGAAAGAGGGGCATGAGGTAACAAACGAATAATAAGGATCGCAATAAATAATAGTAACAAAGCCATTAATTTATTTTGATGACGAATAATAAACCTGAACATATTTAGTCAAAAGCTTAAAACGCATGTATTAAAAAACACCACCAATGCGTTCACATCGGTGGTGGTTAAATTACATTTTATCAACAGTCTTAATGCCTAGCATATCAAGGCCAGTTTTAAGTGTTTTAGCTGTTAAAGAAGCTAATTTTAAGCGACTTTGTTTCAGGTTTTCGTTTTTGGCTGCTAAAATAGGGCAGTTTTCATAAAAACTTGAAAACAGCGTTGCAATTTCATAAAGATAAGCACAAAGCACATGCGGTGTACCTTCGCTTGCCACGATTGAAATAGTCTCATCAAATTGAATTAAACGAGTTGCTAAAGCACGCTCTTTATCAGATTCCAAACTAATATTAGCTGTTAAGCTATCTTCAGAAATATTGGACTTTTTAAAAATTGATAACACACGGGTATAAGCATATTGCAAATAAGGTGCGGTGTTGCCTTCAAATGACAACATATTATCCCAATCAAAAACATAATCAGTAGTCCGATTTTTAGAAAGATCAGCATATTTAACTGCACCAATAGCCACCGCATCGACAATTTTTGCAAGCTCACTTTCAGAAAGATCTGGATTTTTGTTACGAATTAAAGTTGTTGCGCGTTCACACGCTTCATCTAGTAAATGATTTAATTTAACAGTATCGCCAGAACGGGTTTTAAACGGCTTACCATCTTTACCTAACATCATACCAAACATATGGTGTTCAAGCTTTAATGATTCTGGTACATACTTAGCTTTGTGAACAATAGCCCAAACTTGCTCTAAATGTTGATGTTGGCGGGAATCAGTATAATAAAGAATACGATCGGCATGTAACGTTTCGTAACGGTATTTAGCACAAGCAATATCGGTTGTTGCATAAAGGTAGCCACCATCACGTTTTTGGATGATAACACCCATCGGTTCGCCTTCTTTGTTTTTATACTCATCAAGAAAAACAACAATCGCCCCTTCACTTTCAACCGCAAGCCCTTTCTGTTTTAAATCGGCAACGATATTAGGTAGCATGCTGTTATAAATGCTCTCACCCATGGTGTCTTCAAGCGATAACGTAACATTTAAACGTTTATAAGTGGCAATATTTTGCGTCATGGTAATATCAACTAGCTTGCGCCACATATCACGACAATATTCATCGCCACCTTGTAATTTCACTACATAATTACGGGCTTTTTCGGCAAACACTTCGTCTTCGTCATAATGTTTTTTAGCGGCGCGATAGAATGACTCTAAATCTGAAAGATCCATATCATTGGCATGTTCATTTTGCATCTTTTCAAGATACGCAATTAACATACCAAATTGCGTTCCCCAATCACCAACATGATTAGCACGAATAACATTATGACCTAAAAAAGATAAAACACGAACGCTAGCATCACCAATAATAGTTGAACGCAAGTGTCCAACATGCATCTCTTTGGCGACATTAGGCGCCGAATAATCAACTACTATAGTTTGCGGTTTGGCGGGTAAAGTAATATTAAGCTTATCACCACTTAAAGCAACTTCATTTTGCTCAGCAATCCAGCTATTTTTCAAAAAGATATTAATAAAACCAGGACCTGCAATTTCAACTTTTTCGGCGATATCATCGATATCTAAATGTTGCAAAACAGCTTGGGCAAGATCTCGAGGTGGCATACCAAGTTTTTTGGCAACTGACATAATGCCATTAGCTTGGTAATCACCAAATTGTGCTTTGTTTGATTGCTTAATTAAAGCGTCACAGTTCTTATCTGCACCTGCCATAATCATAGCTTGCGAAACACGTTGCGTTAATAATTGTTGAATATTCACACTAAACCTAACCAATTATAATAAAATGCCCAATATAATACCGACAAAGTGATGAATTGTCACTGATCGCATAAAAATGGAGGGATCCTTTTTATTAAAAAGAGTGTAAAAAATCAAATAAAATTGATGCTACAGCCAAAATGTTTTAATCAAGCTTTAGTTTTCATCAAAAAACAAAAATATAATGTAATTGTTTGATTTTTCCAAAAAATACCATTTATGAAAAACTTCAATAAAATCAATAGTCTACCTGAGCAATTTTAGAGCGGAAAAATACTCTCACAACACTGTGTAAGATCAATATGAATTTATGTTCAGACTAATATTGACAAATACCCACTTGGAAAAAGAGATAAAAATGGATACTAAATACAGGCTAAATTGGATAATAAATAAGCGTATTGTAACACGTTAGAAGGTATTTTTTATCAAATTTGAATTGGTTGTCCGTGATGAGATATTTCAATAAAAAACTCACGAAAGGGTCATATTGCTAGTGTCTATAAATATCGCCAATTGGTATAACGATATTAGCATGTTGTATGATACGGTTAAAAATGTAAAGAAGGATCATGATGAATACAAAAGCTCAACATCCCCGAGTAATATTTTTATTGCACATTTCTTTTAAAAACATATCTGAATAAGAGCTTAAATTATCTTGATTTTTACCAAGCGGGTATTTTTTCCCTAATTTGAGCAGCCAATCACTAAAATGATGTAAAAATAATTTATTATCATTATCGATTTCAAATATTGCAGAATCAGAATAAGAATCAACTAATAAATCTAATATCTCCAAAAAAGCTTTATCATTTTTTAAAATCTCATCAACTGTAATTGCTTGAAGATATTTTATTATGTCTATTATCTGAGATAACGTTAAAATAGTTGGACCATTTTTTATATTATTTAATATTTGTTGGATCATAGCATTTATCTAAAAATTAACATCTCATTCTATTTATATAGTAGATGAATTTTGTACTTTTTGAACAATTTTTAGAACGATAATTACAGATGTAATATAATTGGGGAATTAATATGATTAATATAGATAATTTTTATGACTACGAAAAAAAACTGACTGATAAAGATTTAAATGCTTGTGAAAAGAAGTTAGGTATCACAATTCCAGATTCTTTAAAACAGCTTTACCTTAATTGTAATGGTGGAATGGTATATAAAGATATTTGGAAAACAACTGTTCCTCCATACAAACTTCAAGTTTTTAATTTTATTCCTATAAAATATAATAAAGCATTTAAAAATGACCCAGATTTTATCATGGAAGGTATTGCCTTCAAACTTTGGGGCGATAAAAAGTTACCTAAGGAGCTGTTACCTTTTGCTCTCGATTTAAGCAATGGTTTTTTGTGTATAAATATTAATACTGGTGCGATATATCAATATCTCAGACTAGAATGGGACGATACTCTAAATACAGAACAAAATTTTAAAAAAAATAGCATTTATTTATCTGATTCATTAGAAAATTTTTTAAATGCTTTAACTTATGATGAAGAGCAAAGCAATGCAGAAACCGTTGAAGATGAAGATATTAAACCAAGAGCAAGTAACAAATTCTATGACTCAGAACAAGCAATTAATACCGTTGACCTAAATGAGGTTGAAAAACTTTTAAAGATAAAAATTCCTGTTCAATTAAGACAATTCCTGTTACACCACAATGGTGGAATGCCAGAGAATAATGCTTGGCTGGATCCTGAAGGTGAATTTGAATGGGTTGCAATCCATGAGCTCATACCTGTTAAATACTATAAAAAATTTAATAATAACAAGAACTATTTAATGCCTTTCAAAGCAGCAGATTTATGGGGTAGAAAGTTATTACCGGAAACTTTTTTACCTTTTGCGATTGAGGCAGGTGGTAATTATTTCTGCATCGATATTAATAATGGAAAAATATACTACTATACTCTTGACACATGGTCAGACAATTTATCTTTAACGGATAATCAAGATAAGAGTACTCTTTTTCTATGCAATAGCTTTAATGAATTTATTTCTAAATTAGTGTGTGAAGATGATCTAGATGATTTATATGGTTTATAAATAATAGCCGTCAGGTTAATCTGCTCCCAGTTGGTATTGAAGACAATATTTATACATAAAAACTGGCTTATATTACAATACTTTCAGGTATTATGCTCCAGATATTGTCCACTTTGTTCAGCTTGATCCGTTTTAGGTTTTTAGTCAGGTTTAACCTGTGTTAGTGTGTGATGGATTGGCTTGAAACCATCAGTGGGATTGAATAGTGGTAATGATAAACGGAAAAGGAATAGAGGCTTCTCATCAAGTTAAATATGAGGTATTTACGGCTTTGGATTTTATGGCATCAAAAAATGAAAAGAAAATAGATGAAAGCACACCAGTATTTTCATTTAGGAAATTTGATTATGATAAATTACTCAATAATGCGAAACCATTAAGTCAGTATCCAATAATAAAAAAAATTGATGATTATTATGCTGATACTACCATTTTATATGGTGAAATTCAGCCTTTGATAAAGGACTTAAAAAGTCTTATTAAAACAAAAAAATTACATCTTGAAACAATTATTCATTTCATTGATTTTCTGGAAAAATCATTCAATGATGGTTTAAATATATATGTATACTGTGACTAGGTGTTTTTATTAATACCTCAAAGTAAAAATTATGTCATATATTCATGGAAACTAAAATGGAAACCATATTCAATATTAAATATAAAAATCCTATAGACGATATTGATAATGATATAGATGATGAACTAACTCATTTTCAATATGCATTGGAAGAATTGAGAAGATATGTTGATTGTGAGTTTTTTATTAAACTGAAAGAAACTTACAAAGTAAATATTGATCTTTATCCTGATATAACAGTATGTTATGAAGAAATAGTTAAGTCAATCAAACGAGTAAAAAATAATTGGACAGGCAAAGATGATATTTGGTTTTGTGAGCAAGGTTCAGATTTTTACTTCTATTATGACATTAATGATAAAGGTGTAGAACTTGAATATAAGAAGGGACCAGATGTAGGTATATATAATGGAAAAATTCCTGATATGAAACTTTCTATCAGTAAAATAGAGTATGTACAGGTTTGGGAAACATTATTTGAAAAATTATCTATGCTTATTGAAGAAAAACTTAATAAAAAAATTAATTTACCCTTTTAATAATATTTAAAGGTATTTAATTTTTTGTAAAACCTAAAAACATTAAATTTTTACAAGGAGGCCCTCAAGGAACTGCAAATTAGTGTAAAATCCAAAAAAAGTGGTAAAATTTGTTACAAAAAAATTATTCTATTGATTCTAATATCTGTCGTGTAATATGGTTATGACGACACTAAAGGAACAGGGCATAGCTCTTTGCTCCATATAAGCATTAAACGTTCAAATGGAACAATGGTGAGTATCGATATAGATGAATAACTTTTCAATTGAACATTTAATTTCTGTCATAGAAAAAGGCAAGGTTAGAGGATTTGATGAAGTAAAGGAAATAGATGGTGAATGCTATTTATTCCAATACGCACTGAAAAAGAAAAATGGATTATATAATACCTATCTTTTCTATATCATAGAAAAAAGATGGAAATTATTGAGGATTATGGTACAGAAGAAATTAAAGAATTCTCAAATATAATCGATGCTTTTAATTATTTTAAATCATTGGATGTCAATGTTGAGCATTTTGGGAGTATAAAAGGAACTTTGCCGTTTTAACCAAAGAAATAACTTCAAACTATTCTTCTTTAATTAAATCATTTGATAATCAAAAGGCACCACAAGTATCAATTTTAAAGTTGATATTTAAAAATAGAAGCTGACTTACACAATGATTTCATGGGAACTCTTATTTTGATATAAGCAAATTTCTTTAGTTAGGTCTTTAATGAAACATTAAAAATTTCAACAACGGATGTTATTTATAAAAGTGGCCGTGATATGTAGAAGAATAATCAAAATGAATTTTAAATGATTTTATCAGTAAGAAACTTTGTTAAATAATTTCTATTACGGAGTATGAATATTATGCTTGTTAAAGGTAATCTTTATCCAATAAAGGATATTATCTCTTATGTGAAAGGCAATATTGAAAGAGGTGATGATTTTTGTCTCTATAGTGAATCTGATGAAGATTTGCTAAGTAATAAAAGTTATTACATTGATGACTATCCAGATGTAGATGATAATGGAAAAGAAATTTATCCGCCTCTTGTGTTAAAAAAGAAACTAAACTATCTTTACTCAGGTCAACAATTTGCTGATGTAGTCGATTCAGTTATAGATCAGAAACCTTCAGCTACTACAAATGAATTTATAAAAGCATTAAATTATTATTCTGAATATGACAATTTTTTAGATCTCTAATTTATTAAATTTCTGCAATAATATAAATTATTTAAATAACAGGGATATATTTGGCCTTAGCCTCATTTTTATGGCGATGGCCACCAGCACCAGATAAGTATCATCATCCGATATCAAACAGACCATCGGCGCAACCTGATGCAAACCGTGAAATATTGTGGGAATGCAGCTTTCAGTTATGGGGAAATCCATGGGAATTAAACCGGAGAGTCTTAATATGCTAGATAAAGAATTACTTGATATTTTTGGTCAAAAGCTCATTAGTCGTGTTAGAGATCAGTCAATTTTTGAATTTGAAGGAATGGTTCAAGGTAAAATTAAATCTGCAAATATGGTTAAATTAAATAATGAATTAAAAATATTTGATAAACATCAGATTGAAATTTTAAAAAAAGTAGTACTGACTGCTATTGATAGTGTTATTTACAATACATTAGATATGCTAGAACAAAATGAAGAAAGTATAAGATTATTAATATCTCAAGAAGGTAAAAATGAAAAAAATATTGTTGATATCAGTGATGGTTTATCAGGTGAACTATTCACAAAAAAAGGCTGGGTAGAAAAATTTAGTAAATATAAATAATTATTATCTATTAGTAGTATTTTGTTTTATAGCTATACAAGTTGGTGCAAAGGGCGGATTACAAATGAGATAAAACGAGTCAATTGGCACATAAACTAACAGTGGAACAGCATATTTATTATAATTATTATAAAAATAAATAGACGTAGGGAAATGCATCACAGTAGTTTATAGTAAAACTAAATAGCAGTCAGCGACAGTGTAGTAGCTTAGATTTAAACTTCCTTCTAAGCCATGGAGAGTTTCATGACTTTTGATGATGAAATAAAAATTAAACTTTCTCAATTATCAGAACCAGCAGAGTTGATCGATAACTGGGAAAATATTGCATACCAATTATCTAATTCGTTTGAGTGGAAAGGAACCAAAATTGATTGGTCAAAAACTCTTAAACACAAAAGTAATCAACTTTTTGGAAGCTATTCTAATTGGTTATTTACAATAAAAAAATTTATTATAGATAATGATATATCCGCTAAAATTAGAGAAAGCGGAGATATTTACTATATAAATGATTCATCTTTAAATTTTGCAGTGCATTTAAAATTTAATCAATTTGATAGTTTTCTAGCTTTTGCTGTAGAAAGCATCCCTCAACATCATTATTTTTTTGATTCTTTAAATAAATGGTGTCTTGTTATAAGTTCTGAGGGATTTATCGATTTTGGGTTATCACTAAAAAAGTCTGTTTAATTTTATTATTTGAAACCCAGATATAGGTAAATTTACTCAGCTAGACCTGATTGGGTTATTGGGTAGATTTAATCTGTTTCTGTATGCGCCTAATTCTCTAACGTGAATTAATCGATTAGCAAAGAAAGTTTGGTTGTATAAAAAACGGCAAAGTCTATAGAGTTATTAGACAAGATTAAAACATAACTTTTGGACTTTTTTAACTAAACTCGAATAATATATGGTTGCAGGACATGTAACTAATTAGGTATTTTATGAACATTATAAATTCTGATGTTAATGAAAAGATTATCGACGTAGTTGGAAAAATTAGATTATTAAATAAGTTAGATGAAAAAACAATGAATGATCTCTATTCTTCACTAGATGAAATGGTAACTAATTATAAAGAAAAAGATTTTATTTCAAAGGAATTAGCATATAATCTTTTAGTCCTGCATGATAACTTAGAAGGTGCTTTAAAATTTGGCTCTTATGAAGACATTAAGTATATAAGTAATATTAATTCAAAAGTAAGCGAATATATTGAAAAAATATTTTTAAGTTAAAAAGAAAAACTGAAATTAAATTAGGTTGGCTAATAGTACTACCACTATGACGCTGAACACCACCTGAGCAAAGTCCGCATAGAACGACTGTCCAGAAGAACTGCCCGATGCGAACGGCGAAATACTGAGGAAATGCAGTTTTCAGTTATGGGGCAGGGGTATTCAGGAAATTGAGTATGAATCAATATAGCAAGATTTTATTAGATATCAGAGATAGTATTTAGATAAGGTCTGGATTACATTATAACACTGAAAGACCGCATGAGGCATTAAATAACATAACATCGATTGGGTATAAAACACCAAAACAAGCAGCTTAATTTTCTACGTAAGTTGTGTACTAAGTCTAGAGGTATTTACAAATTTATTTTCTGAAAAGAGCTGGTATTCCTGAAAAAAAAACAGATAGATTTTATAAAAAATTAGCAAATGTTGTTAATGGAGATATCATGCAACAAGTATATGAACTTATACCTTCATCAAATGAAAATAGTGGTATCAAATTTGGAGGAGGTGCATTTATTGATGGCAAGTGGCCCCAAAATCCATTAGGTGAAAATTTAACATTATTATTCACAATTGATAATGATAAATTATCTGATTCTATTAGTGGAATTAATCTTCCTAAAGATAAATATATTTCCGTATTTTCAACTTATAATGAAAATAGATATTTCTTAGACGATATTGTTTATTTTGGTGATGATGCAGAACTCGATCACTTAAAATCAGGATTTACAAGAGTAACGTTAACAAGCATATCAAAGCTATGCGAAAATAGTAATAGCCTTGCTCCTCAATATCTTGAATTAAAAAAAACACAATTAAAGAATAGTGATTATCCAACATTTTCTTTTTTGTCAAATAAAATACCCAAGGGAATTGTTGCTTGTGAAAAATTAATGCAACAATATGATTTTATTGGTCAATTATATTCATCAGATATTCCAGTTCATGATGGTGGAGCATTATTTTTATCTGATGCTATTGGGTATTTATTTTTAAAAAAGAAAATTGATGATTTTAATAATGCGGGTCTTTTTTTTGTTCAAATGGCATAATTATTTTAACATAACTATCTGACAGCATCGAAAAGTATTATACCCTCTCTGGTGCTAAATACCAGTTTAAAAACGGTCGCAAAATCCGTCTGCAATGCAAAGCCAGGAATAAAAGCATAGCAAAAAGCAGTAGAAAATTAAGAATGACTAGAGTATATGTAACTGATAATGATGGCAATAACATTCACAATATACGTGTTCCAAATGAGCGCAATACTTGAGAGCTAATTGAAGATATTTTTGGTGAAGGTTTTTCACATAATAAACTACACCCTAAAACTGTAAACTGAGGCTATGAATATCATAGAATTCCAGAATCTACAGTTCCATTCGATAATGATCTTCAACATATAAAATGGTATGACTGGCAGACTAAATAAGGGGCAGACGGACATGTATTTTATGATATATGGAATTAATTTATGGACCTATTATTTTCGACATATACCAATTTTTTTGGTACAAACATTGAGAACGATAAAGCAATAGAAATTAGAAAAGTTATTATTCATACTTTCAGAAAACCTTTTGTTAAAAAAGATATAAAGACTCATGGTCCTTTATGGAATCACTATATAGCGCCAAAAGGGGCGATTGATATTACTAATCTTGATATAGATAAAAATATACAGGGTTATGTATTAGTCGATGGAAAAGGAAAAAATATGTACTTATTTTTATCTTCTTTGAAAAACTTTTTATCATATCTTGAAAATAGAAATGATGGTTTATTTCCTGCTATCTATTTTGTTAATAAAGACTTTACCTTTTGTCTTGGAGAAAATGGCGAAAGAGGAACAATGCAACCTATTTATGTTTATAAAGGAGGGGAAATCTAATAAAATATCGATATATGTGCCAAATAAAGAGAAATAGCAAACAATTGAAGGGCTGAGCCTAATCGTTTCTCAAGAGCTAGATTTAAGTATAAGGGTGATGGATATCAAATATATGGACATGGCACGGATTTTTCCGCGGAAGCCAAATGGCTAACATCTAACTTAGCAAATGGTCTAATGGCTTGTATTACCAATACCTTAAATAAGCAGAATCATAGAACTGATGTAATATGGGAACCTTTTCGTAGTGACAATAATGGGGCTCAGATTTTATTAGATGGCTCAGGATATTAATTTATGAACGAGAATATACTATACAATTTTTTGAAAAATAAACCATCCTTTTTAGATTATGATGATGAACTAAAGCTAATGGATATTATGACTAAACTACCTATGAGTTGGTTCATTAAAAATAAAGATGAATTTATTTGTGCTTTAGACCAATTACATGACTCACATACGATAGGTAGTGGATTTTTATATCAAGAGGAATGTGACGATATTATATTTGATAATTTTTGTGAATGGCTAAAAGAAGTAAATAATAAAACTGGCATAGCGACATTAATCTATATTAAAGATTTGAGTTCGGAAGGACTAGATGAATTTAGAAAAAATCTTAGAAAAGATGAAAATACAGATAAGTAAGATCTAAATAATGTTAGATCTAAATCTTTATACGTCTTGAATTGGTATTTAGGGGTATTATCATAATTTATTAAGAAAAATGTTTAGTCAATAAATATTTAACAAAATAAAAGGCTATTCATTAATACTAGAAAGTACCGGAAGAACTAACCGATGCAAACGACGAAATACTGTGGGAATGCAGCTTTCAGTTATGGGGGAAACGGATTCACGAAATCGAACACGAATCAGTAGAGCAAAACCTCAGATATTAGGGACAATATTTAGACAGAGAAACTGGTTTACATTACAATACCTTTAGGTATTATGATCTGGATATAGGTAGATTTACTCAGCCGGATCTGATTGGGCTGTTGGGTGGCTTGAATCCGTATCAGTATGCACCTAATGGTTTATTAGGTGGAACTGTGGGGGGGGGCTGCTTGTCCAAATCATGGTAATGGAAAAAATACGATGGATTAGCTCATAATAATTTTATTGACAATATTATTAAGGATGCTAAAAATCACGGTGCTAGAACCATCCGAAAGTAGATATTAAAAGGTAATGTAGTTGGTAAAAATAGACCAGATATTCAATTTGATTTAGATTGTAAACACCATAATATTGAAGTGGATACAATATTAAAGGGTAGCCTTGGACATCAAAATATAATTCCAAGACTTGATCCTAATGCCAGAAATACATTTTAGTTAATTGACGATTCAGGAAATATTTTAAATGGCTTTTCAAGATATGAATAAGATGTTAGCGTTTTCCATAGTTAATAGTAATCTCACAGAGATTGAAAGTATTATTCAGAATGGATTAAACTGGTTGTATGAGCCTCAAAAAAGTAGAAAACTAATTGAAGAAATACATTTGAATATTCAAAAAGGTGGCTATTTCCCACCAGTAGGAGCTTTTTATTATTCATGTGTGAATGATAATAAATTAATCTTTGTATCTAATTTATCTGATGGTTGGGATTCCTTACTTTATTGTATAACGGAAGCAAACCATTCAAGCTATCTATCATTTAGGATACTAAGTGGAGCTTACCCTTTAATAGAGATGAGTTTTACTGATTCTGGAGAAACTGTCCGCTTAGTTAGGGCAATGAAAGAAGATAAATGGCTTTTTTATGAAAAAGGTGATCTTTTGTGGTTTGAAGACAAAGAACAATATAATAAAAAGCGAATTAGAGATAGGGTTACCTATGATCTATTACTTTCATATTCAAAAAAGAATGATATCGACTTTTCTTCCTCTAATTTTTTTAAAACAAAAAAAGAATCATTATGGGTATATACAATACGATAGTTTTAAAATAGCGAAACAATAAAGGTTACTAGCACAGCTGTAAAAGTAAGCTTTACCTAACCCACGAAGGCAAACACTACAACCGTACCTGTTCCTGTGGGACTGTTTAAGGATAGCTTAGGAAACAGGCCGAATTATCCTACCAGCTTGTATTCCTATACTAACCTGAACGGCAGCCAGAAAGAACTACCAGATGTGAATGGCGAAATACTGTGGTAATGCAGCTATCAGATTTGGGGTAAGGGCATTCATGAAATCAAACACGAATCATTAGAACAAAACCTTAGATATCAGGAACAATATTTAGACAGAGAAGACAGCTTACATTACAATACTTTCCAATATTATGATCTGGATATAGGACGCTTTACAGTCTGACATAGTTGGATTGTTGCTTGGTTTGAATCTATATTGTAAATACCCCAAACTTAGTACACAACTCACGTAGAAAATCATGCTGCTTGTTTTAGTGTTTTATACTCAATCGGTGTCATGTTATTTAATGCCTCATGCGGTCTTTCGGCATTATAAATCGTTAACCATTCTTCGGTTATTCTCCTTGCTTGTGCTAAGTTGTTAAAAAGATATAAATCGAGTACTTCAGTACGATAGGTACGATTAAATCGTTCAATATACCCGTTTTGATATGGGCTACCGGGTTGGATATAATCAATGGTTATATCATGTGATTTAGCCCAGTTTATAAAGGTTTTTCCTGTAAATTCTGGCCCATTATCGACCCGTATTTTTAATGGATATCCATGATATTCGGCCAGTTTATCCAGATAACGGGTAATCCTGCAGCCGGCAAGCTGACTGCAATATCAATGCCTAACGCCTCACGATTAAAGTCATCTATCACATTGAAAGTTCTAAACTTGCGTTGATTGCGACTGCTGTCACTCATAAAATCCATTGACCAGCATTCACCTTGTTTATTGGGTACTGATAGCCTTTCTGGGCTTCGTGGAGGAATACGCTGTTTACGCTTTACCCTGAGATTAAGCTTCAATTCACAATACACCCGATACACACGTTTATGATTCCATTTATAGCCGAGCTTTCTGATGCGATTAAAACACTTGGGAAAGCCCCAGCGTAAATGCTTATCGGTGATCGCACTGAGTACCGACCTAATCACTGAATCATCCGGTAACTTGGGCTGATAATAGTAAGCACAGCGGCTTAAGCCAACAATAGCGCAGCTCATAGCAATAGTAACAAAATGATTTTCTTGTAACTCCAAAGCCTATGCTTTACGTGCCTTGGTAGGCACTATAGCTTTTTTATGATTTCCTCCTGAAGCTGAGATTTTAAACTGAGCTCAGCAAACATCTGCTTAAGCTTGCGGTTTTCAGCCTCCAGCTCCTTTAAACGTTTGATATCGGAGGTTTCCATACCACCGTATTTTTCCCGCCATTTATAGAAAGTCGAATTGCCGATGCCATATTTACGGCAAAGTTCTTTGACAGGAATACCGGCTTCAGCTTCTATTTAAAATAGCGACAATTTAATGTTCAGTCATTTTTTTCATAATTAAATCCTCTGAGGGTTAATGAAGAGAATTTTCTACTTTTGGCTGTACTATTTTAGGGGATAGTTACAGATTCATTACAATTTAAAGGTTATTTATTCATAGTTCTCTTTTTTAATAGCTGAATCCATGGATTTCCATTTTCTAATAGTTGCTTATCTACTGAAAAATCGGCACTCGATTCAATAAGATGTAATAGTGACCAAGCTAATCCATAACTTTCATCATTACCAAAGAGTGTAATTAGTTTAGTCGCTTCTTCATTTGATAAAGGTGGTTGAATGCTATGTAAAATATTCTGATATTTCTGAATAAAGTCAATATCAGAACTTTCCTCTGAAGGCAAAGGCCCCATTTTAATAAGTTCATTAACAGATCGTCTCATAGAATCTCCAAATCATTTTTTCATTAATTCTGGATAGTTTGTTTTGTAATATTTAATAATATCTCGAATACCCTCATCATATTTAGAGCCAACAATATTTCTTATATCTTTAATATCTTTTGCAAGTACTTGCCGGAATGATAATCCAAAGTCCTGTACCTTAGTTATCGCACCTTTGTATCCATAAGTCCTTGTTAAATAGTGTTCTGATTCGGTTATTACAAGTGCGCCACCATCAGCTTTTGAAGTAAATCCTGCCGCAGCTTGAGGCATATGGTGAGGAGTCAATTTATCACCTTTAACCCCACGAGCATTTAGTTTTCTAAATTTACCACCTTCACCAGCTTTTACAGGTTTACAAGATGTTAACCCCACGGATCAATCCAAGTCAACCCATTAGGCGCATACTGATACAGATTAAAACCACCCAGCAACCCAATCGGGTCTGGCTGGGTAAATCTACCTATATCCGGATCATAGTACCTGAACGTATTGTAATGTAAACCAGTTTCTCTGTCTAAATATTGTCCCTGATATCTGAGGTTTTGTTCTACCGATTCATGTTCGATTTCATGAATCCGTTTTCTCTACAGCTGAAAGCTGCATTCCCACAGTATTTCACCGTTTGCATCGGTAAGCTCTTCCGGACAGCCGTTGAGGTCGGTGTGGAAGTACATGACTCTTTCTGGCTCGTTACTTCGTTTATCTATCCGCGCCAGTGGTTCGTAGCTGTTCTGGTCGGTATAGATATACAGGCTGGTGGGGTGATTCGGGCCGGTTTCCTGAATCATTCTTAAGCCGTCCCACAGGATGCGGGTACGGTTGTAGGGTTTGCCTTCGCGGTCTAACTTCTGTTTTTCGATGCGTCTGCCAAGGGCGTCATAGAGGTAGCGGTATCGTTCGGTTTTGTTGAGCTGTTCGATGCGTACTTCGCTCAGGCGGTGTTCGGCGTCGTAGTGGTAGTGCTGGGTGGCGCCGATGCTCTGTTTGGTTTGGGTTCGGCCGTGCTCGTCGTGGCGGTAATCGGTTTGGCCGTGTTTGCTGTGTTTTTTGCTTACCATCCTGTCTAGGTTGTCGTGATGTATTTACTTTCTATATGTATAATTAAATAAAACTAAGGTTCATATAAATAATATGAATCTTCTGTTAAATATAGAACTTCCTTTTTACTATTGGTCGAAATCGGTGAAATCAGAAATTCTCGCATATCACCCATATCTATTGATTTTTGAATAAAATTTATTAGTTCACTTTTTGAAACTTTAAACATTTCTCCTTTTATTATTATTTTTTCCTTAGAATTGCGACAATCTTTTGCAGCCTATGCTTATTGGTACAATCACAAATGGTTGCATTCATCGTTATGTTATTTGCCACCGATAGAGTTTAACTAACAACCACTCCTTAATTTTGTTGTTTGAATATGTGTTGCCATTCCACTATTTTAAGGGATAGTTACAATTTTAGAATTTTTTATAACTAGGGCGTGTTGATCTTTCGTGATTATTTTTTAGACGGCATGATGTGAGTTATAATAATTCTGTCAAAAACAACCATAACTCGATTCATCATGCCAAGAACAATGCTAACAGATAAACGGTGGGAAAAGCTACTACAAATA
>NZ_JBIDFG010000001.1:0-186554 GCF_046635625.1 Gilliamella sp. BG1 | reverse complement strand
AATAATGGTGTAAGAATAATAGGTAATGATAAGAAAAAAATGATAGGTTGTGGCAGTGGCTTTTCAATGCCATTAAAGCTCATCATAAAAACCAATGTTAGTGCTCATTCAGCATACGGAATACCTGATAAAGGCGAGCAGATTACCCTAGCTAAAACTTATCAAATCGCACCAAAATCGCAAATTTGTTATGCTAAACCGAATTCTACTATAGTTCATCCAGAATACCAATGGATTGGAGTTGATTTAAAAACAGATGAATATTATTTTAATCGACCTGAATATGCTAATCGTCACCCTCTAGTTGGTGGTGGTTATACTCAAGATTACGTACCTAATTATGGTTTTAAAGCACAGCCAATAGTTTCATCAAACACATTCCCAACAACAGGGTTTCCTGGTGCTAAATTTCAATTAGTGATGACAGGAGCGCAAGATGATTATCATTATCAAGTGATCAATAACCCAGGAGGAGGTGTTGCAATTGATCAAAATGGTGTAGTAAAACTTAATAGTAAACCCTCAGGAACTGTTACAGTGAGGGCAACTTTAAAAAGAGATAATTCTGTCATTCATGATTACCGTTTTAACCCAACTTCTATTTGGGGGATGCCGAAAAATTTTAGAGGATCGTTTAATGCTGTACAACAGCATTGTGGAGGTTTACAAAATATGATGAGTCGAGCCCAATTAACAAACTCGCCACGATATGAAGGTCAAGGGGCAGAATTAACTGGATTGTCTAATAGCTATACTCGTGTAATAGGTGGCTCTATTTTGGGTGAATGGGGGTGGACAACTAAATCTTCTTACCCTGATTCAGAATGGCAAGAATATTATGCTCCGCCTGATTTTACCTCTAGATATTGGACATCGGATTCTTCGGTGATTGAAGGTGTACAGCTTCCATATGTTGTACATAACCATGATGGTTTTACTAGCACGTTTACAACTGAAGCTCCTTGGTTAGGTTACGCTATTTGTAAAGGATAGAAAATATTTTAAATGTGATATTATTTATTCAGTAAAGGAGCATTTATAAAATAGGATTGTTGTAATAAAATAATGGGTTATTTATATTTCATGATTAAAATAACCCACTCAAACACATAAAGGCGTTTTACCAGAAATAGCTTTATGTATAACCATATTATAAATGTGAATAAGTAGCTTAGACTTTTGTTTTCTATTTTCTGTATTGTTAAATATTTTTTATATCATGCCACATTACAATTAAAGTATGTATCATGCTTTAGGTTTTTCATTCGTTTATTGGTGGGCTGGTTTTGTAAATTTTGATTAATAAAATGGTTATCAAACGTTTTAATGAATAGATACAGCGACACTTTAATTAATTACCAAATGGTATAGAGATCTTGAATGTTTCTCACAAAATACAGCCTAAAAAGTGAATAGTCATGTAAATATTCACAAATCATGCCGAGAATTACATTGTTTATTTTAGTGCTTTATAAAATGGATGATTATTTAATGCTTCATGCAGTTTTTAGGTGTTATAAATCGAATATGTAAATGTTTGGTGTCGACCTGAAACTGTCGTCTAGCTAGGCTTTGTTATTACTTTTAGCCATCATTGATAAATCTTTAGTTTGATTTTTTATGTATGTTCATTGCTGTCGTTCCTTAAATTACGGTAAACAATGAGAGTAATTTCTACAACTAAAAATAGCATTTACTATATAATCACTTGTTTTACGTACAAAGAAAACATAAATAAAATCAATGCTCTACCTGAACGATTTTATACCTTCAAAAGGCGCTTATTTCACCAGTCAAAACCGACCAACTAATCTTATTTTACCTCACCACGAACAATTATTTACAATAAATTAACAAAAAGCTAGCCAACCATTTTTTAAATGGTTATACTTTTAACGCTATAGGAAAACAAGCTTATTAAACAAGCAAATAATTATAAAAATATAAATAAAACAAATAATTACTTGACAGGTGAACCATAATGCATTATCATTTTAGACACCAGACACCAGACACCAGCACTGGCAAACCTATGTCTTAAGTTTATCAAATAATCTTATTCGGCGAGTTTTTTCACGAAACTTATTTATACCTTCCAAATTATCTCTCAACGAATTATCGAAATTACCGCTCAAATCACCTAAAACAGCTTTGCTAGTATTAGCACTGTTATTATTGTCATCGTCATGGAATGTACAGGCGAATGGCAAAAAGTATCGAGCGGGTAATCGTAGTGATGCAATAATATTACTATCCGAACCATTACCAGCGGAGCCAGTTATGCCAGTTATTCGTTATGTAAGGCCGAATCTATATCAGGGTAAGGGAAAATACGCAGGCCCTGCTAACATATGGAATCCTAAGAAGGGCTTTTTAGTTCAATCAACCAATCCAGGATCATATAACCTCAATTTCCCAACTACAGGTGCGGATAATTTATATTTTGATTTACTCATTACAGGAATAGATGTAAGAGAATTGACATGGGCACCTGTCAGGCATGAGGGAATTACTGCAAGCGTGATAAATGTTGTACCTAATGATGGCTGGATTCCTTATGAAGATAGGGGACAAGTTGTAGCACGTGTTAGGCTAACAGGTCCAGAGGCAAGAAATCAAAGGTTCAGACCTGGCCGAATAGTTAGGCCAAGGTTACCGCAGACGTTTGAGTTAGTGGGTAGAGATAAAGATGGTTATGAGTTAGTAAAATATGGATTTGAGTTGAGGAAGTGGTTCGTCAATCGGGTTGTACTTGAATATTATAATGAACAGTCCGCATGGTGTAGTGGTTTGGGTTATCACATGCCGAGGGCAAGTGATTTAACCAATGCGAAGTGTGGTGTAAGAGGAGATCATTTTTTCAGATGTTTTAAAAGAAAAAATGTCATATTGAACGATGGCGCCAAGCCATCGTCAGGACATGGGGAATACCAACGTCGAATAGGCGCTGGATTTTTCACGGAGTGGGGCAGCATGAGCAACTACGCTGATGCGGGTTTCATCGACAACAGCTACTGGTTAAGTGGCAGCCGATCAGGTGAAAGTATGATGTACGCTGTTAGCTCGAACAAAGGCTACGTCTATAGGCGCATTGATAACTTCGGCGGTAACTATGGTCTTTGCTTAAGTGGTGGTTAATTAATCCTTATAGCGCAGAAGGTGGTTATGGTGTCTGAAAGAACAATATAAAAAAGAATAAAGCTCTGGCGCAAGTTAGGGCAAACCCCTTAGGGTTGCGCAGTTGTGGCAAAGCCACAAAACTGCGCCGCCCCTACCGCCACCGACGCTGAAACCACCGCACCAATCTATTTTATTCACCAAAACAAAAAGAAATTATTTTTCACTAAAAATCAGTCAGAAAAGATGATGATTTTATTAAAGTTTTCTTAACTGTTTTTTTACCTAAAAACACTCCACACACACTGGCAATAAGGCCACAAAACCTTTATACTATATAACAGTTTTTAGTATGACAAATGGCATACTAATATAATTCGTTCTTTAACATCATCAATTGGAATAAATTTATGCATCCGATGCTGAATATTGCTATTCGTGCTGCTCGTAAAGCAGGTAATGTAGCCATCAAGGCTTATGAAAACCCTAGTTCAATCGAAATCGAAACCAAAGGCGCTAATGATTTTGCCACTAATACCGATCGTGCGGCTGAAGCTTTGATTATTGAAACAATTAAAAAAGCTTATCCTGACCATACTATCATTGCCGAAGAAAGCGGCTTAGCTAAAGGTAATGATGCCGATACTCAGTGGATAATTGACCCAATTGATGGTACGACCAATTTTATTAAAAATATCCCTCATTTTGCAGTGTCTATCGCAGCTCGGGTTAAAGGTAAAACCGAAATTGCTGTTGTTTATAATCCAATGAGTAATGAGCTGTTTACTGCTGCTCGTGGTAAAGGCGCTCAACTTAATGGTTATCGTATTCGAGTGAGTAATGCGAAAGATTTAGACGGTAGCGTGCTAGCAATGGCTTTTCCGTTTAAAGCTAAACAATATAGCGATAGTTATTTTGGCGTATTACAAAAATTATTTGTTAGATGTGGCGATTTTCGTCGTACTGGTTCTGCCGCTTTAGATCTTGCCTATGTTGCTGCAGGTCGTTTAGATGGCTTTTTTGAAATTGGCTTAAAACCATGGGATATTGCTGGCGGTGAGTTGATTTTGCGTGAAGCTGGTGGCGTTATTACCGATTTTGCAGGTGGTAATAATTATATGGTTTCGGGCAATGTTGTTGCGGGTAATCCTAGAATTGTTAAGGATTTATTAGTTTCTACTCAAAACGAGTGGCCCGAAAAATTACGTAACTAACGTTATCTTTTTTATTTCCTCTTATTTTGATCGCAAGTTAAATTCTTGCGATCTGTCTAGTATTTTTCTGCATTGTTATCAATTTTGAGTATATACTAATCAATAATCGTATAAAAATTAAGGCTGCATTTTATGAAGACAATACAATATCATCTTAATATTGAAGGAATGAGTTGTGCCTCTTGTGTTAGTCGTGTAGAAAAAGCAATTAAAAAAGTTGATGGTGTGATTGATGTCAGTGTTAATCTGGCTACTGAGAAAGCAACTATTAATGCAGATCCCCATGTTAAACTTGAAGCATTAATGTCTGCAGTTGATAAAGCGGGCTATCGTGCTATTAAAATTTCAGATCAACAATCAGGTGCAAAGAAAGTTAACAAACAAGCATCTATTTGGCCGATTGTGATTTCTGTTATTTTAGCCATTCCTTTTGTGTTACCTATGTTATTAGAACCTTTTGGGTTTCATTTGATGATGCCAGCTTGGTTACAACTGGTTATTGCATCTATTGTGCAATTTGGACTTGGTGCTAAATTTTATCGAAGCGGTTTTAATGCGGCTAAAGCGTTGTCGGGTAATATGGATTTATTAGTGGCCATTGGTACTAGTGCGGCATATGGGTTATCAGTTTATCAGCTTATCATGGGTAATGATGAGCACCTTTATTTTGAATCTTCAGTTATTATTATTACCTTAATTTTGCTTGGTAAGTGGTTAGAATCAAGAGCTAAACATCAAACAACACAAGCAATTGAAGCCCTGTCTGCGCTACGCCCTGATGTTGCTTTAGTAAGGCGTGATAATCAAGAAATAAGTTTACCCATTAACCAAGTTAAAGTGGATGATATTGTTATTATTAAGCCTGGAGAGCGTATTCCAGTTGATGGCGTTGTGATTGAAGGTGTATCTAGTAGTGATGAATCAATGCTAACCGGTGAGAGTTTTCCTGTAAATAAAACCGTTAATGATGTTGTTACTGGCGGTACAATTAATGGCGAAGGGTTACTTATCGTTAAAGCTACAGCGATTCAAGCGGATTCTACTTTATCTAAAATCATTGAAATGGTTGAATCTGCTCAGGCTAAAAAAGCACCAATCCAACGAGTCGTTGATCGCATCAGCGCTATTTTTGTGCCAGTGATTTTATTGATTGCACTTGTTACGTTATTGGCTTGGGGGGTGATATCGCATGATTGGCAACAAGCATTACTCCATGCGGTGGCTGTGCTAGTGATTGCTTGCCCTTGTGCATTAGGCTTGGCAACACCAACAGCAATTATGGTTGGTACAGGAGTGGCTGCTCGTCATGGTATTTTAATTAAAGATGCCGAGGCATTAGAAACACTGCATAATATTAATATGGTTGCATTTGATAAAACAGGCACATTAACCATTGGTAAACCAGAATTAGTTGAAATGGATGTTATGGGTAGTGAGACGCCCGATCAAATTTTATCGCTCGCAGCATCGTTACAAGCAGGTAGTGAGCATCCACTTGCTAAAGCTATTTTAAGTAAAGCTAAAGAGTATCATTATGCTCAAAATATTACTTCGGTAGCTGGTTCAGGAGTGATGGCAACCGTTGATAATACGCAGTATTATTTAGGTAGTTTGCGTTGGATGAAATCTTTAAATGCCTATTTTGTTGGTATGGACGATAAAATTAATCAGTTATCGAGTAAAGGTTATACCATTTCATTTTTAGCGAAACAGCAATCAGAAGGTAATGTGGTGATATTAGCACTCTTGGGTTTTGCTGATGTAATAAAGGGGGAAGCCGAAAAAGCTATTCAAGCATTACATCAGTTAAATGTAAAAACCGTTATGTTAACTGGTGATAACCAGAAAGCAGCTAATTATGTAGGGCAGCAGTTAAGCTTAGATAAGGTTATTGCTGAAGTATTACCGCAAGATAAAGCAAACTATATTTATCAACTACAAAAAAGTGAAGATATAACTGGTAATAAAACAGTGGCAATGGTAGGAGATGGTATTAATGATGCTCCAGCCTTGGCGGCTGCCGATATTGGTATTGCTATGGGCACAGGCACCGATGTGGCTATGCATGCAGCAAGTATTACTCTAATGCGTGGTAATCTGTTTTTGATTGCTGATGCGATTGATATTTCGCGCCGAACCTATAATAAAATTAAACAAAATTTATTTTGGGCATTTTTCTATAATTTAATTGGTATTCCGCTAGCGGCATTGGGATTTTTAAATCCAATGATAGCTGGTGCCGCTATGGCGTTAAGTAGTGTTAGCGTTGTAACCAATGCACTTTTACTTAAACGTTGGAAGGCAAAATCAGAAAACCAATAGTATAAGATTTTTGTTTTGAATTAAGGAGGCTCTAAGCCTCCTTTATATTGATTAGAAGACAAATTAACTTAATTCATTCTACAAATAAGCGTACATTCTTGTTAAAAAGTTTCAGGTAACATGGTGTTTGAGTATAAAACTTATCAAAAAAAGTACGTCCAATATTGTTAAATAGTAATAATAAACAAGATAAATATGCCTTATTTTGTTTACTGAATTATTTTAGGGTGGTATCGATCTAATAGCATGTTATTGAATTTATTTTCTGGGTCTAATTGTGCTTTAAGTTTAAAAAAGCGATCTGCTTGTGGGTATGCGCGCTGAAATTGTTCACCAGTTGCATGTAATTGATACGGTAAATAATAACTTCCACCCTTTGCTAATACTGCATCGATTAATTCTCGTGTCCAGATTCCTACTTTCTTTTTGCTTTGTTCATCAGTATCTTGTTGATAATAAATAACAAAAGCAAACACTTCGGTTTTAGCCCATGCTAGTAATGAACCGCTATCAGGATTTGCATGACGAATCGAAATATTAATTACATTAGCCTGATGTTTTTTTAGGATAGCAATTAATTCAGGATAAAAATCCTCAAACCGCTCTATGGGGATAAAATACTCCTGTAGAGCAAAACTTTTATTTTTGCTTTTAATTGGCTGTAAATTCGACACATCATAACTGGCTTCATAATTACGCCACATTACTGGTTGTTTTGTATAATCTATATCATCATACAATTTACGTAAATGCTTGCCTAAATTTGATGAGGCGACAATTTTTATTTTTTGTTCCTGTTCAAACGAATATTGGTCGATTGGACGTAATCTGTCCAAAATAGTCAATGGTTCTTGTGTTTCTTTAAAAGTGACAGCACGAACTTCTTCAAAATCAGGTGGGTAAATTACCGAGTTATGGAATATGGCACTTTTGTCAGAACGAATCTGTTGCATAAAATATGGGTAATACTTGGCAATTGGCATAACATCGCTAATGCGTTTTACTTTAACATTATCAACAAGTCGCAAAGTGACTTCTGTAATTACGCCTAATCCACCATAACCGCCGATAGCGCCATAAAATATATCTTGATTTTCTTTTGGACTGGCTTCGACAATAGCGCCATCAGCTAGGACAATTTTGAACTTCTCAACAGATAAAATCATAGGGCCTTCTCCAATATAACGCCCATGCACATTTACACTAAGCGAACCACCAATACTAAAATTGGCATAGCTTTGCATGATTTTTACCGATAAATTGTAGGGATCAATCAATTCCTGTACTTGACGCCAAGTTGCGCCTGTTTCAATGGTTAAAATTTTCTTCTCAGGATTGAAATCAATCACATGGTTGAGTTTTTGTGTATCTATTTGAATTCCATTGTTTATTGCTGTTTGTCCACCCATGCTGTATTTGCCACCAGCTATACTAATTGGACCAGAGGTATTTTTAACTAGTTCAGAGACCTGTTGAGTCGATTCTGGTTGCATAACCGCAGATGCTTGTACTGGTGTCATACCTGTAACATCATTTACAACGACAGCTTGCGCTTTTAGTGGTAGTAGTAAGAAAAAACAACAGCTCAATAAAGTTAATTTTTTCATTATAAGTTATTATTTATTTTGGATATATTAAAAATATGATTCTATCTATACAAATTAAATAAATCAATGCTTCTATAATTTTTATGTGCTTATTTTTGAATAAAGTAGTATGGGAAAATAAACAGCAGTGGTGAACATCTTAAAAAGTGAGAAAATAAAAATGAGTCATAACTACCTTATTAATCAAAAATTCACCAAAGCAGCCTACCCACAAACAAATGGAAAGTCGAAAGAGTAACACGAACTTTGAATTGCGATGTGGCATAATCAGCAAATATTTAGCGATTCAAAAGGTAGAAAACAAAAACTTGAACGCTTTATTAATTTTTATAATATCGCTAAACCGAATAAAGTGATTTTTGGAAAAATACCTTATGAGTTTTTAGAGGATTATTTTGACCATGAAGTGCAAACAACTCGGCGTTTTTCTATATTTAAGCATTTCAATATAAAATGCAAAACAACGTGCTTTTATTGGTTATCTGATAACAAAGAATTCATCAACAAAGGTAAGGTCTAATGTTGTTAAATAGTGATAATAACCAAGATACATTTCATCTTTATAAATTTTTAAACACATTTGAAAAACGGGTTCATTATAATCTCCCGTTAAAATCACACTTAAGCTTTCATGAAAAGTAAGTGTTTGGGTCTCTTGTTTAGTATTAAGTTCTAATTCTGTGTAGTGATCATTAAGAATATGTTTTAAGTTTGTCATAGCAACTTTTTTTAATTTAGTATTGATTAATTCAATATCTGTAGATTTTAGATAATCAAATAGTAGCATTATGTTGATCACTCCTCGATATTTGTTAATCATTATATTAATGTTAATGGCTTTTGTTTATTTATCTGAGTGTACTGAAATACTGATGTAAAAAAATCAGTGTGTTACTTATCAAAATTGTTCAGGTAGAGCATTGATTTTATTTAAGTTTTTATCTTGATTTTTTTATTAAAATCCTATGGTTATAAAATTATTGCTATTTTCAGCGCAGTTGGATTTTGCTGTCTTTGGTTTTGGAAGAGACTAAAATTTTTGTTAAAAACTTTCAAGTGAATTTGTGTTTATGTAAGAAAATAATCTAGATTAACTCAAGAATGTTTAAAAATGTGGCGTTTAAGATAAATAGGTATTGCTTTATTATTTTATTGCTATAATATAGCCACTTCTTTGACGCGGGGTGGAGCAGCTTGGTAGCTCGTCGGGCTCATAACCCGAAGGTCGTTGGTTCAAATCCAGCCCCCGCAACCAATTTTAGCTAGTCCGTAACAACTCCACAGTACTCCAAACATCACACTTTATCTTTATACCATTACTATTTTTATACCATCACTATTCCGATTTTGGCACCGCTAGCAATGTAGATACTGCTTCGCTAATGCGTCTTGCTATGTAGCTATTGTTCATGGTGTATAAGTGAATGCCATCGACATCTTGCGAAACCAAATCAACAATCTGATCGATTGCATAAGCAATACCGGCATCACGAAATGCTTCTGGGTGGTGTTCGTATTTTTCCATCATTTGTTTGAATTTTTTAGGTAAATTCACCCCACACATCGATACCATACGCTCAATTTGGTTTTTATTGGTCACTGGCATGATGCCTGCTTCTATTGGAACATTAATGCCAATATCGCGAGCTTTATCTAAAAATGTATAAAAATAGTCATTATCAAAAAATAGCTGTGAAATAAGTTGATCGGTACCTGCATTGACCTTTTCTTTTAAATGGATCAGATCTTGTTTTAGTGTTGCTGCTTCAAGGTGTCCTTCGGGATAGCATGCACCAATCACGTTAAAATCACCGTTTTCTTTAATGAATGTCACCAGTTCGCTAGCGTATCGAAAATCATCTTTAGGTTGTACATTCGGGCTGATGTCACCACGCAAAGCGAGCACATTATCAATTCCTGCACATTTAAGATCGTGTAGGATTTTTTGCATTTCAGCTTTATCAAAATTGATCCCCGGCAAGTGAGCGACGCTTTCAATGCCATAAGTGTGTTTGACTGAGTGGGCAATATCAATGGTGGTTTGGCCATTTAAGCTACCACCTGCACCATAAGTGACACTGATAAAATCAGGTTTAAAATAACCAAGTTCACGCAATGTACTATAAATTGTTTCTAGAGGTGAGGTTTTTTTAGGAGGAAAAACCTCAAAGGAGAATACGGTTTTTTTATTAAATAGTAGATTTGTTTTCATTTGTTTCATCCATTGGTTATGTCACTCATTTCCTTTATTGACACTTCCGCCGCCCAAATAGGCGGCGGAAACGTAAGGCTAAACAAAGCCTGATTTGTTAATAAAAAACTCAATGACTTTGTAAAAACAGTACTTAGTTCAGTGTTTTTCTTACTTCTAAAGTGGCTTGTACTAAATGTTGTAAGCTTTCAACCACTTCTTTTTCGCCACGAGTTTTTAAACCGCAATCTGGGTTGATCCACAATTTTTGGTTATCAATCTTCGCTAGTAACTTTTCAATCGTTGCTTTGATTTCGGCTACTGGTGGTACACGTGGTGAATGGATGTCGTAAACCCCTGGTCCTACTTCAGTTTTGAAGTTGTTTGCATTAAGTACGTCAATCAACTGCAAATTAGAGCGAGAAGCCTCGAACGAAATAACATCAGCGTCCATTGCATCAATATCTTTAATAATGTCAGCAAATTCGCTATAACACATATGAGTATGAATTTGCGTATCTGCTTGCACTTTGCTATGTACCAATCTAAACGCAGGGATCGCCCAATCAAGGTATTCACTGTTCCAATCGGCTTTACGTAGTGGTAATTTTTCTTTTAATGCCGCTTCGTCAATTTGAATGATCTTAATACCCGCTGCTTCAAGATCTAATACTTCATCACCAATTGCTAATGCTATTTGGAATACCGATTCTTTTTGAGAAATATCTTCTCGTGGGAACGACCAATTTAGAATAGTCACAGGTCCTGTTAACATACCTTTAACTGGTTTGTCTGTCAGGCTTTGTGCATATTTTGAATATGCAACAGTAATCGGTTTTGAGCGTGAAATATCACCCCAAACAATTGGTGGCTTAACGCAACGAGTACCATAAGATTGCACCCATGCTTTTTCAGTAAACACAAAGCCATTTAAGCTTTCGCCAAAATATTCGACCATGTCATTACGTTCAAATTCACCATGAACTAATACATCAATACCGATCTCTTCTTGTAATTTAATACACTGCGCAATTTTTTGTTGATTAAACTCAGTATATTCGTTCAGGCAAATTTCACCTTTTTTGAATTTAGCACGATTTAAACGTACATCAGGTGTTTGTGGGAATGATCCAATAGTGGTTGTTGGTAATAGTGGCAAATTAAAGGCCTTTTTCTGCGCTGCTTCACGTACTGAAAATTCAGGTAAACGAGTAAAGTCCGAATCTTTTAATGCGGCCACTTTTTGGCGTACAGCTTGATTTGCGCCCTCACGCTCACGAGTAAATAATGTTTGGTTAGCTTTATAAGCGGCATTATTTTCAGGATTTGCATCCTTAAATAATTGACCAAGTTCAGCAAGTTCTTGTAGCTTTTCTTGTGCAAAAGCAAAATAAGCACGTTGTTGAATAGTTAATTTGGTCTCATTTTGCAATGTATAAGGAACATGCAGTAATGAACAAGAAGTATTGATTACAATATTTGCGGCTTTTTGTTTGATTTTACCAAGTAATGCTAAGGTTTTTTGGTAATTGTTTTTCCAGATATTTTTTCCATTTACCACACCAGCAAATAACACTTTATCGGCAGGGAAACCATTGTTTTCAAGTAAAGCTAATGATTGTTTACCTTCAACAAAATCAAGACCAATACCATCAAAAGGTAAAGCGACAAGTTCTTTATAACAATCACGTACATCACCAAAATAAGTTTGTAAAACAATCTTAGTTTGTCCTTTTACCGATAAAATCGCTTGATAAAGTTCGGTAAATAAAGCGATATCGTCTTTATTTAGGTCAGTGACTAAAATAGGTTCATCAATTTGGATCCACTCAGCACCAAGCGTTGTGAATTTTTGGATGATGTCTTGATAAGCTTTAATAATATCGGCTTTAAAATCAACAAGCTGTTTTTTACCTAAATACTGCGCTAATTTAAAAAAGGTTAATGCACCAATCACAACCGGCTTGGTTTGCACACCTAACGCTTTAGCTTCTTGATATTCGTCAAAAGGTTTAGTGCCTGTTAACTTAATTTGTACTGAATCTTCAATTTCAGGTACTAAATAGTGGTAATTGGTGTTAAACCATTTTTTCATAGCGAGTGCTCGCACATCGCCTTTTTCACCCTGATAACCACGTGCCATCGCAAAATAACGGTCAAGTTCAGGTAAACCTAAATCTTGGTAACGTTTTGGAATAACATTAAGTAAACACGCTGTATCTAACACCGCATCATAGAATGAAAAATCATTAGATGAAATAAAGGCAATTTTTTGAGCCGCTTGTTGTTTTAAATGCTCAGCTCGTAGCGCTTTAGCTTCGTTTAATAATTCAGCTTGTGTTTTATTACCTTTAAAATAGGCTTCTGTTGCAAATTTAAGTTCACGAAGCTTACCAACTCGAGGATATCCAATAACAGCAGTATTCATTTTTATTTCCTTTTTATCGACTTTCTTTAGTGATAAAGAAGATAACAAAAAAAACAGATATTGAATAATTCTAGTTTTTTATTGGTTAATATAGTTTTTAACTATAACCGATAAAATAAAAAATCCCACTATAGTTAAATAGTAGGATTTAGTATTAAGTGATTTAGCTTAAATTATTGACGCCACTCGCCACGAATAGGTCTTGAAAAATGAGCAAGAACGGCAATCATACAAATTTCAATTGAAACGCCCCAATAGATATGACCCAAAATTTCGCTCCAAAGTTCATAGCCATTTAAATTCCATAACCAACCAACAGTACCTTCGGCATCATAAGCAGGATGACGAAAGCCAAGTAATGGAATTAAAAAACCATGCATAGAGATAGTAATAATCGTGCCATAAACTGCGCCATACCATAGTCGGATTTTGTTGCAATAATATGCACCAGCCACATAAACAAAGGCAAAAGCAAAACTGAATAACCAGTGATAAAGCGTTACCGCACCAGAAACAGTTGCTGTTTGATAAATATAATCAAGTGAATGAGAATCAATTCCAAGCCAGCCAAGCCATGCATCAATATGTGCCGCTGGAGGCGAAATTTCACCCGGGACACGAGGAGGCATATTAACCTCGGATCCCCACTTAACTAAAGCACTAATAAAACCACCAATGATTGTTGTCCAAATAATGACTTGACGATTTGTTTTATTTCTAAACATACTGGGTTTTCCATAATTATAATAAGAAGTGTATAAATTATACTCCTGTGTAATTTGGGATAAAAGAAGAATAAGTTGGGGGAGGTGTAAAAGTTATTGGTGATGAAATGACTTTCTTGCAATTGCACTGCCCAAGTTTTCCGTGCCTTAGTAGACTCTAGAGCTTTTTTATGATTTCCTCCTGAAGCTGAGCTTTTAAACTGAGCTGGGCAAACATCTGTTTAAGTTTACGGTTTTCGGCTTCAAGCTCCTTTAAGCGTTTGATGTCTGAAGTTTCCATTCCGCCGTATTTTTCCCGTCATTTATAGAAAGTTGAATTCTCCATGCCATATTCACGGCAAAGTTCTTTAACGGGAATACCAGCTTCAGCTTCTTTTAAAATAGCTACGATTTGATGTTCAGTCATTTTTCTCATATTTAAATCCTCTTTTACTTTTATCATAGAGAATTTTCTATTTTTTTGCTGTACTATTTTAGGGGATAGTTACAGTTTTATTTAAACGATAGAGAAAAAATGGATAAATTATTTAGATATTGTTTATTGATAGTCACTCAGTTTTTGTTAATATTTTTGCCTGTGCTTGCTGTTTATTCTTTCATTAAGGCTCGTAAACAAAATATTAAAACTAGAGATAATTTACAACATATTAGTCAACATTATTTTCTTACTTCTTTGTTTCATCGATGGAATAAAAAGAATTGTATAATGATTCATGCAATATCTTTAGGAGAAGTTGATGCAGCAATTAATTTAATTAATTCATTTGAACCAGAA
The DNA here is from genome assembly GCF_046635625.1 of Gilliamella sp. BG1. Classification (NCBI taxonomy): domain Bacteria; kingdom Pseudomonadati; phylum Pseudomonadota; class Gammaproteobacteria; order Orbales; family Orbaceae; genus Gilliamella; species Gilliamella sp. BG1. Next base: position 172,175 of record NZ_JBIDFG010000001.1, on the reverse strand, counting down.
TCAAATGAAAATATTATATTAACAGTAACATCTATTCAGGCTTATAAAAAACTACATAAGAATAAACTGAATTTGAAAATATTATATTTTCCTTTTGATTCATTAATTCATCAAACTTTGTTTCTTAGTCACTTTCATATCAAAAAAGCAATAATTATTGAGCATGATTTTTGGCCAAACTTTCTTGCAGTAATGAATATGCTAAAGCGAGAGGTGATACTTTTAAATGGTCATATTTCAGATAAAACAATACAACGTCTTAGTAACAGGTATTATAGAGAGTTAATGTTTTCGCCAATTAAAAATGCTTATGTACAAACAGATGACCTTAGAACAAAACTGCTACATATAATGCCAGATATTAATGTGTCGGTTGTGCCTAGCTACAAACTTCCCTTAAATATTCGCGTTAATGGTGTTGAAAATATCACTTCCGAAAGGAAAGTAATAGCAATTTCTAATTTTCATCCCAATGAACTTAATACTGTTAATGTTCTTTTATCTAAATTAATTCATCTTGATTATAAAATAATACTTGTGCCCAGACATATTAATTTTTTTGATGATTTTATTCAGGTGATTAAAAAGCAATATAATAATCAAGTAGAGGTTATATCGGAATGTAACGATATTGAAAATATATTGTCAGATATTGTTTTTGTAAAAAGTTATGGGGTTTTGAATCGCATTTATTCTATGTCACACGCATCGATTGTATTTGGTTCTTTTGACTCCTCTTTAAAAGGACATAGTTTATTTGAACCACTTCTTTATGGTGCTATGGTTTATTACGGCCCCCATTTTTCTTCTCAGAAATATATGGATGAACTATTACATTCTTTTATACCAGATATACAACATGACATAAATAGTATTTTTCAGCAGATAGAAAGTCTGACGACTCAAGATAGACTTCGTATTTATAATAGTTTTGTTAAGACCGTAGAACGAGAGGCAGTTATATTAATTAATCATTTTAGGGAGATAGAAAAATGGATAAGAAGCTAGATAATTTAAGTAGTAGTTTGATTTTTGATGCTCATAAACGTTTAGGACTAAGTGTAAGAGTTCTAAGTTATACATTGAATCCTATTGTTAAGAAAAAATATTTAGTAATAGATACAATCTGATGTTCAGTCATTTTTTTCATATTTAAATCCTCTGTGGGTTAATAAAGAGAATTTTCTACTCTTTTACTGTACTATTTTAGGGGATAGTTACAATATGATCGTTTAAAAAGAGGAATGTACATAAACCGTGTACAAAAATCGAGATACATTTCTTTGTCCTTAAAGCCCATTTAACTTTAATAATTTATTGACTATTTAAATCAAAATTCAATAAATGATAGTAATTTTGACAAACCAAATAGTAAATAACATCAAAAAGTTGCATACCTCCTAGGTGAAATAGTTTCGATTTCATATAAATAGCGCTTGTAGATATCCCCAAAACATTTCAAAAAACAAAAACACCAACCTGTATTTATTTACAGTGTTTTTACTGCTATACTGCTAACATTACAACTAGCCTTATGTATTAATTTATTATGATAACTCAACTAACTATTAATAATTTTGCTATCGTCGATCGGTTGCTTGTGGATTTTTCTTTGGGGATGACTGCTATTACGGGTGAAACAGGAGCAGGGAAGTCGATTGCTATTGATGCATTGGGATTATGTTTAGGAAATCGTTCTGATGCTTCATCTATTCGGCATGGGGCTGATCGTGTTGATATTTCGGCTTGTTTTGTGCTTGATGATACGCCAGCGGCTTTTAATTGGTTACGCGAAAACCAACTTGATGAGGGCAATGAGTGCATTTTGCGCCGAGTGATTAATCAAGATGGGCGTTCTAAAGCGTTTATTAATGGTCGAGCTGTTCCTATTTCGCAATTAAAAGATTTGGGGCAAATGTTGATTCAAATTCATGGGCAACATGAGCATCAACGCCTGTTACGCAGTGATTATCAGCAGTTGTTGTTAAATCATTATATGAATGAATCAACACTACTTGCTCAAATGCATCAAGCCTATAAGCAATGGAAAGAGGCAACACGGGCTTACCAACAATACGAAACAACAAGGCAAGAGCGTGATGCGCATATGCAGCTTTTGCAATATCAATTAAAAGAACTTAATGAATTTTCGCCCATTGAAGGGGAGTTTCAACAAATTGATGAAGAGTACAAACGGTTATCTAATAGCGAACAGTTAATTAATCTAAGCCAGCAATCTGTCATGTTGTTAGACGAGGCAGACGACTATAACGTTAGTAATTTACTAAGCAGTGTGAAAAATAGTGTTCAAGAACTAACCACGCTCGATCCAGCGTTAAATAACGTTTATAACATGTTGGAAGAGGCATCTATTCAAATTAAAGAAGCAAGCGATGAGCTTCGTCATTATAGTGAACGTTTAGAACTTGATCCTGCTCGAGTCATGCAACTAGAACAACGGTTATCTAAACAGATTGCTTTGGCGCGTAAACATCATGTCTTGCCCGAAGAATTGCCAGATTTACATCAAACTTTGTTAGCTGAATTTAAACAAATTAATCAGCAAGATGAACAAAGTGAACAACTTAAAAATGATATTACTAAATACCATCAAATCGCTGTCGAAATTGCCACAAAATTGCATCAAAAAAGATTAACAATAAGCAAAACACTAGCAAAAAAAGTGACCACTATCATGCATGACTTATCAATGCCAAATGGTCAATTTAGTATCGATATTGCTTTTGACGAAAATCGATTAAATGAAGATGGTGCTGATCAAGTCACTTTTTTAGTTAGTACTAATGTAGGACAAAGCCCCCAACCACTGGCTAAAGTTGCTTCGGGTGGTGAGTTGTCGCGTATTGCTTTGGCAATTCAGGTGTTAACTGCTCAAAAAATGGATACGCCAGCTCTAATCTTTGATGAAATCGATGTTGGGATCAGCGGTCCAACCGCCGCAAAAGTGGGGCAACTATTAAGGCAGCTTGGACAATCAACTCAAGTAATTACCGTTACTCATTTACCACAAGTTGCAGGACAAGCTAATCAACACTATTTTGTTAGTAAACAAACTAATGGTAAAAAAACCACTACAGATATGCAAAAATTAAACGAAAATGGGCGGTTAAACGAGTTAGCGAGATTATTAGGCGGCGATAAAATTACAGACGCAACATTAGCCAATGCGAAAGAGCTACTTATTATCTAACTTAATTGTGGTAATATAACGCTTTCATTTTTGGTGTGAAGGATGCATGATCATGAGTCTATCGGGTAAACGTATTTTGTTAGGGATTACTGGTGGGATTGCCGCTTATAAATGTCCTGAACTTGTCCGCCATTTAAAAAAATCTGGCGCGCAAGTGCATGTAGTTTTGACTGATTCTGCTAGCCATTTTGTCACTAAAATGACGCTTCAAGCTGTTTCTGGCAATCAGGTTTCTAGCGATCTCTTTGATCCATCGGCCGAGCTTTCTATGAGTCATATTGAACTTGCCAAATGGGCTGATTTAGTATTAATTGCGCCTGCAACCGCCAATATTATTGCTAAAACGGCAAATGGTATTGCCGATGATTTGTTATCAACAATTTGTTTAGCAACATCTTCGCCAATTGCCATTGCTCCGGCGATGAATCAACAAATGTATAAAGCCGCCGCAACTCAACATAATTTATCTGTATTAGCGTCAAGAAATACCTTAATTTTAGGTCCAGACAGTGGTTTTCAAGCCTGCGGTGATGTTGGACCAGGACGTATGCTTGAGCCGCTCACTATTGTTGAAGAAATAACCCACTATTTTAAATCAACCTCAGTGCTTTCAGATATATCAATTACCATTACGGCAGGACCAACAATCGAAGAAATCGATCCAGTTCGCTATATTAGTAATTACAGTTCAGGAAAAATGGGATTTGCAATTGCAAACGCCGCTGCTCAAATGGGTGCCAATGTCACATTAATTAGTGGACCGGTTCATTTACATACGCCGAATAATGTCAACCGAATTGACGTTAAAAGCGCTAAACAGATGTACGATGAAGCAATGAATCACGCTAAAAAATCAAATATTTTTATTTCTTGTGCCGCTGTTGCCGATTATCATGCTAAAACAATTGCGACACAAAAAATAAAAAAAACGGGCGATAACGATGAACTTGTGATTGAATTAGTTAAAAATCCCGATATTGTAGCTAGTGTCGCAGCACTAAAAACACATCGTCCTTTTGTGGTAGGGTTTGCCGCTGAAACTAATGATGTTAAAACTTATGCACTAAAAAAATTAACCGCAAAAAATTTAGATTTAATTTGTGCTAATGATGTTTCCGATAAAGCCATTGGCTTTAATTCCGATCAAAATGCATTAACACTGTATTGGCAAAATGGTGAGCAAACGTTACCATTAAGCAGTAAAAACCAATTAGCAACACAGTTACTTCAAACTGTTATAACACGATATAAAGCGAGTCATGATGAAAAGAAAAATTGATATAAAAGTATTAGACAAACGTTTAGGTAACGAATTTCCTCTGCCTACTTATGCAACTGAAGGATCTGCAGGCATTGATTTAAGAGCAATGTTTGATAAAACAACCGAAATAAAACCAGGAGAAACTATCCTAACCCCGACTGGTTTATCAATGCATATTGCTGATCCTAGTTTAGCGGCATTAGTGTTACCGCGTTCAGGGCTTGGTTCAAAAAATGGTATTGTACTTGGTAATTTGGTGGGTTTGATTGATTCAGATTATCAAGGACAACTATTTGTTCCTGTTTGGAATCGAAGCCAAACTCCTTTTGTGATTGAAGCAGGCGATCGAATTGCCCAACTAATCATTGTTCCGGTTGTACAAGCCGAATTTAACATTGTTGATGAATTTGTTGAATCAGCACGAGGCGAAGGTGGTTTTGGACATTCGGGTAAAAAATGATCGTGAGTAGCAAAAATAGAAATCGCAAAGAAGATATCTTACAAGCATTGGCAAAAATGCTTGAATCTAATGAAGGCACTCAAAGAATAACTACGGCCAAATTAGCTGCAACAGTAGGTGTTTCTGAAGCAGCTTTATATCGACATTTTCCGAGTAAAACAAAAATGTTTGAAAGTTTAATTGTCTATATTGAAGATATTTTGTTATCCCGTATAAATGTGATCATGCATGAAGAGCCAAATACATTTACTCGGTTACAACTTATTCTTGCTTTGATATTAGGGTTTTCTGAAAAGAACCCAGGATTAACCAGAATTATGACTGGGCACGCATTAATGTTTGAGCAAGATCAGTTACAAGAACGTATTAGCCAGCTATTTGAACGAATTGAAACTCAAATTAAACAAGTTTTACGCGAGCGAAAAATTCGTGAAGGTGTTGCCTTCATAACTGATGAACGCATTTTATCTAGCCAATTATTAGCTTTTTGCGAGGGCATGATGGCACGTTATTCTCGTTCAGGTTTTAAATATCTACCAACAACTAATTTTGATACACGTTGGTCTTTATTAATCAAACAACTTGTTTAGCCAATTGCGAATTAAAATACTTTAACAAAAATTTCTATTACCCATTACTGAGGATAATAATATGAATTTTGAAGGTTTCTTAAATTACACCCTTTCATTTATCGAAAAATATGATGGGGTTGTATTTAGCTATATTGCTCATTTCTGTTTTGCCATTATAATTTTTGTTATTGGTAGAACTATCGCTAGATTTATTAGTAACCAATTAAAAAGAATATTATCAAATCGACACGTTGATCCAACTGTTGTTAAATTTGTTAGTGCATTAGCATACTATGCGACTATTGTAATGACATTGGTTGCTGTTTTAGGTCAATTAGGAGTACAAACAGCATCCATTGTTGCAGTGATTGGTGCCGCTGGCTTAGCTGTTGGTTTAGCGTTACAAGGTTCACTATCTAACTTTGCGGCTGGAGTGATTTTAATTATTTTTCGCCCATTTAAAGTTGGTGAAACGGTAATAATCAATAGTCAGCAAGGTATTATTGATTCTATACAAATTTTCTCAACATCTATTGTTACACCAACCAACGAACTAGTTATAATTCCTAACAGCCAAGTAGTAAGTGCTAATATTATCAACTACACTCGCTTACCAGAAAGACGTTTAGATTTGGTGGTTAATGTTGGTTATGATTCAGATATTCAAAAAGTCTATCAAGTGTTAAAGCAAGCAGTTGATAAAACTAATAATATATTAACATCCAAAGAGCCTACCATTCGATTAGATGTTTTAGATGCGTCCTCGATGAATTTTAATGTGTTAGTTTGGACATTAAACGAAAATTATGGCGCGGTAAAAGGTGATCTGCTTGAAAATATCAAAAATGGATTAACTGAAAATAATATTAATATTCCATACCCAACAATGGATGTAAATCTTAACAATAAGTAGCCAATCAATTATTAAAAACTCCGTCTGTGTTTATCAACGGAGTTTTTTATTATCTAATAACAATTAAATATCTTGATCCATATTTAACGCTGGTTTTTCGCAATCAGGGCAACCCACCACTTTGGCTGGTACACCAGCAACGGTTGTATGCTGAGGTACGGGATCTAACACAACAGAGCCTGCTCCAATTTTAGCACCTTTGCCTATTTCAATATTACCTAAAATTGTTGAATGAGCTCCAATCATCACCCCTTCACGAATTTTTGGATGGCGATCACCATTTTCTTTACCCGTTCCGCCTAATGTAACCGATTGTAAAATAGAAACATCATTTTCAATTACCACTGTTTCTCCAATCACAATACCTGTTGCGTGATCAAACATTACTCCACAGCCAATTTTTGCCGCAGGGTGAATATCAACGCCGAATACAATCGCAATTTGGCTTTGTAAAAAAACCGCCAATGACTTACGATTTTGCTTCCAAAGCCAATGTGCAATTCGATAAGCTTGCAAGGATAAAAATCCTTTGTAATAAAGAAGTGGTGTTGAATAGTAATTAGTGGCTGGATCGCGAATATAAACAGCCATGATATCGCATATAGCTGACTGAATAATATTTTGGTCCGCTTGATAAGCCTGACGGGCAATTTCACGAATTTCAATAGCGGGCATAACCTGAGAAACAAGCTTATTAGCCAAAATATAGCTTAAAGCACTCCCCAGATCTTCATGATTGAGTAAAGTTGCATGGAAATAACTAGCTAACATCGGCTCGCTTTCAACTAACTCAGAGGCTTCTTGTCGAATGGTTTGCCATAACATCTCGGGTTTAACAACTACTTTTACATCGTTCACTACAAGTCCCTATACATATTATCTAAATTGCTAATATTGTTTCGCAAACTTTCCTTAGAAGCAAGGGTTGTATTGATTTGACATCAATAAAAAGAAAAATGGAAACAATATGTCCCCATTTTTATAATTATTAGAGCTAATTTAAAATCATTGTTGTTTTGCTTTTTTTTCGTCACTTAAAGTAAATATAGCTATTATCGAAGTAATAAAAACAACCCCAGCAAGCACATAAAATGTTGTCGCATATCCTGTATTATCAAATAATTTACCCACAAACCATGACAACACAATAACGCCAAGATTTGATGAAATATTAAAACCAACTAAATAAAGTGTAGCAGATAACCGAGCATCAAAATTACCTACAATATATTTAAACATTGCCAAAATAAATAATGGAATTTCAATTGCATGAAATAACTTAACGAATGATATCAGATAAATATTATCTAACGTTGCAGATAATGCAATTCGGCAAATCATAACTAGTGCAGCAACTAATAGCGATTTTTTAGCTCCCATTTTGTTAATAAAATAAGGAGCAATAATCATACAAGTTGCTTCTAAAAAGACTTGGAAGGAATTTAAATAACCGTAAACTTGATAGCCATCTTCTGGTTTTTCAAAAAAACCAGTATAAAAATTAGGAAATAACTGCTGATCATAGATAGTATAAAAACTATAAGTACCAATAACAAACAACACAAACAACCAAAATTTTTGCAAACCAAACAGCGATAAGATTTCGCCCATTGTTGGTATAGTCGTTGTTTTTTCTACTAAAGCAGTATCGTTATTTGCAGTTGGTGATGCTTGATATTGTTTTGGCTTAAATATCATATTAATGGTGAAAAAGATAACCGCAACACCCGACGCCATCCAAAAGTTAATATGAGGATCAATGCCGAATAAAATACCCGCAACAAACGTTGCAGCAGCATAACCAAATGATCCCCAAAAACGAGCAGGACCAAATTCAAAGCCAAATAATCGACTAATACGTTCAATAAAAGAATCAATCAAAGCACTGCCCGAAATAAAGCTGGCACTTAACACTGGTGCACCTATACAAACACCCCAAATAAAATCATTTTTTAATAAAGGCTCATACACATAAATTAAAAAAGGGCCAATAAGAACCATAATAATACTTTGGAAGGTCACTACAGCTTTACCTATTTGTAATTTATCTTGGATAATGCCATAGAAAATCATGAAAAACATAGCTGCGGCAGAATTAGCCGCATAAACAATACCTAACTGCTCACCTGATAAGTCAATTTTACTTTTTAGCCAAATTGCGTAAAAAGACCACCACAGCGACCACGCAGCATAAAAAGTAATAAGGTAACCAGACGAGAACCAATAGTTTCTATTTTTTATCATATTCATGTTTATTACTCTTATATTGTTGAAAATCGATGAAGTTTAACGTTAACATTATTGTCATATTTGATACTAAATAGATAGAACCAATTGTCATAAATGTTACTTACCTCACACTTTTTATCATTTCTATTTGTGGTATCATCATGCATAGTAATGGCTGATAATCATTTTTATCTTGTTAAACAAAAGGATTTAATTATGGCTTCACTTAAGGATGTTGCAAAGCTAGCATCTGTTTCATTGATGACGGTTTCACGCGCAATAAATAACCCTGAAAAATTAAATAAAGAAACTTACAAACGCGTTAAACAAGCTATTGAGCACCTTAATTACGTACCTGACTTATCGGCAAGGAAGATTCGTGGTGATAATTCAGGACCAAGAGCAATTGGTGTTTTGGCATTAGAAACAGCAATGACGCCATTTTCGGTAGAATTACTACAAGCCATAGAAAAGACTGCACAAGATCATGGCTGGAATACCTTTATCGTTAATTTATTTGATGATAAAGATCCCGATCATGCAATAAACACCCTGCTATCATATCGCCCTAACGGTATTATCTATACCACAATGGGATTAAGAAAAGTTGAACTTCCTGAAAAGTTATTAGATAAAAATGTTGTATTAGCCAACTGTATAAGTGATTCAAAACAACTAGCTTGCTATATTCCAAATGACTATTTGGGTCAATATCAAGCCATGCAACAAGTAATAAAGAAAGGCTATAAAAAACCATTATGCATCTATTTATCAGAAACCACATTAGCAGGAAAAACTAGACGTAAAGCTGTTGAGCAAGCATGGTTAGATGCGGGTTACAATTTAAATAAGATTACTAGTTACCATACCTCAACTTTATCAGATGACCTTGCACAAGAATATATGATGACGGTTGATATACTGAAACAACATTGTAATAAAAAACCTGATTTTGATGTATTAATTTGTGGTAATGATCGAATAGCTTTTGTTGCTTATCAATATTTACTCGGTCAAGGACTTCATATTCCTTCTGATGTAGCTGTATTAGGTTACGATAACATGGTAGGTACTGGTGAACTATTTTATCCACCACTGACAACAGTGCAATTGCCTCATTATGAGATTGGAGAACAAGCAGCTTTACATATAATTAATAACAAAAACCAAAAACAGATAATACAGGTAGCATCACCTTATTTAGAAAGGAATTCATTATAGCTTACTTAAATTGACCGCCAAATGGCGATCAATTCAATCATCAATTACGCATAAATAGATTTTAACTGCCAGCTATCTACTTTGGTTATTTTGGCGCTACCATTTTCAGCAAATAAATTAACTACTCGTTCTGCTGGTAATTTTGGATAGATACGGCTTGAAAGGCTATATAAATCACCATTAACAAATACTTCTACAGATGAAGCATCAACATACACATGTAAAGTTAATTTTTGGCTCTCTGGTAATGGTACGCTACGATAACCAGTTAATTCAAGACCGGATAAACTACGATCAAGAACAATACGATTAGATTGTAAATCAACATATAGTAATGTTGCTTGTTTACCATTTTCAGTGGCAGCAAGTTGCAAACCAAAACGCTCAGCATCACTTTCTTTTAGATCAAACTCAACACAAAGTTCACAACAAATTGACTCAATATTGGTATTTTTAAGTTCACTATTGAGCGTTATTTCACCAAATGATTTTGGCTTTTCGCGCAATGCTTCAAGTTCTTTTACTGGGCGATTTCTGACTTTATTATCTTGATCTAAAATCAGTTCACGAGGAAGTGTAAATGCGCCTGCCCATTTATCTTTTTTGCTTGGCATGGCTGACTGCCACATATCCATCCAAGCAAAAATAATACGACGTCCATCAGCGGCAAGAAATGATTGCGGTGCATAAAAATCGTGTCCAAAATCCATTTCTTGAAAAGGTCTAACTATTGAAAATTGCTGCCCAGGTTGCCAATTACCTACTATATAGCCTGATTGGAATTGATTACGATACTGATAACCTTTTGCTTTCAACCCTTGTGGTGAAAACATCAAAACCCATTTATCACCAAGTGGAAAAAAGTCAGGGCATTCAAGCATATAAACATCAGGATCGATATCACTCACTACAACATGATCCAATTGCCATTCATTTAAATCATCAGATCTAAATAGCAAAACTTGACCAACATTATTTGGCGTTCTTTGACCAACAACCATCCACCATTTACCATCTTGTTGCCACACTTTAGGATCGCGAAAGTGCATTACTCCGTCTTGGGGTATAAGTACTGTGCCTTGCTTTTCAAAATGAATGCCATCTTTACTAGTTGCAAGACATTGGCTTTGTCGAATCTGTTCATCATAACCTTGGCCACTCAACCAAATATGACCAGTATAAATTAAGCATAACTCACCATTGTTATCTACGGCCGATCCAGAAAAACAGCCTGACTTATCAAATTCTTGATCGGGAGCAATAGCTATTGGCAACCTTCGCCATGTGACTAAATCATCACTAACAACATGTCCCCAATGCATTGGTCCCCAATTTTCATCATAAGGATGATGCTGATAAAAGGCATGATATTGACCTTTAAAGTAAATCAAACCGTTAGGATCATTCATCCAACCAGCTGGTGGAGCTAAATGAAAATGTGGATAATATTGTTTATTCATTACTTTTTCTAAATTTTTAACAGATAGATTGGCTTTATCAATAGCAGTAGACATAAAAACCCCTTTTTTATCCAATATTAGATACCTTTATTTAATAGTATCTTAATTTAATTGTTAACGTTAACTGTTAATGAAATTAGCGATAAAATATGTGATGATAGTCACATATTTTTAACGTTAACAATGAATTTTTTGTCAAATGATTTAGTCTATGGCGGACTTTTAAAAAATGACTATTATAAATTCAACAACAGATTAACTATTAATGACTTTACTAAAAAGTAAAAAGATGACATATTTCAAAAAACTCAAGTAATCTGTCTCTATACTAGATTACCGCAGTAACTGACTATAATCGAGTTAAAAAATGAATAATACTAAAGTTTGGTCCCTTGGGGATGCCGTTATTGATTTATTGCCATTTGGTGATATGAATTATAAAGCATGTGCTGGTGGCGCACCTGCAAATGTTGCAATTGGTATTGCAAAATTAGGGCTGCCTTCAGCGTTTATTGGTCGTGTTGGTAATGACCCTTTTGGTGATTTTATGGAAACCACATTCCGCCAATATAACGTTGATTGCCAAAGCATTGAAAAAGATGAACATCATCGAACAAGTACTGTGGTTGTTGATTTAGGAAAAAACGGAGAACGTAGTTTTACTTTTTTGGTTTCACCTTCAGCTGATCAATTTTTATCTCAGCAAGCAATTCCTAATTTTAACCAAGATATTTTACACTTTTGCTCTTTGGCGCTAGTTGGCCACACCTGCCGTCAAACACTTAAAACTGCGATTGAACAGCTTACCGCTAAAAATGGCCTAATTAGCTTTGATGTTAACTTGCGCGAACAGATGTGGGACAATAAAGACGAAATGCGCACCACCATTACCCAATTTTGTCATGATGCTGATATCCTCAAACTATCAGACGAAGAACTATTTTGGTTAACTCAAAGCAATGATTGGAGTGAAGCATTAAATAAACTACAACAACACTATGAAGCACCATTAAAATTAATTACCAAAGGTAAAGATGGCAGCATTGTATTATGGAAAGGTAAAACATTTTCGTTTGATTCGTACCATGTAAATAGTGTTGATACAACTGGTGCAGGTGATGCTTTTGTCGCAGGATTACTCAGCAGTATTGCATCATCAGGCATGCCTGAGGATAAACTGATGTTAGAAAGCATGATGACCATTGCCAGTGCTTGTGGAGCCTTAGCTACAACCAAAAAAGGCGCATTAACTGCACTACCTGATAGTACATTTTTACAATCATTTATTAGCGATAATCCAACATTAACAGCAAAACAAATAGCATACTAAAAATAGTAAAAACTTACTAATAGGGCAGCAAGATTGAATACAATAGTTTCAAAATATAATTATGATTGACTGCCCTTTACCACTCAATAACTTAAATACTCAGTAATTTAACTATTTAATAACTCAACTATTTAGTTAAATTACTGTTTATAAAATCAAATAGCATTTAACACCGACTACATTGTGATCTTGCCCACTGATCTATTATAAAAACATCATCAATCGTCGATGGCTCAGGGAAAGCCAATTTATCTAATACTTTTGATACATTTTTAGCAATATCCATAAAACCAATTTTATGTTGCAAAAATGCTTCAACCGCAACTTCATTGGCAGCATTGAGCGCTGTGGTAGCCGCTTGCCCTTGATTAAAGGCATCGATTGCCAATTTTAAACATGGATAATGGTCAAAGTCAGGTTGTTTAAATGTTAACGACGAAATTTGCGTAAAATCTAAAGGTGGTACGCTTGAAGGCACACGATCGGGGTAAGACATGGCATAAGCAATTGGCGTGCACATATCAGGCACACCAAGTTCAGCTATCACACTACCATCTTGATAACGTACCATTGAATGGATAATTGATTGCGGATGAATAATAATTTCCATTTCGTTGGCACTAGCATTAAATAGCCAACGAGCTTCAATATATTCCAGCCCTTTATTCATCATCGTTGCTGAATCAACAGATATTTTTTTACCCATCGACCAATTAGGGTGAGCAACCGCTTGCTCGGGGGTGACATGTGCCAGTTTAGCTAAATCCCAATCACGAAATGGTCCGCCAGAACCTGTTAACACGATTTTAGTAATACCATGCTCAGCAAGGTTAGCAAAACCTAAATCATGCTGTACCGCCGTTGGTAAACTTTGAAAAATAGCGTTATGTTCGCTATCTACCGGCAACAACTCAGCGCCATACTCTTTAACCGCTTGCATAAATAAATGCCCACAGGTTACTAGCGATTCTTTATTGGCCAACAAAATACGCTTACCTTTCTTAATCGCAGCAAGCGTTGGTTTTAATCCTGCCGCCCCCACAATAGCCGCCATCACTTGATCGACCTCGGGCAACTGCGCTAAGTCGCAAATGGCTTGTTCACCACTTAACACTTCAATATCCAATTTTAAATTAGCAAGATTTGCTTTTAACTCTGTCGCGGCTTGCGCTGTTGCCATGGCAACGTATTTAGGCTTAAAAGCCAGACATTGCTCAGTCATTTTGGCAACATTATTACCTCCTACTAAAGCATAAGCTTTAAATAGATGTGGATTTTGAGCAATAACCGCTAGCGTACTGCAACCAATTGAACCTGTCGAACCTAAAATTGTGATATTTTTCATATTAATACATTAAATCTATATTATGGTTAGCTAAAAAATTAATAAATTGCTTGGTTGGCACTTTATCTGTAATAATTTGATTAAACAGAGTTAACTCACCAATAAAAGCCGGTTTAACTTGATTAAATTTAGTATGATCGGCAATCAAAATATTTTGACCTGATTTTTTTATCGCCTGCAATTTCATATCAACTTCATCAAAATGATAACAAGTTACGCCTTGCTTAATATCAATCCCTGCGGCCGAAATAAATGCTTTATTTGGGCAAATCGAATTTAATTCACTATGCTGTCCAATAGTGCTAAAAATCGCATTATTAGCCTGATAATGACCTCCACATAAAATTGTCTTACAATTAGATTTATTTTGTAATGCTAAAAATGCGTTTAATGAATAACAGATCGCAGTAAATGCCACATCATCATCAATGGCATCAATAATAAAAGGAATAGAGGTACCACAATCAAAAAAAACGGTATCGTTTTCTACAATGTATTTACTAGCTATATTGGCAATATATTGTTTTTCATAAACCTGTTTATCTTGTTGGTCTGACAAAAAATACGGGGTAATTTGATGACGAGCATCACTAACAACATAGCCACCCAAAACACTTAGGGAACAGCCAACATTGCTCAAATCTCGGCGAATAGTCATTTCTGAAACAGCCAACAACTTAGCAGCATCTTTTAAATGAATCTTATCTGTTTTTTTTAAAAGTTGAATAAGATCATTCACTCTTTTTTGTGATTGTGTTTCCATGCTGATCCCATAAATCAATAATAACAAGCTACATAAGTAGCTTATTAATTGATATCATTGATTAATAATCACTGGTCGAAGTTGCATCGCCAGAAACAATCGCAATACCAGCACTAGCCCCTAAACGCGAAGCCCCCGCTTGAACCATTTTTTCAGCCGTTTGACGATCACGAATACCACCCGATGCCTTAACGCCCATCTCATTGCCAACGGTATCACGCATCAACTTAACATCCTCAACCGTTGCGCCAGATACACTAAACCCTGTTGAGGTTTTAACAAAAGCAACGCCGATTTGCTTACAGATTTCACAGACTTTAACAATTTCGTCTTTAGTTAATAAACAAGTTTCTAAAATCACTTTTAATGGCACAGCGCCACAAGCATTAAATACCGCCTCAATATCTTGTTTAACCGCATCCCAATCATTGCTTTTTAACCAACCCACATTGATGACCATATCGATTTCTTGCGCACCTGCTTTAACCGCCATTTCGGTTTCAAAGGCTTTAGCGCTAGTTAGCATTGCACCTAAAGGAAAGCCAACGACTGAACACACTTTTACATCGCTACCTTTTAGTAAACTAGCCACTAAAGGAACATAGCCTGAATTTACACAAACTGAATAAAAATGATATTGTTTAGCTTCTTCACAGAGTTTAGTGATTTGGTCTTTTGTTGCGTTCATTGCAAGTAAAGTATGATCGATATACTTTGCATAACTCATAACGAGATCCTTAAAATGTCTTTGTAATAATGTTTAATTAAATATTGTTAGTCTGTAAATAAATAGGGATGTTATAAAAATAACAAATATAGCCAAGCACTGTTATTTTTATAACATTATGGCGTAATTGATTGAAATAGTACAGATAAAAATCTGTGTTTAAATTTTAGTTTTTTGTGAAAGAAATAACATTTATATCAATAATTTACCAAATATTATTATTTGGCGTGCTAATTTCGCTTAGGTGACAGCACATCCTGATGAAGGAAAAGAGTTAATGGAATTTAATTCTTCTATTTTTCATTTTTTTTATAATACTCTGTTTTATTGAGCCGAGTGTGTTTTATCACAAGATAAAAACGATCGAAACTCAGCACATCCAAAAAAAAATCAAGTATCTTAATAAATCTTTACAAAATTTTTAGTTAAAAATGTAGCCAAATTTTTTTTAAACATTATAATTTTAAAAATTAGAATTAATTCAGCTATATTTTATAGATTATAGCTCGTTAAAAAAATAAAATAAAACAATATATTACTTTACAAAAGGGATGTTATGCAGTATACTTATCAACACCAGACACCAGACACCAGCACTGGCAAACCTATGTCTTAAATTTATTAAATAACCACGTTAGACGAGTTTTTACACTTACTTCATTTTTAGCATCGAAATTATCCATACAATTATCTACAAAAAAAACGTTGGTATTAGTGCCATTGTTGTTATTGCCGTATTCGCCTAATTTGCAGGCATTAACTGCGCATACTAGTAATGTTATAGAAGGTAGTGCACCATATTTAACATTTGATGGTGGTAAAACTAAAGCGATCACAACCGATGATTTATTGAATATCACTCTATTGGATGGAACAATAGTTACTCCATCAACCAATACATCAAGCGTAACAAATCCAATAACTTTACCTAAAGGAAGTACTTTAAGTGATATTCACATGTTGATTCCCTCATCAGTTGATTCAGTCAGTTTAAATGATATAGTGAACACTTATCATTATTGGGGCGATGATGATGGTGATGGTCAGGGAATAAATGGCGTAACCGCAAAAGGAAATCTATCTGCTTATTTTTCCGATAAAAATGGTAATGCTGTTAGTCGTAATGATATTTTAGATATTTGTAAAGCACCTTATAAGGTGATATTAAGTAGTACAGAGGGGTCTTTAAAAACACAGTACGGTGTACCAGATACAAATTATTTCCACCGTCAATCGGTGGAGTACTACATCAGCCCAAATTTACCTCCTAAAATCTGTCATGTAAGACCAAATCTAACCTATGGTGCAGGTGATTACGCTGGTCCAGCTAATATTTGGAATCCAACTAAAGGATTTCTAGTTCAATCAACTAATCCAACATTTTACGAATTAAATTTTCCGACAACAGGTGCAGATGGTTTGTACTTTGATTTAGACATAGGTGGAGGTAGTCAGTTGACTTGGACTCCTGTTACACATGGGGGAATAACAGCTACTGTGACAAGGACGTTACCAAATGCAGGCGATAATTGGATATCCAATCATTCAGTAGAGGTAATGCGCGTTACGCTAACGGGTCCTAGGGCAAGTGATAACCAAAAAAGCTCAGATTCCCCAAGTCCAATTAGCAAGCCAACCTTGCCTCAAACATTCGAGTTAGTGGGTAGAGATAGTCAAGGTAGTGTGGTTGTCAAGTATGGGTTTGTGTTGAAGCAATGGTTCGTTAATCGTGGATTTCGAGCGACTGACGCTTCTAAACAAGCTTCTTGGTGTAGCCATTTAGGTTATCGTTTTCCACAGGTAAGGGATTTAACTAATGCGGTTTGTTCCGGTAAGTGGTCAGGTCACTGGTGTCAAGGTTCTGTCGGTGCCATGCCATCGTCATCTGGTAATCATTATCAGCGTCGAATTGGCGCGGGCTTTTTTACTGAGTGGGGCGATATGCTTCATTACTCCAATGCAGATTTTGCCGACCGCAACTACTGGACGAGTGATATAGCAGGCGGCTTTCAGTTTGGTGTTGATTCGGACGACGGTGATGTGCTCAGAGAAGGTTTGAGCATCAGTAGATATGGTCTTTGTGCTGCTAATTAGTCTTTTGGATTTAGCCCTTGACTGCTGGGGGGAATTATATTCTCAATAGCAGACAATCTATTAAAAAAAGTAAACTTTAATGGTTGTTTTTATTCGGTATAGTTTCGGACGTTTTGAGCTTTTGCTTTAAATAGTTTTAGTAGCAATGTATGAGCTAAGAAGATAGAGCGATTTTCTTAGCAATTTTTGGCTTTAGCTGGGATAAAATGGTCTCTTTGCTATCCTGCTGCAGTTGTCAGCAATTTGTAAGAGTGGTAAATAATCCAAAAAAACATCGTAATAAAAACATAAAGCAAACTATAAGTATTTGATTTTACAAAAACATTAAATTTAAAAAAAACTTTAATAAAATCAATGCTCCACCTGAACGATTTTATGGGGGAATATCAATTTTCATAATATCGAAAAGCTAGGCAAACGAGTCGTTACCTAGACCGTCATTTAGTCTGTAATACATTAAAGCAAGCTTTGTTTCGGCGCTACTTTCTTAAAAATATGCTCGTTCGCAGTGACCGAGGATGCTAGCCAATAAAGCACTATTTAAATATATTGAAATCTATTATTATTGTATGCGTGGTTGTTCAGCCAAGAACTAGGTATTGCTAGAACAATATGAACAACAATATTATCAAAATAAAAAAATGATAGAGGGGGCTATGTATAATATTTTGGTAAGGATCGTGTTAATTCTTTTTATGGTGATGTGACATAATCAGCAAATATTTAGCGATTTAAAAAGATAGAAAACGAAAGTTTAAACTATTTATTAGCTTTGATATTATGGTTAATATTTAGATCTTTGACACCATATTAAATATGATGTCAACAAATGAGAAGATGAAAATATTAGGTTGGTGTATCGACATCATCCCAATCAGCATTTTCAAAATTGGTTAACCAATTTAAAGCATAATGACGCTCTTGAATAACATCACTTATAATCGATGCGGGAGGTTGCTTATCTTTCATTCGAAAATCTGTGGTTATCCAATGTAAGCGGTAGTGTAAATCTAAAGCATCCAACAATTCACTAACTGGTCTTAAGGCCACGGTTGAAAAATCTTGTCCACTATGTTGCATTCCTTGGTCAACTAACGATGAAACATCGCAGATAGTATCAGCAAAAGGGAGCTCAGATTGCCAATTGATAGCCCATTGTAAAGGTAATAATGCTTCGTATTTCCAAGACATATCTATCACATCTTGCTCTGTCGGCTGCCCGCTATAAATAAAGTCACGCTCATTATTTGATAAAGCCTCAAACCCCATTGGACAACGTTCTTTAAATTCCATCGGATTAATTGGATCATTTTCTCTAAAACTTTCAGCCTGAATACCTGTTAACATTATTGCTAAGGCTCGTTTAGCTACTTCGTCAGGTGTTCTAAGTATTACTTCCGATTCGGCAATAACCGGTGGTAAATGTGTAGGTGTATGCAACCCCAATTTGGCTAAATACTGTTCAGTTTTTGTTTTTCGCTTTAATGCTTCTAGTGGATAAGGGACGATTACATCTAAATCAATGTTACCATCAGGATCTTGTAATACATCTCCGTCAGGATTCCGAATAGTTCCATCAGGCATAAATATAATTGCATTCGCCTGCCAGCCCCAAGTGGTAAATTCATTGAAATTATCTTCTTCAATCTCAAAGGTAAATTGATGTTTAACTCGTTGGATATGGCGATACAAAGCATAACGGCGTGAATTCATCTGCCCATCTCCTGCTTGCATGACATAACCGATAAAACCATCAAGGTGTTTCGTCAACTCAGAATCATCCAATCCGCGATGGTATAGACGCTCGCAGGGAAAATTAATGGCTGGTGGATGAGTGACTGTAGAATAAGCATTTATCAATATTGGCATTTCAAATATTCCTAGTTTAGATTTGGTATTTTTATTATTATAAATAGTGGCTGTTTTTTAATCTAATTCTATAATAGATCATGGTAGTTTTCTATATTTTTTAAATGCTATACTCCGTTTTGTGATGTTTGTTATTCTGTTGAATAAATGATTTTATCTGGTGCATCGCTGAACAATATATATTTTATTTTTCAATGTATACGTTTATTCCTTACTTTGTAAATACCATACTGTCATTTCCATTCTTGATTTAAAATTAAGTTTTTTGAATATACTTTTGATATGTACTTTGACTGTGCTTTCAACGATACCTAAATCTTTTGCAATTAGCTTATTTGGTAGTCCTTGTACTAATAAATTAAAAATTTCATTTTCTCTTGGTGTCAATAAACTGACATCATGCATCTGTTTTGTAGTTAGTTGTTCGTTATTACGCATATAATTGAGGATAATATGTGAAATAGCATTATCCATAATTAGCTTTCCAATCGAGATTTCTTGTAGTGATTTTAGAAAATCTTCAGGCTCCATATCTTTTAATAAATAGCCATCAGCACCTGTTTTTAGTGCGGTGATTATATCTTCTTTTGCATCTGATACTGTAAACATAATAATGCGACTCGATATTTTTTTTTCACGCAAGTAGCGTAATATTTCTAATCCATTAACATCTTGCATATTGATATCGAGTAGAATAATATCAGGATCAAGCTCTTCGGCTAATTTAACGCCTTCTATTCCAGAGCCAGTTTCTCCCACAATGTCAAAATGGTTGACTGTATTTATCAGCTGTTTTACGCCATTTCTTAACATTGGATGATCATCAATAAGAAGTATTGAGCAATTTATTTGTTCCATTTTTACTCTTCTATTGCTTTGAATGAAATGGTTTTATTAACCTTAAATGCTATCATAATTTGTGTCCCTTTGTGGGGAGGACTGTTTATTGTTAAATTACCATTTAGTATTTCAACTCTATCACGCATAATGATTAGACCATAACTATTATCCTGTTTAATATTGTTTTGTAAACCAATGCCATTATCCTCAATACAGACAGAAATAATTTGATGATCATCAATTTTTAAACTGACAATAACCTGTGTGGCTTTAGCATGTTTATATATGTTATTTAGTCCTTCACGAATAATTTGTAATAAATGAAATGCATATTTACTATTGATAATATTCAGCGGCAATAAATATTCAAACTGAATATTGAATTGTAATTTTTGATTAAATTCCTCAATTAATTCCATTAAATTTGCATAAAAACCCGTTTGGTTAAGGCGTAAGCGAAAAGAGGTAATTAGTTCTCTTAGTTGAGAGTAGGTTATATTGACTTCTTTACGCATTGTTGCCAATAAATCAATACTGCTTTGTGATGTTAAATCTGATTGCATTTGTAAGCAGCTGAGGTGTATTTTTAAACAAGATAGAGATTGAGCAATGGAATCATGCAGCTCTCTGGCCATTGCTGAGCGTTCTTTTATTAATAAATATTGTTTTTGTTGTTCAATTTGTCTATCGAGCTTCATTGCAGTAGTCATTTGCTCGATAACTCCCACAATTAAGTTTTCTTGTTCATTGGTTAATATGATATTTTTTGGCTGCAAAGCAAATAATATCCCATATTTTTCCCCGTTTTCTTGAAGGTGCCAATGGCGTTGAAAGTTATTTTTTTGATAAGATTTTGATGAGATTAAACAAGCTTTGCATTTAGAATTTTGGCAATAAGGTAATTTTTGCTCATTATCGTAACTGATTTGTTGATAATGCTCAGGATCATTTGATTCATAAAAACGGATTTTAAATTGAGTTAATGGTACTAAATCTTCTAATTTGTGTAGTATTTTTAGAAAACGTTCACACAATGGCTCTGAAGTATGTAGTTGCTTAATTGTTTGATATTGAAATGAAACAATTTTATTGGTTTGTTGTAATTTAGCTGTTTTTTCTGCAACTTGTTTTTCTAACAATAAATATTGTGATTCAATTTGCTCGGACATTTTGTTAAAAGCTAGCCCTAAAAGATCAAATTCATTCTTTCTGCTTTTAATATTAAAACGCGCTTTAAAATTGTGGCTAGAAATTGCTTCAGCCATACTAACTAATTTTTGCCATGGTGCAAGAAGGTAGTAACGTAAGTAATAAATTTGAACAGCTAAAAAAATTACGATAATAACAATAAATAATTGTTGTAATTGAGAAATATAATAAATTTTGTTTTCGGTTTTTTGATCAATCTTATCTACCAAATGGTTGATACGAGCAACATAGCTTTCAATATCAATTCTTATTTCATCGATTTTTTGTGCTTGCTGTATTTTAGTAATAAGTCGAGTATTCCAATCAGTTTCTAACTGATTAAATTCATTAATTAAATTGTAGCGTTTTAAAAGCGTTAAATGTTTTTGTGATGAAGAAATATTAATAAAAATATTTAAATTATCATAATCTTTCTTATTGAGTGGAACCATTGTTAGTATTTGGTAGTTCTTCATTCTTAGTAAACCTAATTGATTAACCATATATGCCCCACCTTTTGTATCATTGGCTACCTGGATTGAAAACGATAAAGCGATTAAAGCAATAGCACCTAAACAGAACAGTAATAGTGTTAAACGATTAATAATTGATTCGGTGGGGCGAATTTTTATTTTCGACATATAAACACTCAATATTATTTTGTAATTTTATTTTAGCTAAATAGTAATTTATGGTTATTGTAGCTTGAAAAGAGTATCTATCTGATCTTTTTTGTAACTTTTTGCGATCTTTTGTTAAACAGCGCTTGCAACAAGAATAAAATTTGCGTAAAATTCACGCCCTATAAGATTAATCACGCAGACATATATGTTTAATCAAGTAATCGTCTGCTTTTTATTGCGGAGTTAAGTATGTACGCAGTTTTCCAAAGTGGTGGTAAACAACACCGAGTTAGCGAAGGACAAGTCGTTCGCTTGGAAAAAATTGAAGTCGAAACAGGTGCAGAAGTTGTTTTCGATAAAGTTTTAATGGTAGCAAATGGTGAAGACATCAAAGTTGGTGCTCCGTTTGTTGAAGGTGCAACAATTAAAGCAGAAATTGTTGAACACGGTCGTGGCGATAAAGTGAAAATTGTTAAATTCCGTCGTCGTAAACACTATCGTAAACAACAAGGTCACCGTCAGTGGTTCACTGATGTGAAGATCACTGCAATCGCTTAATAGGAGTATCGAACAATGGCACATAAGAAGGCTGGTGGTTCATCACGTAATGGTCGTGATTCCCAAAGTAAACGTTTAGGTGTTAAACGTTATGGTAGTCAAGAAGTTCTTGCTGGTAACATTTTAGTTCGTCAACGTGGAACTCAATTCCACCCAGGCACTAATGTAGGTTGTGGTCGTGATCATACCCTATTTGCCTTAATTGATGGACAAGTAAAGTTTGAAGTTAAAGGACCTAAGAATCGTCGTTATGTTAGTGTAGTTGCTAACAGTTAATTCATAAACGGTTCAAAAAGTTTTGGAAGCCTCACAATTATTGTGGGGCTTTTTTCATTTCTTGAAGTTAATATAAAATTGATGGTGATATGATAAAGCAGCAAAATGTTAAATTAGGTTTTGCACTTGCCATGTTAACCGCAGTGATGTGGGGCATTGTGCCAATTGCAATGAAATATGCGCTAGTGGTTGTTGATCCATTGACATTAGCTTGGTCGAGATTGGCTATTTCAGCTCTTGGTATTACTATTTGGTTGGCTTACAAAAAGCAATTTCCTAATTTAATGATGTTCAGAAAACATCGTCGTTTTGTTTTATTGATGATTGCAGGTTTTGGGTTGTTGGGTAATTTTGCACTGTTTGCTAGTGCAGTTCAGTATCTTTCAGCTACAACCGCTCAGGTTGTCGGGCAAACTGGCATTGTGATTTTTATGATTTCAAGTGCTTTTATTTTTAGAGAGCGACTCAGGCCGACTCAAATTATTGGTATTTTAGTATTATTAGTTGGGCTTGCGTTATTTTTTAATAAAAATATTGTAGATCTGTTTTCTAATATGGCTTCGTATGGTATTGGTGTTTGGCTTGGTTTACTGGCTTCGGTATCATGGGCTTGCTATGCGCTTGCTCAAAAAGTACTATTACAGAAATTACGTGCAGAACAGTTACTTTGGTTAATTTACCTTATTTGTACTGTTTTTTTGTTGCCTTTTACGTCGTCAAGTAAAATTATAAATGCTGATGCAACTCAACTGTTTGCTATCATATTTTGTGGTTTAAATACTATTATTGCTTATGGTGCGTTAGTGATGGCTATGGAGCGCTGGCAAGCAGCACAAGTGAGTGCAATAACAACTTTAACGCCATTATTTTCGCTCATCTTTTCAGATTTGTTTGCTTTAATTTGGCCTGAAAAGTTTGCTATGCAATATTTAAATATTTTAGGTTATATTGGTGCAGTATCTGTTGTTGCGGGTGCTATGTTTGCGACCATTGGACATTATATTTGGCATCCAAGGAAAGGCTGGCTAATTAACCGCAATAAAGGGGAAGAATAATGAAATTTGTTGATGAAGCATCAATCCGTGTTGAAGCTGGAGATGGTGGAAATGGTTGTGTCGGTTTTCGCCGAGAAAAGTATATACCTAAAGGTGGTCCTGATGGTGGCGACGGTGGTGATGGTGGTGATGTCTTTTTTATTGCTGATGAGAATTTAAATACATTAGTTGATTTTCAGTTTGAAAAAAATTACCGCGCTGAGCGTGGCCAAAATGGACAAGGTTCTGATTGTACGGGTAAGCGTGGTCGAGATATTACCGTTAAAGTGCCTGTGGGAACACGAATTACCGACAAATATACAGGTGAAATTATTGGTGATTTAACGCATCACCAACAAAAAGTATTGGTTGCCAAGGGCGGTTTTCATGGGCTTGGAAATGCGCGTTTTAAATCATCGGTAAATCGTGCGCCAAGACAAAAAACTGATGGTACTCCAGGTGAAAAGCGCGATGTATTATTAGAATTATTATTACTTGCTGATGTGGGGATGTTGGGCTTGCCTAATGCTGGTAAATCAACTTTTATTCGCTCAGTTTCAGCAGCTAAACCGAAAGTTGCAGATTACCCATTTACTACCTTAGTGCCTAGTTTAGGTGTAGTAAGAATGGATAATGAACAAAGTTTTGTTGTTGCTGATATTCCTGGTTTAATAGAGGGGGCATCAGACGGTGCAGGACTTGGTATTCGTTTCTTAAAACATCTTGAACGTTGTCGTGTTTTAGTTCATTTGATCGATATGGCACCAGTAGATGAATCAGATCCGATAGAAAATGCTAAAGTAATAATCAAAGAGGTTCAACAATATAGTGAAAAATTAGCTAATAAACCACGTTGGTTGGTATTTAATAAAATGGATGTATTAGGTCCTGAAGAGAGCGCTAAACGTGCAGCTGAAATAGCTAGGGCACTTGATTGGCAAGATAAATATTATATTATTTCAGCCATTAATCAAGAAGGTATAAAGGCCTTATGTTGGGACTTAATGGAATATATCAATGCGCATCCACGTGAAGCCGAACAAGAAGAGTCATCACCTGAAAAAGTGGAATTTATGTGGGATGATTACCATCAACAAGCAATGGATGAGGCTTTTGATGATGACGATGATTTTGATGACTGGGACGAAAGCGATGAAGAAGGTGTTGAATTTATTTATCAAAAATAATAAGTATTATACTCTATTTTATTTCGCCTAAATTAGCCATTGCGTATAATTTTTTATAAAAAGCAGAATAGGAATATTCTGCTTATTTTTTATATTGTTAAATATCAATCCTCTTATTATGAAATTAGTGAATAAAGCGTTTATTTTTATTTAGCTTAGAAAAATAAAAAAATGCTTGATTTTGTTAATGATAATCATTATCATTAATTCGTACTTTGTTAGAGCTTTAGAGGCTTTTGAAAAAGTATGACATTGCTCACATTGCTTCCAATGTTTACCAGCTTGACGTTATCGCTAAGCTGGTTTTTTTGTTTTATGTTATTAACAACTATTTTTTAAACATTATTCTTTAGTTAACGTTATTTTATTTTTTGTTTTTTATCTACATGCTAATGTCATCACAAAGGTTTAGATGAAAATTGACGGAAGAAGAGTAAAAAATTATTTTTATGATTATCTAGATAGTTAAGTTTTCAAAAGCTAACTATTTATTAGTTTGTTCTCGATATCAAATAAAATGAGAAGTGCTGCGTTGCCACCAAATTCTTTAGGCGCTTGATGAAAACAGATAACATGAGGATGTTGAGCTAGCCACATGGGTGTTTGTTTTTTTAAGATGTTTTTCCCATGTCCATACATGATACAAGCACAATGAGCTCTTTCATGTAAACATGCTGCGATAAGAGCGGCAATTTCTTTTTTAGCCTCTTGTTGAGTTAACCCATGTAGATCCAAAAAGAATTCTGGTTCATAAAATCCACGGCGCAATTTTTTTACTTCGTAGGGATCTGCATTTTCTCGGCTATAGCGAATTGGGTCTTCTTGCAATAGCGGCTGATAATCATCAGAAAAATAAAATTCAGCATTAATTTTTTCATATTGCTGTTTTTGGGTTTCTATTGCTTTTTGTGAACGTTTTTGTGGTTTATGAACGACAGTATCTTGTTTTAGTTTTTTGGTGATGTTACCAATACTATTTTTAAACAAGTTTATATCATCTTGGTCTAAATTAAATTTATTTGGCATTGATTTCTACTCTGGGTAAATTTTTTCTTTAAATTCGCACAAATCTTCTATAACACAGGATCCACATCTAGGCTTTCTAGCAATACAGGTATAACGGCCATGTAATATTAGCCAGTGGTGACAATTTATTTTATATTCTTTAGGTACGACTTTCAGTAATTTTTCTTCAACAACCTCTACCGTTTTACCTGGTGCAAAACCTGTACGGTTGCTTACTCTAAATATGTGTGTATCAACTGCAATGGTAGGCCAACCGAAAGCGGTGTTTAACACAACATTTGCCGTTTTACGACCAACACCCGGTAATTCAATTAGTGCATCAAAACTTTCAGGGACTTCACCCTGATATTTATCTACTAAAATTTGACATGTTTTTATAATGTTATCAGCTTTACTGTTATAAAGGCCAATGGTGCGGATATAGCTTTTTAATTTCTCAATACCAAGAGCCAAAATTTGTTCAGCAGTATTTGCAATAGCAAATAGTGGTTTTGTGGCTTTGTTTACACTAACGTCAGTCGCTTGAGCAGAAAGTACTACTGCGATTAATAGTTCAAAAGGTGTTTCATACACTAGTTCTGTTGTTGGATCTTTAATATGATCTTTTAATCTTTCTAAAATTTGAATTCGGGTTGATTGTTTCACAAAATAATTTTATTAAAAAATAGTAAGATGCATATTATATACTTTTATTTACTGTTTATCTGTAAGTTGCCTTTAGTTTTTTTAATATAGATGGGAACGATGAAACATACTGATTAATAATTGTAAAACATTTTTATTTTTAGTGTTGCTTAGTTTTTTGTTATTTGTATATTCACATTTATACTCACTGACTTTTTAGCATAGTCATTTTATGATAAGCTAGCCCACTATTTCTTAATTTTATCAAATAAGGTTTTTTAAAGATATGCCCTTACCAATGATTGTCACCTTTGCTGTATACATTTTAGGTATGATTGCCATAGGTTTTTTTGCATTTCGTTCAACGCAAAATTTTGGTGATTATATTTTAGGTGGGCGTCGTATCGGTAGTGTTGTGACTGCGCTTTCAGCTGGCGCATCAGATATGAGTGGTTGGCTATTAATGGGATTACCTGGTGCTGTTTTTTTGTTTGGTATTTCACAAAGTTGGATTGCAATCGGATTGATTATTGGTGCTTATTTAAATTGGCTACTCATTGCAGGACGATTACGAGTCTTTACTGAAATCAATCATAATTCATTAACTTTACCCGATTATTTCGCTCGTCGATTTGATGATAAAAGCTCACTTCTACGCATTATTTCAGCTGTCATTATTCTAATATTTTTTACTATTTATTGTGCTTCTGGTGTAGTTGCGGGCGCAAAGTTATTCGAGAGTACATTTGGTATGAGCTATGGTTGGGCGATGTTAGCGGGTGCAGGTGCAACAATTGCCTATACGTTTATCGGTGGTTTTTTAGCAGTAAGCTGGACTGATACTATTCAAGCTAGTTTAATGATGTTTGCACTTATTCTAACGCCAATTATGGTTATGGTAAATGCTGGTGGGCTTTCTGATGCATTGATATATATTGAATCGCTCAATTCAGATTATACCAATTTATTTGCTCATATGGATTTTATTGCCATTATTTCATTATTAGGTTGGGGGCTTGGATATTTTGGGCAACCTCATATTTTAGCCAGATTTATGGCTGCTGATTCACATGAAGTAATGAAAAACGCTCGACGGATTAGTATGACATGGATGATGTTATGTTTAGCTGGCGCAATCACGGTTGGTTTCTTTGGTATCGCCTTTTTTGCTCATAATCCAGATTTATCTTACTTGATTAACGATGGTAAACATGAACGTATTTTTATCGAATTGTCGAAATTACTTTTTAATCCTTGGATTGCTGGTATTTTGTTGGCCGCTATTTTAGCAGCGGTCATGAGCACATTAAGTTGTCAATTATTAGTTTGTTCAAGTGCTCTAACGGAAGATTTTTATCGTGCGTTTTTTAGACCAAAAGCAAAACAGAAGGAACTGGTTTGGGTTGGTCGTATAATGGTGCTATTAGTTTCAGTTATTGCTATTTTATTAGCTATTAATCCAAATAATAGTGTACTTGATTTAGTGAGTCATGCTTGGGCTGGATTTGGTGCGGCGTTTGGTCCTATAATCGTATTTTCTGTTTTTTGGTCGCGTATGACACGTAATGGAGCACTAGCTGGAATGATAACTGGTACTGTAACTGTGTTGCTATGGATTAATTTTAATTGGTTTAATTTGTATTCACTTATCCCTGGATTTTTATTTGCTTCTATAGCAATTATTATTTTTAGTCTTTTTGATAAAAAGCCAAACGAAATAGTAGCAGATCATTTTAAACAAGCGTATAAACGTTATCACAACAAAATAAATTAGAATAAATTTTATTTAAACTAGAATATAAATGTAATAAATTTAATAGGTAAAATATCATGACAAAAAATGTGATCAAACAACTACAAGAACGTGGACTGATTGCTCAGCTTACTGATGAAAAAGCACTAGTAGAACAAATTGAACAAAATCCTATTGCGCTTTATTGTGGTTTTGATCCAACAGCAGATAGTTTGCATCTCGGTCATTTAGTTCCATTACTTTGTTTAAAACGTTTTCAGTTAGCTGGTCATAAACCTGTTGCGCTTGTAGGGGGAGCAACTGGATTAATTGGCGATCCAAGTTTTAAAGCTGTTGAACGAAAACTTAATACTGAGGAAACAGTTATTGAGTGGAGTGAAAAGATCAAACAACAAGTGTCACCATTTTTAGATTTTAATTGTGGTGAAAATTCAGCGATTGTGGCTAATAACTATGATTGGTTTAGTGGCATGAATGTACTGACATTTTTACGTGATGTTGGTAAGTATTTTTCAGTTAATGCGATGATTAATAAAGAATCAGTAAAACAACGTATAGATCGTGATGAGGTGGGTATTTCATTTACTGAATTTTCTTATAGCTTGTTACAATCTTATGATTTTGCTTGTTTGAATAAATCACATGATGTTGTTTTACAAATTGGTGGATCTGATCAGTGGGGTAATATTACTGCAGGTATTGATTTAACCCGTCGTTTACATCAAAAACAAGTTTATGGTTTGACTGTACCGTTAATCACTAAATCCGATGGGACCAAATTTGGTAAAACTGAAAGTGGTGCCGTATGGTTAGACCCTAAGAAGACAAGTCCTTATAAATTCTATCAATTCTGGATAAATACTGCTGATGCTGATGTTTATCGATTCTTAAAATTCTTCACATTTATGCCTCTAAGTGAAATTGATGCATTGGAAGAGGAAGATAAAAATAGTGGTGTTGCACCACGAGCTCAATATGTACTTGCTGAGCAAGTTACACGCTTAGTTCATGGTGAAGAAGGATTGATCGCAGCAAAACGTATTACAGAAAGTCTATTCTCTGGTAAATTAACTGACTTGTCTGAAGCTGATTTTGAACAATTAGCTCAAGATGGTATGCCAACATTAGCTGTTGAGGAAAATGTTGATTTACAACAAGCAATTGTTAATGCGGAATTTGCACCATCAAGAGGACAAGCTAGAACGATGATTGAATCTAATGCTATTTCTGTTAATGGTGAACGTAACACTACAACTGATTATCATTTTACTGATAGCGATAAACTATATAATCGTTATACTTTACTTCGTCGTGGTAAAAAATATTACTGTTTGTTAATTTGGAGTTAATTTCATGAGAAATATTTTATCGATTCAGTCACATGTTGTATTTGGTCATGCAGGGAATAGTGCGGCTGTATTTCCTATGCGTCGAATAGGCGTAAATGTTTGGCCTTTAAACACCGTACAATTTTCTAATCATACTCAATATCGACAATGGACTGGAACGGTAATGTCTGCATCGCATTTAAGCGAAATTGCTGATGGAATTAATGAAATTGATGAATTGAAACGGTGTGATGCAGTATTAAGTGGTTATATGGGATTACCTGAACAAGGTAATGCAATTATTGAAATAGTTAAAAAAGTAAAAGCTGTTAATCCTAATGCTATTTACTTTTGCGATCCTGTAATGGGACATCCTGAAAAAGGATGTTTTGTTGCACCAGGTGTTTCTGAGTTTTTATGCAATACAGCATTGCCTATGGCTGATATGATGGCACCCAATATTTTGGAACTTGAAGAGCTTAATGGAAAACAACGTATTAATAATGTTGATGAAGCAATTTTAGCTTGTCGAGAGTTATGTAAAAAAGGGCCTAAAGCGATTTTAGTTAAACATTTAAGCAGAGCTGGATATAAACTTGATCGCTTTGAAATGTTGCTTGTAACTAGCGAAGAAGCATGGCATATTGACCGACCACTAGTTGACTTTGGTGTAAGACAACCCGTTGGTGTTGGTGATATGACAAGTGGACTTTTTTTAGCTAATGTTTTACTTGGGAAATCATTGGTTGAAGCTTTAGAACATACTACTTCGGCCGTGTATGCGGTTATGCTTGAAACCTTAAAACAAGATGAATATGAATTACAATTAGTTGCAGCTCAAAATGAAATTGAAAAACCAGCACAATGGTTTAATGCAAATAAAATTGATTAATTGTAAAAATATGTAACTGTTTGTAAAGATTAAATTAGCTAACGATTAGTATTAAATGAGGGTATGATGGATAATATTTCATTAGGAGTGATGCTCGTTGATTTACGAGAACAAATGGGTTTAACTCAAGATGATATTGCCAATAAAATTCATGTGCGAAAGACAGTAATTGTTGATATCGAAAATGACCAATTACCTCACGCCCCACTTGTTTTTGTAAAAGGTTATATTCGTTCTTATGCCGAAATTGTTGGCTTATCATCAGAACACTATCAACCGTATTTCGATGAATTAACTAAACAATCTAAGTCTCAACAAAAGAAAGTTCAAACGCAAGCATTTAAAACAAAAAGAACTAGAAAAGCTCCTTTTATTTTTTGGGGAATATTTATAATTCTTTGTGCGCTTGGTGTAATTTTATATTATGCCAATAAAGATAATAAAAGTAATCTTATTGAAGTAAGTCATTATATTTCTCCAGCCTCAGCTACTCGTGTTAATAGTTAGCAAATTTTCTTATTCTCATACAGACATTTGTCTTAAATCTTGTTAAGATCATTACTAGTTATTTTGTAAAATGGTTAAGTATGTATGAGTCATCAAGATTCACCAATTGTTAGACGAGAATCTACCCGAATTTATGTCGGCAATGTTCCTATTGGTAGTGGAGCTCCGATTGCAGTTCAATCAATGACAAATACTCGAACCACAGATGTAGAAAAAACAGTAGCCCAAATTCAAGCACTTGAACGTGTTGGTGTAGATATTGTGCGTGTTTCTATACCTACAATGGATGCAGCTGAAGCTTTTAAATTTATTAAGCAGCAGGCAAAAGTTCCACTCATTGCTGATATTCATTTTGATTATCGTATTGCATTAAAAGTTGCTGAATATGGCGTTGATTGCTTAAGAATCAATCCTGGCAACATAGGTAATGAATCAAGAATTCGAGCTGTTGTTGATTGTGCTAAAGATAAAAATATTCCGATACGAATCGGTGTTAATTCTGGTTCTCTAGAAAAAGATATTCAAGAAAAGTATGGTGAACCTACACCAAAAGCGATAGTTGAATCAGCGATGCGCCATGTCGATATACTTGATCGACTTAATTTTGAGCAGTTTAAAGTCAGTGTAAAAGCATCTGATGTGTTTACTGCCGTTGATGCTTATCGATTGCTAGCTAAACAAATAAAGCAGCCATTACATCTAGGTATAACTGAAGCAGGTGGTGTTCGAAGTGGTGCTATTAAATCGGCCATTGGATTGGGGTTATTGCTATCAGAAGGCATTGGCGATACACTTCGAGTTTCCTTAGCTGCTGATCCTACAGAAGAAGTGAAAGTTGGATTTGATATTTTAAAATCGCTGCGTATACGGTCTCGTGGCATTAATTTTATTGCCTGTCCAACCTGTTCTCGCCAAGAGTTTGATGTGATTAATACAGTCAATACATTAGAACAGCGATTAGAAGATATTATTACACCGATGGATGTATCAATTATTGGTTGTGTGGTTAACGGTCCTGGGGAGGCATTAGCTTCAACTATGGGAGTTGCTGGCGGTCATAACAAAAGTGGTTTTTATGAAGATGGTGTACGTATTGGTCGTATTGATAATGAACAAATGATTGATGAGTTAGAAGCTAGAATTCGTGCTAAAGCATTAATATTGAAAAACAGAATTGCAGCAACTGAATTATAATTTTATTAGATAGTGAATAAATAAATGACAGAGAAAAAGATCCAATCTATACGAGGGATGAACGATTTACTCCCAACAGATAGTGCAAGTTGGCAACAGATTGAAAAAATCGTTAAAGGTGTACTAAACAGTTATGGCTACAACGAAATTAGAACGCCTATTGTTGAAGATACCGCACTATTTAAGCGAGCGGTCGGAGAAATCACCGATATTGTTGAAAAAGAGATGTATACTTTCAATGATCGAAATGATGAAAGCATTACTTTACGCCCAGAAATTACTGCAGGTTGTGTTCGTGCAGGAATTGAGCACGGACTTTTTTATAATCAAGAACAACGCCTTTGGTATTTAGGACCGGCATTTCGTTACGAAAAACCACAAAAAGGGCGTTATCGTCAATTTCATCAATTTGGTGTTGAAGTCTTTGGACTTGAAGGGCCCAATATTGACGCCGAGCTGATTTTATTAACGGCTCGTTTTTGGAGAGCACTTGGTATCGAACAGCATACTTCTCTTGAACTTAATTCAATTGGTTCGCTTGAGGCTAGGGTCAACTATCGAAATGCATTAGTTACTTTTCTTGAACAATATAAAGATAAATTGGATGAAGATTGTTTACGTAGAATGTATACTAATCCGTTGCGCATACTTGATTCAAAAAATCTAGTTGTTCAAGAGCTGCTGAATCAAGCTCCAAAATTGTTTGATTATTTAGATGAGGAGTCCAAAATTCACTTCGAAAGCTTATGCCGACTATTGGATAGTGCTGGGATAGAATATAATATTAATCAAAGATTAGTACGCGGTTTGGATTACTATAATCGAACAGTTTTTGAATGGGTAACTAACAGCCTAGGGGCACAGGGAACCGTTTGCGGTGGTGGACGATATGATGGTCTTGTAGGCCAACTTGGAGGAAAACCAACACCAGCAGTTGGTTTTGCAATGGGAGTTGAACGTTTAGTATTATTAGTTCAAGCGGTTAATCCATCATTTAATGGTGATAATTCGATTGATATTTATATGATCACCTCTGGTGATGAAAAAACCATTTCAGTTGCTCAAAGTGTTGCAGAGCAATTGCGTGATGGTCTACCTGATTGGCGAATCATGACAAATTATGGTAGCAGTAATTTTAAGAAACAATTTACCAAAGCAGATAAATTAGGTGCTAAGATAGCAGTTATTATTGGTGAAAATGAATTAGCTAATCAGACAGTAATGATTAAAAATTTACAAACAGGCGAACAAGTTGAAGTGGCACAAGCAGATATTGTCCAAACTTGTTTGTCTATTAAGTAAAGGAAATAGGAGAAAAACGTGAGTCATCAGTTATCCAGTGAAGAACAAATTGAAGAGATAAAAGGTTTTTTTGCTAAAACATGGAAAATTATGGTTGCCATTATTGTGATTGGATTATTGGCCTTTTATGGCTGGCGTTATTGGCAATCATATAAAGTTGAAAAGGCGATAGCATCATCAGATAAGTATGAACAATTAATTGCTCAATTAGATGATAATAAACCAGATTCTGTTAATGAATTAGTATCTTTTGCTAAAAACAACGATACTATTTATAGCGTGTTTGCTAATTTGCGTGCAGCAAAATTTTATGTTGAGGTATTAAAAGATTATCCTGAGGCACAAGCCTTGTTAGTTGATGCATTAAAGAAAGCGGATTCAGAGCCTGTTAAAGCGATTACCAATATTCGTATAGCACGCTTACAGTATCAACAAGGTCAATATCAAGAAAGCCTAACATCTTTAGGTAATGTAACTAATGAAAGTTGGGGTGCCGTAGTTAATGATCTCCGAGGTGATGTGCTTGTTAAAATGACTCGTTATGCTGACGCAGTGAGTGCTTATAATGTTGCTTTGACTTCTTCACCAACTAAAGATTTAGAAGAAAGTATTAAAATGAAGTTGAACCAAGCTGAATATTTAAAAGCAAAACAAGAAGTTGAACAAGAAGTTTTAGCTACTAAAGAAAAGGCAGAAAAAGAGGCTCAAGCAGCCAAAGAAAAAGCAGAGCAAGAAGCTAAAGCGAAACAAGCTGCATCTGAAGAAAGTAAAAATTAATTTATCCTGCTATAAGGGTCTATACAATGAAGTTATCAAAATATCTTTTTGTTGGTGTTTTTGTTTTTTCACTAGCTGGGTGTTCTTTATTCGGTAAAGAAGATGAGATTGTACAAATTGCACCGTCACCGAAAGTAGATAATCAATTTTCTATTCAACAAGTATGGAAAAATAGTACTGCTGGTAATACTCATATTTATTCATTATTAGGTCCGATTAATTATGATAATGCTATCTATGTAGCGAGTCGTAGTGGACAAGTTAAGGCAATTGATTTATCAAGCGGTAATACTATATGGGATGTCAATTTATCTAAAAGTACACTTTTCAGTAGTAAAACTGCACTATTTTCAGGTGGTGTAAGTGCTGATGATAAATATGTCTATGTAGGTAGTGAACGTGCCATTGTCTATGCGTTAGATCGTCTCAACGGTAGAGTTGTTTGGGAAAAAGCAGTGAAAGGGGAAGTACTTGCCCGCCCGGTATCTTCTGATAACAAATTAATAATTCATACTGCTAATGGTGTTCTTCAAGGTATTAATCGTGACACTGGTGATTATTTGTGGGATGTTTCCTTCGAAGTTCCAACATTATCAATAAGAGGTAACTCTACACCCACTATCGCTCATGGTGCAGCAATCGTTGGTGATGATAATGGTCGAGTAAATGCTTACTATATTAATGATGGCCAATTAATTTGGCAACAACGCATTTCACAGCCATCAGGCTCTACAGAAATAGCAAAATTAAATGATGTTGATTCTACTCCGGTAGTTGAAGGTAATTTAGTCTATTCTGTTGGTTATAATGGTAGTGTTGTTGCGCTTGATTTAAGTAATGGTCAAACTGTTTGGCGTAAAGTACTTGGATCTATTCATAGCTTTGCTGTTGATACCGATAGATTGTTTGTTATTGATCAGGATGACAATGTTCGGGCCATCGCTAAGAGTGGTGGCGGAGAACTTTGGACTCAGTCAAACTTTACTCATCGTTTGTTAACTGATCCTGTCATCTACCAAAATTATGTCGTGTTTGGTGATTTTGAAGGTTACCTATATTGGTTAAATGCTGAAAACGGTGAACTTGTTGCTAAAACACAAGTGAGTAGTAGCGGATTAATATCTAAACCATTAGTTGTAAGCAATAAGTTAATTGTCCAAGCTAAAAATGGTGATATTTACGCCTTTACAAAGAATTAAAGTAATCTAGAGAAGAAACATGGTACCTGTTGTAGCGCTTGTTGGTCGTCCAAATGTTGGAAAGTCGACTCTATTTAATCGGTTAACACGAACTCGAGATGCCTTAGTGGCTGACTTTTCTGGATTAACTCGTGATCGTAAATATGGAAGAGCTGAGATCAAGGGCCATGAATATATCTTGATTGATACTGGTGGTATTGATGGAACAGAAGATGGGGTTGAAAGCTTTATGGCTGAACAATCCCTACAAGCAATAGAAGAAGCTGATATTGTTCTTTTCTTGGTTGATGCTAGAGCTGGTGCAATGCCAGCTGATCATGCTATTGCAAAACATCTCCGTTCTCGCGATAAAGCTACTTTTTTAGTAGCCAATAAAATTGATGGTATTGATGTCGATACTGCGATTTCTGATTTTTATGGTTTAGGATTGGGAGAAATTCATCCAATTGCAGCTAGTCACGGTCGTGGCGTAAGTTCATTAATTGAAACTGTATTAGATCCTATTTTCCAGTTCGATAATAACGAAGATAATAACTCGGATGATAATCAACAATTAGATGATCTAACTGAAT
Source organism: Gilliamella sp. BG1 (assembly GCF_046635625.1). NCBI lineage: Bacteria > Pseudomonadati > Pseudomonadota > Gammaproteobacteria > Orbales > Orbaceae > Gilliamella > Gilliamella sp. BG1. The sequence goes on along the minus strand of NZ_JBIDFG010000001.1, from coordinate 135,840 downwards.
TATGTGATGATTTTGTTGATGAAACAGAATCATTAATCAATCAACCTATTAAAGTTGCTATTGTTGGCCGACCAAATGTTGGTAAGTCAACACTAACTAATCGAATTTTAGGTGAAGAGCGAGTTGTTGTATATGATATGCCTGGGACAACTCGAGACAGTATCTATATACCAATGAATCGAGATGAACGTGAGTATATCCTAATTGATACGGCTGGTGTACGTAAACGAGGAAAAGTTACTGAAACAGTTGAAAAATTTTCAGTTATTAAAACGTTACAAGCAATTGAAGATGCTAATGTAGTTATTTTAGTTATTGATGCCAGAGAAGGTGTATCCGATCAAGACTTATCATTACTTGGTTTTATTATTAATAGTGGGCGCTCACTTGTAATAGCCGTTAATAAATGGGATGGTTTATCACAAGATATCAAAGAGCAAGTTAAAACGACATTAGATGATAGATTAGATTTTATTGATTTTGCTCGTGTGCACTTTATTTCTGCGTTGCATGGTAGTGGTGTTGGTAACTTATTTGATTCGATTCAAGAAGCATATGATTGTGCAACACGTCGTGTTAACACCGCATTATTAACCAAGATTATGCAAATGGCACAAGATGACCATCAGCCGCCTTTAGTTCGAGGACGACGTGTTAAACTGAAATATGCACATGCTGGTGGTTATAATCCACCAATTGTTGTGATTCATGGTAACCAAGTAGAAGATCTACCAGATTCTTATAAACGTTATTTGATGAACTATTTTAGACGATCACTAAAAATTATGGGGTCACCAATTCGAATTCAGTTTAAAGAAGGGGCTAACCCATTCGAAGGTAGAAAAAATACTTTAACTGCATCACAGCAACGTAAACGTCGTCGATTAATGAAGCATGTAAGAGGGCGAAACTAATTTATGTCAGGAAAATTAATGAATGATTCAGGGAAAGAAGGCCTTTGTCCAAATTGTCATCATAAAATGAGTGTTGTTTCGCCACAGAATTTTAATTGTCCTCATTGTAAGCAACATTATCTTGAACAGTATATTTGCCCGACTTGTTTGCAAAAAGCTCAAATGATCAAAGGTTGTGGAGCGGTTAACTATATTTGCCCAACTGATGGTTTGATATCCAGCAGTAAGGTGATATTTCATTATTTACCAGAATAGAAGCTTTATTTATATTAAAGCCATAAGAGGTTATTTTATGCGAATTATTTTATTAGGAGCACCAGGAGCAGGAAAGGGAACACAAGCACAATTTATTATGCAAAAATATGGTATTCCTCAAATTTCAACTGGTGATATGTTGCGAGCAGCAGTAAAAGCTGGTAGTCCACTTGGTTTACAAGCTAAGGAGTTAATGGATGCCGGTAAGCTAGTTACCGATGAACTCGTTATTGCATTAGTTAAAGAACGTATTGCACAAAGCGATTGTGCTAATGGCTTTTTGCTAGATGGCTTCCCTCGCACGGTTCCACAAGCAGATGCAATGAAAACAGCTGGCATAAATGTTGACTATGTGCTTGAATTTGATGTACCAGACGCAGTGATTATTGATCGTATGAGTGGGCGACGAATTCATGCTCCTTCAGGTCGTGTTTATCACATTCGCCATAATCCACCAAAGGTTGAAAATGTTGATGATGTGACTGGTGAACCACTTACTATTCGCAAAGATGATAACGAAGAAATCGTTCGTAAACGCCTTGTTGAATATCACGATTTGACTAAACCACTAATTAGTTATTATCAGCATGAAGCCAAAGAAGGGCGGACACAATATTTCCGTATTGATGGAACGCAAGCTGTAACTGAAGTAACAAAAGAATTAGTGAAAATTTTAGGATAATTTGTTTTTTATTAAAAGCGCAAGGCAGTTAACACTATCTTGCGCTTTATCATCTTGAATGAATTTATGTCACTGCTTATACAATACTAATTTGAATATCTTAATAAAATACATTGATTCTATAATATTTTCTAATTAATTCTTTTGTTGTAATAAAGATGAATATTCACTAAAAATCATTCAGGTAGAGTATTGATTTTATTTAATTTTTTATCGTATAGCAGAAAGCCTTATCTATACCGATAAGACTTTCAATTTTTAGCAAAAGTAAAACACTATAAAACCATTCTTACAATATCGATTTCGCCTAATTCTTTATAAAGATTTTCGACTTGATCGATATGCGTTGCATTAATGGTAATTGATACAGAATGATAATTACCTTTACTACTAGGTTTGATTGATGGCGTATAATCGCCAGGAGCATGGCGTTGAATCACTGATACCACTTTGTCTACAAGCTCTGGTTTTGCTTCTCCCATTACTTTATAGGTAAAAGAGCATGGAAACTCTAATAACTCATTTAATTTAGTTTTTTGCATAATTTTATTTTTCTCGTTTATTTGGTTCGATGTATCGTTACGACTACCAAGAATAAACACTATATATAGGCAGTTTACTATTCTTCAAGTAACGAATAATAAACATTGCTTTTTAAAGTATATATTTTGATCTATGATAGAAAATTATAACATAGTGTAATTAACGTATCTTGCTATTTACTAATAAGGCTAAAATAACATGTCATCTAAGTCCAATAATAAAGAACCTTTTGGTACATTATTAGGGTATGCGCCAGGTGGCGTTGCCATTTATTCATCTGATTATGAAACTTTAGATCAAAAACAATACCCTAATGATGCATCTTTTCGTAGCTATTCTGGTTATGAATATATGGGATATAAATGGCAATGCGTTGAATTTGCAAGGCGATTTTTATTTTTAAACTATGGTATTGTTTTTACAGATGTTGGTATGGCGCATGAAATTTTTTCACTACGTTTTCTAAGGAAAGTTGTTAATGAAGCGATTTTACCTTTGCAAGCTTTTGCAAACGGAAGCAAAAAAAAGCCCGAGGCTGGTGCGTTACTTGTTTGGGATGATGGTGGTTTTTTTGACCGTACAGGTCATGTGGCTATCATTACTGAAGTATTTAAAGATAAAGTACGGATAGCAGAACAAAATGTCATACATAAGCGTTTACCAATTGGGCAGCAATGGACTCGTGAACTTAAAATGACAGTGACCAGTGACGGTTACCAACTACATGACACGTTTGATGATACGAAAATCTTAGGGTGGATGATTCAAACTGACAAGACTGAATATAGTTTACCGCAACCTAAAATTCCTAAACCGTTACTTGAAATTCATAGCGCGCATATTGAAAACCAAGGTCAATTTGATAAAAATTGGTTAAATGAATCAGATCCATTAGAAAGTGCGTATGTTTCAGCGACAGGTCATGCTATTAGTCATGATGATCACTATCGCTATTTCACTATTTCTGAAAGTGCCGAACAAGAGCTTATTCGCGCAACCAATGAATTACATTTAATGTATTTGCATGCCACAGATAAAGTATTAAAGGACGATAATTTATTACTTAATTTTAATATCCCAGAAATATTATGGCCAAGATTAAGACTTTCATGGCAGCAGCGCCGTTACCAAATGATTACTGGGCGGTTAGATTTTTGTATGGATGAACGAGGCTTTAAAGTCTATGAATATAATGCTGATTCTGCTTCTTGCCATACTGAGGCAGGTCATATTTTGCAAAAATGGGCTATTCAAGCTGGACTGAATATAGGAACCAATCCTAGTAGTGGTTTGCTTAATTCTTTAGCTAACTGTTGGAAGCATAGTGATGCTCAATCTTTTGTTCATATTATGCAAGATAATGATAGTGAAGAAAATTATCATGCATTATTTATGCAAACAGCACTTACTCAAGCGGGATTTAATAGCAAAATTTTACGAGGGCTTACTGGACTAAGATGGGATAAACGTGGTCGACTTGTTGATGATGAAGATCGCCAAGTAACTTGTGTTTGGAAGACATGGGCTTGGGAAACGGTATTAGAGCAACTTCGAGAAGAAAGCGAGGCACAAATTGCAGGGTTACCAATTCGTACATGGCATCCTGAAAATTCAGTTAGATTGCTCGATGTGCTTTTGCGACCGGAAGTCTCTGTTTTCGAACCACTGTGGACGGTTATTCCAAGTAATAAAGCTATTTTACCCGTATTATGGTCTTTATTTCCTAATCATCGTTACCTATTAGAGTCTACATTTGAACTCAATGAAAGCCTAATTAAAAAAGGTTATGCAATAAAACCAATAGCTGGACGCCGTGGTAGTGATATTCAATTAGTGAATAATCAAGAACAGATCCTTGATAAAACAGTAGGTCGATTTGCTAAACAAGAAAATATTTATCAAGAACTATGGTGCTTACCGAAAGTCGAAGATCGTTATCTACAGTTATGTACTTTTACTGTTGGTGGTCATTATGGTGGGACTTGCTTACGCTCCGATCCTTCTTTAGTTATAAAAGGTGAAAGCGATATGCAACCATTACGAGTATTAACAGATGATGAGTTCTTAAAATAATTTTGTAAAAAACTTTCAGGAAAGTATATGTTTTAGTATAAAAGTTAAGCTCATCAATGGTATCGCAATTATGATTAAAGTTATTATAATTCAATTGATTATTTAATTTTTTATAATCTGTATTAATTCTGCCATTTATGACATAATCTATTAAAAGATATGTTTAAAATTCAGAATATCCATGATGATATCAATTACAATAATGGCGTTTTCTGTTAAACTTGTCATAATTTTAAAAAGAAATTATAAGAAATAAAAATGATATAAAGGAATGAAAAGAAATATATGGCAAATACATTACTTCGAAGTGGTGATATTAAAGATTTCAAAATGCTTGGGCATGATGGAAAAGCTGCTTATTTAGTCGCAGCTCAAATTCGGGAAACGTTTAGAGTTAAATTAGGCAAACAATTTGCCGATTATTTAGCCATTCCTCAACGCAATGACCAAGGTAATATTATTGATTGGTATATTCCTTTTGATTCAAATCAACCAGATGGGCAATATGATATAGTCCCTTGGACATCAGCTAGTGAATCCGAACAAGAATCAGCTCTTGAGCTTTTAAAGGAATTTGAGCGAAAAGTTGTGGCTCTAGGTGAGCAACTAGCTAGTAACCCAAATATTAAAGGCGATCAGCTATTGTTCAGCCGCCTTATTTATGATCCAAAACACAATTCACAAAGTCTAGAACCTAACTTGATGGCAATACGCTTTCCTAGTAATCAATTTGTTTATATTGTTAATGGTAAACCAGTGATTACTTTTTGGGGGTTTGTTTATCCACAAACGCCTCAAGTAAATTCTCCATTCTATTGTTTAGAGCCTGCAAAAAAAGTAACGCCAACAATCACAGAAGTAGTTACTCCACAAATTAATAATAGACCATGGTGGAAACGTTGGTGGGTATGGTTGTTAGGGTTATTACCTTTATTGTTACTTTTGTTAGCATTGTTTTTATTACGCGGCTGTTGGCTAAAACCTCAAATATCGATTAGTCCAAATGTATCTTTAGATAGTAGTAATATTAGCCAACCAGAAAAAGATGAAAAACAAGATAGAAAAGATCCAGAGCCAAAAGATGTTGTTGTTGATAATCGATTAGGTGTCACTAATAATGCTATACCAAATGGTACGATTTTAGATAATGCAAATAATATTCCTACCAATAGCAACGTGGCTGGTGATTCAGTTGATCATTCTTTACCTACAGACAATGGAAATGATAGTAATAATATTCCAGATCCTGATGCTAAAGATAATAAAAGCGAGCAAGATGCAACAAAAACGGATGATAAAGATGACAAATCTACCCCTTTAGATCCTGATAAAAAAGATGATGCAAATATCCAAAATGATCAAAGCGAGCAAGATAAACAAGATAAAGATAGCGCTGAGCAGACATCTTCGCCATCGGATAAAGATAATAAATCAGATTCTAATTCAGCTGTTGATCAAACTAATCATTTAGCTATGCCAGCTGATGCAATTAAACAAGGATCGACAAAATTCTTAAATGGTCAATGGTCTGTAAATGGTGGTATTCAAGATAAAGCCACTGGTAAACCATTACAATTAAGTTATAACTTTAATGATGGGAATGGCGAAGTCACTGTAACACGTAGTGATGGTGTCAAATGTACAGGTAATGTGGGTACAAACATTAAAAATGCCAATTTAGATATAACGGGTAACACTGAGGCTGTTTGTAGTGACAATACCAAATATCAATTACCAAAGATTCAATGTACACCAGACAAAAATAATAATGCTAATTGTCAGGGAATTTATAATAATGGGACTTCATTCCCAATAACAATGAAAAAACAATAAAGGTTGTATATGCTTCCAGAATTACGCAATTATGGTCAAGAAGTGACACTTATTATGAATAGCGGTATTCAGTTTCTTGACTTTGCACTTAAAATCGATTGGAAAAATAATGAATGGCGCAGTAAAGTTAATGGGTGCTTTATTGATCCCTCTGAGAGTGGTGCGCTAATTAGGTTGGTTGAAGATGTGGAAAGTGGTCAATTTTTTACACCAGATAATCCCACATTTGCTGTTAATCCAACACAGGAAATTAGTGTTGAACAGTCCTTAAAACTATACGATGGCATTTGGTTACCAGTTCCTATGTTACGTTCAATACCTTCAAATCGTTTTGATAAAGGGCCACATAACTGGAGCCGAGTTCGAATCGTTAGTATTCCTGAAGGTGAAGATCCTGATGGTAATACACATCGAATCACTTTTGCTTTTGATACAAAAGTATTTGCTAACTTACAAGATGTTGCTTATCTTGCGCCAACCGAAAACGATGTGATGACTGGTGCAGTATTTAGTTTAGCACATCGCTCAGATCACGTTTCATGGTATTTAGAACTCAAATGGATAACCAGTTGGTTAATTGATCTCTTTCAAGAACTCGCGCCACAACCTGAACGTTTAAAGATACATAAAGATGATATTAATAAAGAGATTAAAAATAAATCTTATTATGCGCATTACCTAAATATCATTCACTTACTTGCCGACTCCTTGCAATTACCAACAATTAAAATTGTGTCAAACAATAAAGATGATGTTGTTAAATCAATTCCTGTTGATATGATTTTAGATGTGGGTAATTCACGCACTTGTGGCATTTTAATTGAAGATCATGCCCAAGATAAAGATAGTTTAAATCATCGTTATGAGCTTGAAATTCGAGACTTAACCCAACCAGAGCATATTTACAATGAACCGTTTGAAAGCCGAGTAGAATTTGCCCAAACTTTTTTCGGTAAAGAACATTTTTCATTACAAAGCGGTCGACGAGATACATTCCGATGGCCAAGTATTGTCCGTGTTGGCCAAGAGGCAAGTCGGCTTGCAAGTCGGCGAGAGGGCAATGAAGGTGCAACGGGTCTTTCAAGCCCTAAACGCTATTTATGGGATCAAGATAAATACGAACAAGGTTGGCGTTTTAATTCTCATTATGTAAAAAGTGATCATGAACCATTTGCAACAGCAGAACCTTTTTCAAGCTTAATTAATGAATACGGTGAAGCATTACATATTTTAAGTAATGATATTGAAGAAGAGTATGACCGTAAAATGCCAGTTTTCCACCCAAAATACTCACGCAGTTCTTTGATGACTTTTATGTTATGTGAAGTATTAATGCATGCATTAATGCAAATGAATAGTGTTGCTCAGCGTAATAAACTTGAGCATGCTAAAACGCCACGTAATTTACGATCTATTATTTTAACTATTCCGCCAGCCATGCCAAAACCCGAACAAGCAATATTTAAAAGTTGCGTATATCAAGCAATAGGTTTGGTTTGGAAAAGCCTAGGTTGGGATAGTTCAGATAAAAATATTGATTTTAATAATCCAGAACAACTAAAAAGTGTATGGCCAAATATCCCTGAAGTGTATATTCAATGGGACGAGGCGACTTGCGGGCAAGTGGTTTACCTCTTTAACGAGACACAAAATAATTATAATGGGCGCAGTGAAGAATTTATTGCTTCAATGGTACGTCCAGGTAAAGCTAATAAACAGAAACTAACTATTGCAACAGTTGATATTGGTGGCGGCACAACAGATTTAGTGATTAACGATTACCAATTAGATTATGGTGTAAGTGGTCAAACCAACAGTAGTAATGCTTATATTGTACCAACGCAACGTTTTCGTGATGGATTCAAAGTTGCAGGTGATGATATTTTACTTGATATCATTCAAGATACCGTTCTAACCGCTTTAACAAATGGTCTAAAACAAGCTGGAATTGCAGATCCAAACCCAATTTTATCTACTATTATTGGTTCACAACAACTATCTATCCAAGATGCGGTATTGCGCCAACAACTCACTTTACAGTTATTTACACCGGTTGGATTACAAATATTAAAAGCGTATGAACTTTATGATCCATTACATTCAGAGCAACATGATTATCGTTCTACCTTTGGCGAATTATTACAACATAATACTATGACTGACAATGTGCTTAATTTTATAAATGAACCTATTAGGCGCGCATTAAATAACCCTGAGTTTTCGGTACTTGATTTAAGTATCGATATTAACCTTAAACGTATACATTATTTGTTTATTCGTGGTGATTATTACAACATCTGTAAAACGTTTGATGCATTATCCGAAATTATTAGTTGTTATCAGTGTGATGTTCTTTTATTAACTGGTCGCCCTTCTCGATTACCGGGAATTCAAAGTTATTTCCGATCACGCTTATCTATGCCTGCAGGGCGAATTTTGCCCTTACATGGTTATCATACTGGTGGTTGGTATCCTTTCCATAAACAAGAACGCATTGATGATCCTAAAACAACGGCTGCTGTGGGTGCTATGCTTTGTTTTTTAAGTAAAAATTTACGATTACCTAATTTCTATTTTAGATCTTCTAATATGGATTTATATTCAACAGTTAAATACATTGGACTTTTAGATAATCTTAATATGATTAAAAAAGAAAATGTTTATTATCAAGATATTGACTTAGATAATCCTGATTATGATTTCCCTGATCTCTCATTTGAAATTAGAGGCACCACAAGACTTGGTTTTAGGCAACTCGAAGTTGAAAGGTGGCCAGCATCGCCTATTTATATTTTAACAATTGAAAATAGTGAAGTGGCCAAGCGATTAAGTGCTGAAGGCGTCGTATTAGAAGTTACTCTCGGCATAAAAAACAAACAAAAAACGGTCGAAAATTTTTATATTAAGGATGTAAAAGCCTCTGATGGGCGAGCCTGCAATAAAAATCAGGATATTAAACTAAGTTTAAATACAATGGTTAACTCTGGTTTAATAAGTACGCAATATTGGCTTGATAGTGGAATGATAAAACGATGAAAAACTTAAATGAACAACTTCCTAAATCTTGGGAACAGGTCTATCAAGCATCAGCAAAGGCCATTGAGTGGGTAGATCAAACACGCCATTCATCTAAACGTTTAGATAGTGAAGCAGATAATTTAATTTTAGATTTACGTCGTTTACGTAATAGTGCAAAACGATTGGGTGATGTATCAACTAAGTCTGTTGCAGTTGGTTTTTTTGGATTATCACAGGCAGGTAAATCGTACCTTATTTCAGCGCTAGCTGCGGGTGAAAATGGTAAGCTTGAAACGGTTGTTGATAACGAAGTTTTAGACTTTATTGATCATGTAAACCCTGTAGGTAGTGGTAAAGAAGCGACAGGTCTTGTTACTCGTTTTAGCCGTATTGCTAAAGGTGGTATAGCTAACTATCCGTTAGAATTAAAATTATTTAAAGAGATAGAAATTGTAAAAATCTTAATAAATGCCTATTTTAAAGATTTTGACCAACAAAAAGTATCCAATAAAATTGAGTTTTCACAGCTAAATCAGTTGATTCAACGGTTAGAAAATAAAAAACAAATAAGCTATGTTGGCGGTATTATTGAAGATGATGTTGTTGATCTTTATGATTATTTATCTGAGAACTTCGGTAACTCGCTTGAAGGTTTGAAAGGGGGATATTGGGAAAAAGCAACGCACCTTCTTCCTTATTTGCCTGTATCTGATCGTGGTGAACTGATTTCTGTTTTATGGGGTGGTATTTCTGAACTCACCACAATCTATACCCAACTAGCGACGACCTTATCAAGTTTTAGTCATGCTGAAACGGTATATGCGCCGCTTTCTGTCTTAATCAAAGATAATAACGGTACTAAGTCACAAATTGACAGTATTATGAATGTTGATATTCTTGAGCGATTAAATACCGACAAAGATTCATCTGTCACTATAACGCCATTAAATGGCGCACCAACAACTATATCTTTAGCTCAATTGGCTTTTTTAACTGCCGAATTAATTTTTCCATTAGTCAATAAAACCAGAGTACCAACATTTGAAAATGTAGATTTACTTGATTTTCCTGGATACCGAGGCCGTCTAAACTTAATATCGATTTCTGATGTTAAAGAAGGTAATCCAATTGCTCAGCTTTTATTGCGTGGTAAAGTTGCTTATCTTTTTGAAAAATATACTGACAGCCAGGAAATGAATGTGCTAGTTGTTTGTACACCATCAGATAAACAATCTGATGTTAATGATGTAGGTCCAGTACTTGAGCGCTGGATTGATAAAACCCAAGGTGAAACAGCTGAAAAAAGAGCTACTAAAAAGCCGGGATTATTATGGGCAATAACCATGTTTGATAAACGCATTGGCACATCATTAACACTATCTGAAGATAATTTAAAAAATAGCTGGGGTAAAGGAGGTTTGTTACAACAAACTATCTTAGAACGTTTTGGTAGTTATGATTGGTTAAGTAATTGGTCGAACAATCACAAATTTAATAATATTTTTCTAGTTCGAAAACCAGGATTTGATGTGCCATTTTTAAATGTCGAACCGAGCACTAGCCAAGAGATTGATTATAGAGAAAATTATCAAGATAAAATGAATGTATTAAAAAATACATTTGTGCAAAATAGTGATATTAAAGAATATGTGTTCCAGCCAGAAGAAGCATGGGATGCCATGTTAAAACTTAATGATGGCGGTATAGGCCGAATTAGCCAATACTTGGAGCAAGTTGCCATTACGGAAGTAAAACAACAACGTATTGTTGAACAACTTAATGAGAAAATTGATTACATTATTAATATGCGTTTTGATACTTGGTATCAAGCGGATAGTGATGAAGAGCTAGTTAAGAAAAAGCAAGTAATTGCTGATGCAGTTAAAGAATTGCAAAGTAAAGCACTATTATTAGGTGAACTACTTAAAGTGTTTGAATTACCAGATCAAACAATTAGAGCACTTTATCATTCCAATACAATAGAAAATGAAACACAGCAAGATAGCAATGATAATTTGTTAGATAATTTATCGAATGATTTTGGTTTAAATGCTGATTTCGAGTTATTTTCTGATGAGAATTCACCATTGACCACTAAACAAGTTGCCACATTACCAACCGAATCAAAGTTTGCCAAAACTGTTTTTTCGGCATGGTTAGAGCATTTAAGGAATATTGTATTAGATAAGCATATTTTACAGTTTTTTGGTATCAATCAAAAATCACTCTCTTTTATTGTAGAAGAACTTATTACTGCAGCTAATCGAATGAAACTCGAAGCAAGTTTAACCGAGCATATTTTGAATAACGAAAATACTGGTAGTAAGCGTGATGATCTAGAATCTAGACAAATTAGTACTATTCACACTTTACTAGCCGATTTTATTGCATGGCTTGGTTTTATTCAAGGGCAGGGAGGTGATATACCAATGAGTAAAGTTAATCAGGGGAAACCGATATTTTCTTCACCGCTAAGTGAATTGAATGTTCAATCATCACATTCATTACCGAAACTGGACGATAAAACTAAAAATTATTCCCAGTATGCGATATTTGATTGGTTTGTTGCATTTGCAATGCTTGCGCAAGAAAATGTGGGGCACCATGCAGGACGAGAAATTAGTCAAGAACAAAATAGCCGATTGGGTGAAATTCTTAATTTTTTCAAACAATCGCAGATTAATTAAAATTAAATAAAAAATAGAGTAATAGGGAAGTCTTATTTGAGTTGAAAATGTTTCCCTATTCAATAGATCGGATGAATAATACTCGCGTATTTGAGTATAAAAATAGAGGATATCATGGCATTAAGAATTGAATTAGATAGTTATAAACCCGGTATTGCGAAGTTTTTAGCTCAAAAATGGAGTGGTAGTTCTCAAATTGATATACTTGTACAACGCAATCAGGATGGCTATTACTTATCTGGTTTGAATCAATGGAACCCCGAAAAAAATTGGCATACTCTTGAAAATATGTCAGTTGAAAATGAAAAATTAACGGGATACGTTGGTGAATGGTTGGTCGACTCTTTGGTGACACAAGAAAGTCAGCTCCGATTTCTTATACAAATTCGTGATAAGCAAAATCAAAGTTATGTTGATGGTGGTGTTGTTAGTATTGCAGAAACTGTTTTTGCCTCAACAGCATTAAACGCACAAACAACTTTATCTAATGAAGAACAAGTTATAGAACATCCTGAGCCAGTTAATGATCCTATTGTTGAAGATGAACCGCCATTAATTGAAGAATCTAATATTACCTCTCAAAAGGAAACATTAGTCGAACCTATTGAAACGGAGTCAGAATCTGGAATAACTCCTGAGGAACCAGTTAAATCAAAAAGTCGCCTAGGGCTAATTGTTTCTATTGTTGTTGGATGTATGATACTAATTGGACTAGGTCTTGCGGCGTGGTATTTTTTATTTTTCCAAAAACAATTACAACCTACTCCCACAGTGGAAGTTAGTGAACAATGTAGTTTAAGCAACATTTCTACTGATGATTTAACATTTATTCAACAATGTTTACAGACTAAACCTGAAACGGGAGCAATTATTCAGATAATTACTGAAGCTAAAAAAGCAGGAAAATGTAATATAGCTCAGCGTTTATATGCAAATCAAGCACAAACAAATGCTAACATTGCTATGCTATATGCAAAAGAGTATGACGAAAAATTTTATGAAGTGAATAATTGTTTTGAAGCTGATAAAGAAACGGCTATTTATTGGTATGAAACATCTTTGACTAACGATCCAAAGAATACATTCGTTAAAGATCGTTTAACCCAATTACAAAAATAGTGAGGAGCAAGAATGAATAAACTAGCTATCTCAAAACTGATTTCCACAATAGGTTTAACATGTTTACCATTAATTGGTTTTGCCGCAGAGCCGCTTAAGCAGGTAGGTAAAAAAACGCTATATCAGCGTGTACTAAGTACGCCAACATGCGAATTAAAAAGTAATATTGCTGATCCTACTGGTAAATCTTTACCTGCATTTTCACGTTATTATGTTTATGAGCGCAAAAATCAGAATAATCAGCAATGGCTTAATGTAGGACCAGATTCTTATGGAAAAACTATTGGTTGGATTAATGATTCATGTACTATTGCTTGGAATATGCAAATGACATTAGTTTTTACTAATCCAGTTGATCGTGATCCTTTGCTATTTTTCAAGGATAAGGCTGCATTGACTGCGATTGTTGATGCCGATAAACCTGAAACTTTATTAAAACCTATTCGTGAAGCTCTAAAAGCGAATAAAGCAGCTCCAGAAGTGCTTGCTCAAGAACCTAAAGAGTTTGTAGATTTTAAAAGTAATTTCTATTTATTACCTATTTTGCAAGGTGAAGAAGTAATGAATGGGCGAGGGTTTTATGAGCGAGTGCTAGAGGTCGCATCAGTAAGTAAACAAGAATCATTGATAAAAAATAACCCAAAGCAAAACACTGCTCAAACTGCTGATGATAGTGCAAATCAAGTAGTACCTTTTAAAGCCGCTATTGTGTTTGTTATTGATTCAACTATTTCTATGGATCCTTATATTTCAAGAACTAAAGAAGCGGTAACGCGAGTTTATCAGCATATTGAAAAAGAAAAGCTACAAGAACAAGTAAAATTCGGATTGATATCATTCCGCTCAAGCTTAAAAGCATCGGATAAGCTCGAATTTGTTACCAAGATTTTTGCCGACCCAAATAAAGTTAAGGATAAAGAAGACTTTAAAAAGTTAAGTGCTTCACTTAAACAAGCTTCTGTTTCTACCTCGTATTTTGCGGAAGATTCTTATGCGGGCATTGCTCAAGCATTAAATGATATTAATTGGAATAGTTTTGGCGCACGTTATATGATTTTAATAACAGATGCTAGTGCGATTCCGGGGGATGATAAGCTTTCTAGTACTGGCATGGATGCAGCGCAATTAAGGCTTGAAGCTCAGCATAAAGGAGTTGCCATTTATGCACTACATTTAAAAACGCCAAGTGGTGCAAAAGATCACCAAGTAGCGGCAGCACAATATTCAGACTTAACTTATAACGATTTCATTCATAAATCACTTTATTACCCAGTTAATGCTGGTGATGTTAATGAATTTGGTAAAAAAGTAGATTTATTAGCGCAAGCACTATCTGAACAAGTCAAACTAGCATATAAAGGTGAAGCTTCTGTTGGTAATGCTCTAAATGCAAAAGATGATAACTCTGATATGTTAAAAGATGCATTGTTATTAAGTAAGGCAATGCAACTTGCTTATTTAGGGGATGTAAAAGGTACTAAAGCACCGTCAGTTTTTAAGGCTTGGATTGCCGATAAAGATTTTGTTAAACCAACTATACCAACAGCAGAGCCACGTATATTATTAACAAAATCACAACTGAGTGATCTGAGTGATGTTGTTAGCAAAATTGCAAATGCAGCTAATGATGGATTGATTTCTGCCGATGATATGTTTTCGCAACTTCGCTCTGTTGCTGCCGCAATGGGGCAAGATCCAAGTAAATTAAAATCAGATTCTGTCACAAAAATTGCAGATTTGGGTTTACTTGGTGAATATTTAGATAATATCCCTTATAAGAGCGATGTAACGGGGCTTGATCAAGATACATGGAAAAGTATGAGTGGGCTTGAACAAGAAAAATTTATTCGTAATTTAAATAGTAAAATTCGCTATTATCAAAAATGTAATGCAGATGTAGATCGTTGGATTTCATTAGCTGAAGGTAGCGATCCGCGTGAGAATGTGTATCCTATACCATTAGAAATGTTGCCATAAAGTTGTGTTGTTAGAAAATATGTTAACCATCAATCAAATTGCAATTTCACGCTCAACAGGCAAATCCTTTTTTAGTGTTTGCCTACCAAAGCTAACTGTAAAAGCTGGTGAGGTGGTCGTTATTCAGGGCGACAGTGGTGCAGGTAAAAGTACTTTACTTGAAATGGTGGGGATGATTCTAAAACCAGACGAAATTGGCTGTTATAATCTGGCTATAGATAGTTGTGATATTGATATTGCAACACTCATCAAACAAGATAAAATAGATCAATTGGCAGATGTTCGTGCTAAGTATTTAGGTTTTATGTTACAAACAGGTGGATTACTGCCATTTTTAACGGTTCGTGACAACATTTTATTATCGTTAAAGCTATTACAGAAAAAAGTGGATAATGATCGCTTTGATTATTTAGTGCAAAAACTCAACATTATTCATTTACTAAATAAATATCCTAAACAGTTATCAATTGGTGAAAGGCAACGAGCTTCCTTTATTCGCTCTATTATTCATAAACCTGCGTTATTACTTGCCGATGAGCCGACTTCGGCATTGGATCCCTATAATGCAAATTTACTTTTTGATTTAATTATAGAACAAGCTCAGCAGGATAATATAGCTGCCATGATTGTAACACATGACCTGCAGCGTATAGCTAACAAAGGATTATTTACTTTATCGGCTAAATTAACCTCCTCACAATCTTCGGAATTTCTACCATTACAAGATAAGGCATAAAAGATGACTAAAGCAATATCAAAATGGTTACTTATAACTCGTTTGTCTGTAGCTGACTTATGGTATGACAAAAAAGTTTCATTTTGTATTATTGCCTCAGTAATATCAGTAATTACACCGCTATTATTGCTATTTAGTTTAAAATATGGTGTGGTTTCTCAACTTCGAGAGCAATTGCTTAATGACCCGCAAAATTTAGAAGTAAAAATAGTTGGTAATTTACAACTAAAAGATGAAGTGTTTGAGTGGATAAAGAAACAGCCAGAAACAGCTTTTGTTATTCCATTAACTCGTTCATTAAATACGCAAGCTGATTTAATGAAAGATGCTAGCCATTTTGTTAATAATGCCGAAATTATACCTACAGCCAAAGATGATCCAATAACAAAAAACTTGCCATTACTTAATAATAAAAAACAAATTTTATTAAGTTCATTATCAGCCGAAAAAATGCAAGTAACAGTAGGAAGTCGAGTCAAAATGGTAATTACTAGGCAGCTTGATGGAAAACTAGAAAAAGGCATGACTGAATTAGATGTGGTTGGCATTATTCCCGAAAACCGTTATAGCCGTGCCGCGGTTTTTGTTACTTTAGAATTACTTATTGATATGGAAAATTATTATGATGGTTATCAAAGTGACATTTTTCCAACCTCAACAGGACAATTAAATCCACCTGAACATACCTCGTTCGCACGAGCTCGTATTTATGCAGACTCACTTGATAATGTATCACCACTAGCATTTAAATTAAGAGAAAAACACATTGAAACGCGTACACAGGCTAACGCAATTGAAAACATGCAAGCGATTAATAGAGTACTTAATTTTATTTTTAGCGTTATTGCAATTACAGCGATTTTAGGGTGTGTTTTATCATTTATAGGATCATTTTTATCAAATATTGAACGCAAACGTAAAGATATTGCCTTTATGCGATTAATCGGTTTTCGCTCTAAAGGTATTATGCTTTATTTAATAAACCAAGCTATGATTTTAAGCTGTTTGGCTTTTGTTGCCTCTTGTACTCTTTTTGTAATAGGTAATTATGCGTTTAATTTAGTTTTAGGTAAAAATTTGGTTTCACAATCTGTTGTAAGTCAATTACAATTTTATCATCTTATCATAGCCTTTTTACTCACTTTATTTATTGCTGCAGGCATTGTGCTTATAGGAGGGCGACGTGCTATCAAAATTCAACCAGCAGAAAGCTTACGTGAAGCATAATTGTACTCGATACGTCCGACTAGCTTGTTGGGGATTGGCTGCAATTAATCTACATCCATCATTAAGTTTTGCTCAACCTTGGGATAGTAAATTTTATAATCCCAAACCAACAAAAGATGACGTGATTTTACCTATGCCATGTGATGGCAGTTTAGTGATGAAAAAGGTTTTTACCCCGACCAATAAACCGTTAGATGATATTAAAATCATTTTAGGTAGTAACCAAAAAGAACTCGGTTTTGCCGAGTATGCAACACCTAATTATATTGCTGGTAGTTTTTCTGATGCAGGTAAAGAACGGTATTACCTGATAGGTAAATATGAGATTACCGCATTGCAATATCAATCAGTAATGAACGAGACTTGTCCAACTCCTAAAGTAAATCTTTCTTTTCCCATTACTGATATTAGCTGGTTTGATGTCATCGCCTTTACGGATAAATATAATCGTTGGTTAATTGAAAACCAATCAAAAATAAAATCAAGTAATTTACCTAATGGTTATGTTCGTTTACCTAATAATACCGAATGGGAGTATGCCGCTCGCGGTGGGTCAAAAGTGACAGAATCGGAGTTTCGTGAATCCCTATTTCCGATGAAAGGTAATCTCGAAAGCTATGCATGGTTTTCTGGCGCAAAATCTGCTAATGGTAAATTACAACTGATTGGTAGGTTAGAACCTAACCCGCTAGATCTTTATGATATTTTAGGTAATGCAAGCGAAATGATGTTTGATTCGTTTCGAATGAATAAACTAGATCGCTACCATGGTCAACAAGGTGGAGTGATTGTCCGTGGTGGGAGTTATTTAACACCAGAATCATCAACTACCAGTGCTTTTCGTACCGAAAAACCTTTTTATGATGATAAAGGTGCGTATAAAAGTAAAGATGTTGGATTTCGTTTAGTTTATACAACCGAAGTGATGAATTCGAATGACAAAATCAGAGAGTTAGATAAAGAATGGAGTCAGTTAGGTAACGAAACAGACAGTACAAAAAATGGTAATGTCGTTAATGAGCTTGAAAAAATCACCAAACAAGTTGAAGATGAAAAAACAAAAAAAGAATTAAATAAACTAAATACGCTTTTAAGAAGTGCTAATCAAGCTCGAGATGAACAACGGGATCGTTCCATTCAATCGGCATTACAGCTAGGCGCATTTTTGTGCGCTAATGTTTCAGATTTAAACAGCAAATTTGAGTATAATGACAATTTATATAAAACAATGACCAATGAGGTTTGTGATCCAAAAGAAACAGACGCATTGGAAGATGACAATATGTGCTCAAAAGCGAAGCTAGATAATTTAAAAAAAGTTGTTGATGAATCTAAAAGTGCACGGGATTTTATATTGAAATATTATTCCGACACAATAGTTAATACTGCGTCAAATTACGAAAAAAATACGATTAATGATCAAGCCAAATCAACTCAATTTATTTTAGAAAATAGTGGCAAAGCTAATATGAGTGATTATTTAAAACTTTACTTCAAACATATTAATCAATATATTGAATCTGGAAAAATCGAACGAACGATTTGGCTACAAACATGTACCGAAATAAAAGGAAATAAATGATGAATAAAATTATCCTAACACTTGCTTTGTGTGTATCGCTTATTCTAACAGGATGCCAAGGTTCTGGCGGAGTGAGCTCCAGAAATGTCGATCCTGCATTGGCCAAAAGTAATACAGCTAAATTTTTTAGTAAATCAGCGTGGCAATCCTGTGCTATTGGTGCTGGTTTGGGCGGTATTGGCTGTATGCTAGCAGGAGGAAAAACAGGCGTATGTATTGCGTCTGCAGCCGTAGGTTGTGGTGTTATGATGGGAGCAAACTATTATCTTGACAACAAACGAGCAGAATATGCGGATGCTGAAATGCGCCTCGATGTTTACATCCAAGATATTCAACAAAACACTTACGAAGTACAAGCTGTAACTGAAACAGCTAAAGCTGTATTAGATAAGAATTTAGCGACACTTAATGTATTAAATAATCAAATTAAAAAAGAAACCTTAAATAAAAAACAGGCTCAAAAAGATTTAGTTCAAATTGATGCTAATATTGCTTATTTACAAGATAAATTACAACGCATGAGAGGCGTTGAAAATGATTGGATTTCAATATCATCTCAAGAACGACAATCAGGTATGAATGTATCAAAACTTGATAAACAAATAAGCCAATTACATAAACAAATTTCAGTACTTGAAAATCAAATTAATCTTGTTACAAAACAACGTTCAGCGGTTAAGGTTAGCTAATTATGAAAAAAAAATATCTTCTATTACTCAGCCCGTTTATTTTTTTAGTTGGTTGTTCAACAACGCCCGAACAGTGTGATCCAACTAATACTAACATTGGTATTATGGACAAAATCAGCTGTAATTATTCAGGGAATTACCAAGCTAGAATTGATCAAAAAAAGCAAATTCTAGAGAATGAAGTAAGAGCTAATCAGCAGTTTAAAGAAATTTATGCCGTAATTGAAAAACAAAAAAATGACACTTCATTAAGCATTAAACAAAAACAGGCACAGCAGCAAAAATTAAAAACTGATTTAACTAAACTAACTGATGAGGTTAAACAAAAAGCCCAAGGCCGTGACGATCTACAGGCTCAAGTCAGAGATATAGAACAGCAACTGAAAAAAGTTAACAATTCAGGTAGTTCTGAACTTGAAAAACAAGTTGAGTTAGAAAAGTTAAATAAAAAACTTCAACAATTGCAAAAAGCACTGAATATATAAATATATTCTGGTTTAATCAATATTCAAACAAAAACTGAAGTTAAATAAAAGGGAATAAATAGGCAATGCAGCGAATAACAAGAGTTATGTGTGATCGTAATAATTCTGAAAAAATATCTTTATTAGATCAATATAATTCATTGTTAGCATTGCTAAAACCGTATTTAACTGATCGTACTTTTTCTATCTTAGCAATAGCAAGATTGATTGACGATAATCAATATATTGGTTGGTATACCGAGTTAGAAGGACAACCTGTTTTATTGAACGAAATTAGTGATCAATCACTTAAAGCTAAGATAGAAAAAACGCTACAATATCGTATTAACGATATCGAAACAACTGTTAAGATAATACCCATAACAGCTGAGCAGCAGGCATTCATTTCATCATGGTTACCTAGAATTAAAAGTTTAGGCAATCATATTTATGTTATTAATGATGAGCCGGTTATTGTTAATACCTTTGAAGACCCTGTTTTACCTGCTCCAGCACCAGTTATTCTTCCAAAATCATTTTGGCGTTGGTGGCATTTTTTACTTCTGGCCCTATTATTACTTTCTTTGCTTGGTATTATTTGGTACTTATTTTGCCCATATGGAAAAGCAAAGCCTACGATTCCTGATACAAAGCCTGTAATTACTCAGCCAGTTGAAGAAAAGAAATCAGACCCACCAAAAGAAGAGCAACAACCTGTTGTAAAATCGGAGCCTGAACCGATACCAGCACCTAAAAGTTGTATTACTCGTGAAGAAATTGCGAATAATACAGACACACCAAAAATGGTTATGATATTTGACAATTCAGCATCGATGTCATTGACTTTAATGGAAACTCAGGCATCCATTAATCAATACTTGCATGCTGATTTTTATTCAATGACACAACAAGAAATTGATGAATATGAAAAACGAATGACTCGCTTACCAAATCGGTTATCAACAAGTAAAAAAGTAGCATTGTCGAGCATTGATAAAATACAAGCTGACGTTAATATTGCGCTAGTAACTCTATCTGCTTGTCCTGTTGCACAAACTACTCCATTTTATCATTATGAAAATAGAAGCAAGTTAAAAAATAAAATAAATAGGTTACAACCATTAGAAAATAAAAGCGCAACACCTTTATATAGTGGTATAAAACAAGCAAGTAAAATGCTTGATGGTGTAAACCGTGATGATTACATATTAGTTATTAGTGATGGTGAAGATAACTGTACCAAAGCTAATATTTGTGCTTTAGCGAACAAAATTGCCACTCAACAACCTCGTTTAAAAATAAATATTGTTGATATCGCTGGGCAGCATAAAATTGACTGTGTAGCAAACAAAACTGGAGGTAAGGTTTATATAGCTCAAAGTCCAAAACAGATAATTAACCAAATGGATAAAGCTATTTCGAGTATGAATATTAGTAAACCTATATGTGAATAATCAATTTTAAATAAAACGATACAATTACATAGCTCGAATGTATCGTTTTTTATATTTTTATCTATAAAAGTTAGATTTAGCACATTATTTAGAGTAATAATATGAGAATGTAAGGAATTAAATCAATAATGCAACGAATAACGCGGATAGTCTTTGATTATAATAATCTAGAGAAAATTTCTCTATTAGAACAATATAATTCCTTAATATTATTATTAAAATCACATTTAACTGATCGTACTTTTTCGGTTTTAGCAATACCAAAATTGATTGATAACAATGAATATATTGGATGGTACACTAATCTTGAAGGGCAACCTATATTACTTGATAGTCTTGTCGATGAATCGCATAGAAACAAAATAGCCAAGACATTACAAACACGTATTAATGATATTGAAAATGCTATTAAACTAATGCCATTAAACGATGGAGAGCGAAATTTAGTTTCAGCATGGCTTCCAAGAATTAAAAGTTTAGGTAACCTAATTTATGTTATTAATGATGAGCCCGTTATTATTAATACCTTTGAAGAACCAGTTTTACCTGTAGTAGCTCCAGTTATTCCACTAAAACCATTTTGGCGTTGGTGGCATTTTTTACTATTAGCCTTATTGCTTGTTGGTTTGCTTGGTATTCTGTGGTATTTATTTTGCCCTTTTGGTAAACAAAAAACAGTTGTTCCCGATCCTATAGCTATTGTTGCGCCGGCTGTTATAGTGAAGAAGCCTGAACCTAAACCGGCGTCTGAGCCTGTTACTGAGCCAAAAGATACCGTGCCTGAAGAATCTACGCCAATTGCAACATCAGAGCCTAAACCTGAACCGATACCTCAGCCACCGTTAAAGCCAAAGGTAAAAAATCCACCGAACTGTATAACCAAAGAAGAGATGAATAAAGATCCTAATCCATCTAAAATGGCAATAGTGTTTGATAATTCATTATCAATGACAGTAACATTAAATGAATCACCATCAGCGGTTGAACAATATTTTCGATATTTGACGTATGGTAGTAATATGTCAGAAGAAGAAAGAATCAAATACGAAAAGCGTATGACCCGTTTACCAACTCGTTTATCAAGTAGTAAGAGTGTGGCTACATCGAGTATTGATAAGATACAACCAAATATTGGTATTTCACTGGTAACGTTGACTAATTGCCCAGCAGCAGAAGTTTCGCCGTTTTATAATTACAAAAATCGCCCATCACTAAAGCATAGAATTAGAAACTTAACACCGACTGCAGCCGGAGGAGGTGGAACACCTTTATATAATGGTTTAGAAAAAGCGAGTAAAATGCTTGATGGCATAAATCGTGATGATTATATTCTTATTATTAGCGATGGTGAAGATAATTGTACAAGGAAAAATATTTGTACATTAGCAAATTATATAGCTGCACAAAAACCACGATTAAAGATTAATATTGTGGATATTGCTGGTGAACACAAAATTGACTGTATTGCTAATGCAACAGGTGGAAAAGTTTATATTGCTCAAAGCCCTAAAGATATGATTAAACAAATGAATAAAGCGGTTTCAAATTTGAAAATTGATAGGCCTGTGTGCCAATAAATAATAAAAAATTATATTAAATAATTTTATTGAGTTTTTTTAATTCAATTATACAGCTATACAGTTATTTGAGCTCGACAATGTTTCAGACTTTTTTATAGAATAAATAACATTCGTACTAACGTCCGATTTGGCGAATTTTATGCGAAATTCCATAAGGCCAAGCCAACAGGAATGTTTGGCTGCGCTAGTCAAGAACGAATTATAGAGGATGAGTTAAAACTGAGCGCTGGCGGATATATTTTCTGTAACAAATTTGAATATTTGAGCAAAGTGAAGATGATCTCGAAAAGGCGAGTATCAGGATAATATGAGTAAATATAAGTAGGCTTTATTCTGTACAGCTAAGAATGAGATTGTTAAATGGGATCTGGCAATTCGCATAGCTTGCTTGCCACTATTGTTATTTATTCCACCAAAAGGCTAAAACGTCTAAAACCACTACACCAAACAAAATCTTAGCACGCTGTAACCAACATATTCAATTTAAAAAAGCAAAACAAAAATTCCAATACAATCAAATTCTATATCTTGATGGTTTTAAATCAAAATAAACGCTCACAACACCGTAAAGTAAATATGGGAATCTTCTTTATGGTGTCAGAATGTAATGACAATTATAAGTAAGAGCAGCACGCAAAACAGGAGGTTTGGTGGATTATTTTGTTGTTGCCATTACTATGTTTAAATTGGTGAGTAAAAATTATAAAGGTAAATTACGTTTAATCATACATTGTTTATAAGCATCAAAAGCTTTTTGATTTAATTTCATGCCATACATATAAAGAATGCCGTAGCACAAAACTGCAAGAGCAACACTATCTTTGTATTTTTTAAACATATTATAGTGTTGTATTAATATTTCATCACTTATTTTATCACTTTTTTTATCTGATTTTACTTGCTTTATAATTGTGTAACATAGCAATAGAATAAATATGCCTAAGAAAGTCAACAGTCCGATAATTAATGCAGCAAAAACTGCAAGTCCCATAATGGTTTGTAAAAAATTCATCATTTTTAAATTCTCCTATTTCTCAATTTAATAAAATATGCTTTTATATTAGTATTATTTTCAATCATTACCATAGTTAGGCTTTAAAACGGAAAAAACACCGGTACTAAAGCAATATCCACCGCCATTACTAAAAAAGTTAACGGTACGCCAATTTTGACAAAATCGCTAAAGCTGTATCCTCCCGGTGCTACTACCATGGTTTTAATCGGTGAGGATACGGGCGTAATAAATGACGCTGATGTGGCAATTGCCACCGTCATGGCAAATGGATAAGGTGAGTAACCAAATTTTAGTCCTAAATCAATAGCGATTGGCGCAATTAAAATGGCTGTTGCAGTATTGGATATAAATAATCCAATTGTTGAGCATAATAAGAAAACAAATGTTAGCACCATGTATGGGCCGAAAGAGCGTAAGTGGACTTCAAGCCAAGCTGATATGAGCGAAATCCCCCCCGTTTTGTTGAGTGCTAGTGCAAAAGGCATCATACCTATAATTAGAATTAAGGTTGGCCAATGTATGGATTTATAGGCATTAGCCATGTCAATGCATCGTGTTGCTCCCATCAGTAAGCAGGCGACTAATGCCGCAACCACATTAGGCACAACACCTGTCACCATTAAAATAATCATAATGGCGAGATTAATTAAAGCCGCTGGTGCTTGTGAGCTTGCTGGTGCAATGTCGTCGATATCGGCCGGAAAGTCTAATACAACAAAGTCATTGGTTCGAGTTTGTAGTTTTTGGATCGAACCCCAGTCACCACAAACTAGTAATGTATCACTCATTTCTAAACGTTCTTGGAATAAGTTGTTTGTTTCAACTGGTGCATGATTACGCCAAATACCAATTACAGTCAGGAAATATTTTCCTCTAAAATCAATTTCATTAAGTGTTTTTCCACACAGTGTCGATTCTGGGAGCAGGGCAACTTCGGCCATGCCGACTTGTTTAACCTGTTCTGAAAAATATTCACCTCGTAATACTTTCGGTTCAAGGTTGTTGGTGTTTAAAAAGGTTCGATAATCGGCTTCGGAGTGTGACATATCGAGTAATAAAATATCATTTTCACGAAATTCGGTTGAGCCATTAACGGGGATTAGTACTTTGTGGAATTTGCGCCAACGTTCAATACCAATAACATTTACACCATGTTCACTACGCAAATGTAAGCCATCAATTGTGCGCCCAACAAAAGGTGAGCCAGCTAGTATTTGTGCTCGATGGGCTCGGCCAATTAATTTATAGTCTCGAATTAAATCGGTGATTTTTCGTCTTTGTGGTTGGGTATTAGTTGGGGTAACTTGTTCTGCTGTGAGTAACCAATTGCGTGTTAATATGCAATATATAACCCCGACAATTAAAACACCAATACCAATTGGGGTGATCGAGAAAAAACTGAATTCAGTCAAAGCGGCACGGTTTAATTCACTGTTTACAACAAGGTTTGGAGCGGTGGCAACCAGTGTCATCATGCCACTTATTAATGCCGCAATACAAAGTGGCATCATTAATTTTTTTACATGAATACCAGTATGGTTAGCAATGCTAATGGCAACGGGTATAAAAATTGCAACTACGCCAGTTGAGCTCATCACTGAGCCAAGCAAAGCAACGCCTAACATAATGCAGGTGATAATGCGAATATCGTTTTTGCCTGCGACTTTTAATATGTATTCGCTCATTTTGTATGAAATACCTGTTCTAACCAAGCTTTCACCAATAATAAATAGAAGGGCAATTAAGATAATATTAGGATCGCTAAATCCAGCGAGGGCTTCAGCTGGTGTTAATACGCCTGTGATGGTGATTGCCGTTATTGTGAGCAATGCAATAATGTCCATTCTTAATTTGCTGAACGAAAACATTAAAATTGCTATTAATAATAATATGCAGACAGTAATAAGTGGGTAATATTCAATAAAATAATTAGGTAAGAATTTAGCGATTGATGATACTAAACCATCCTCAGATGACAAATGTTCCACAAAAAGTAGCTCTATGATACAGATTACATTTTGTACATAATACCTTGATTTATTGTAATAGGGAATATCTCTAAATAAAGTTTATATGGCTATAATTACTTTATCGTTAATTTTTTTTACGTTATTTTTCGTTTTTTAACATTTTTTGCTATTTTCTTTATGACCTATTCGCATTATTGAAAAGTAGGTGTAATTTAAGCAACTAAACCTATTTAATCGTTAACTCTTTAGGAGAGAATATGTCATCAAAAAAATCTGTTGCACAAATTATAGTTGATGTTTTGTCTGAAGCAGGTGTTAAGCATTGTTATGGTATTGTTGGGGATACTTTGAATCATATTACTTCTTCTATTAAAAAAAGTAATATTGAATGGGTACATGTTCGTCATGAGGAAGTCGGTGCTTTTGCCGCAGGGGCAGAAGCTTATTTAACAGACCAAATTACAGCTTGTGCTGGATCTTGTGGTCCAGGAAGTTTGCATTTTATTAACGGTATTTATGAAGCACACCGTAATAAAGTACCTGTTGTTTTATTGGCAAGCCAATTGGTGACTTCGCAACAAGGTACCGATTTTCCGCAAGAAGTTGACTTTGAATCTATTTATAAAAATTGTTCTGTATTTTGTCAGCAAATCAATGATCCAACCCAAGCAAGACAAATAACAACCGCAGCAGTTCAAGCTGCAATTAATCAACGAGGTGTAGCTGTTTTAGTGGTACCTTATAATATTAGTTTAATTAAGGTTGAAGATAATAGTGGGCATAAAATTTATCATCCTAAACCTATTATTCGCCCGTCAAATGAAGAATTGAATCAAATCGCAGAAATACTTAATAATAATCATAAAATAGCTATCTTCGCTGGGCAAGGAGTGTGTGAGGCTCACGATGAGCTTATTGCCTTTGCTGAAAAATTAAAATCACCTATTGTGCATACATCGAGGGGTAAAGATTTTGTTGAGTATGATAATCCTTATAACGTTGGTATGACTGGTATGTTTGGTATGGAGTCAGGAACAACAGCGATTAAAGAGTGTGATGTGTTAATTATGTTAGGTGCTGATTTTGCGTGGTCACAATTTTATCCTGATAAAGCGATTATTATTCAAGTTGATATTGATGCCACTCATCTTGGGCGGCGTCATCCAGTGAGTGTGGGGGTTGTTGGTAGTAGTAAGCCAACGTTAGCCGCTTTAATTCCTTTAGTTGATGAAAAACAAGATTCTAAGTTTTTAGAAAAATGTCGCCAATTGTATATAAAAGCAATGGATAAATTGAATAAGAAAGCTGTACCATCTCAAACAATGATTCATCCTCAATATTTAACCGAGCTTGTTGATAAATATGCGACACAAGACGCTGTGCTTTGTGCTGATGTTGGCTCTGCTATGGTTTGGGCTTGTAGGCATTTTAATACTAATGGGAAAAGACGTACTGTCATTAGTTTGAAACATGGCACAATGGCAAATGCAATGCCGCAAGCGTTAGGCGTGCAAAAAGCATTTCCTAATCGTCAGGTTATTACTTTATCAGGTGATGGTGGTATTAGTATGTTATTAGGCGATTTGTTAACTACAATTCAAGAAAATTTGCCAATTAAAATTATTGTGCTTAATAATAGTTCACTTAATTTTGTTGAATTGGAACAGAAATCAGAAGGTTTAGTTGATCACTATACCGATTTACAGAATCCTAATTTTGCAAAAGTTGCCGATTCGATGGGATTATTTGCGATAAGAGTTGATAACTCTGATTCTCTTGATGAAGCAATGCAATCATTTTTATCGCATCAAGGTCCTGCATTATTAGATGTTAAAACCAGCTCTAATGAATTAGTTATGCCGCCTGAAATTCAAGCATCGCAGGTTATGGGAATGGCGCTTTACAGTGTAAAAGCTTCTTTGCAAGGGAAAATGGGCGATGTAGTAAATCTATTGGTGGATAATTTTATCAAGAAATAGTTTATATTATTTTTTATATTTAT
Source organism: Gilliamella sp. BG1 (assembly GCF_046635625.1). Lineage (NCBI taxonomy): Bacteria > Pseudomonadati > Pseudomonadota > Gammaproteobacteria > Orbales > Orbaceae > Gilliamella > Gilliamella sp. BG1. The sequence continues at coordinate 108,020 of NZ_JBIDFG010000001.1, read as the reverse complement.
TTTAAATGACAAGTTTACAGAGAGTTTTTGTTAAAAAGTTTCAGGAAATAGGGGTGTTTCAGTATAATTTGGGGGGATCTGCCGCTGATTTGCGGCAGAATAAATGAATTAAAAACTAACGGCGCCTTCTTCTGCAGAAGTTAAATTTTCTCGGATAACGGTAAATAGTTCACGCCCATAACCAAGATGTGAATCCGCTAAGTCGAAAGGATAAGGTTTACGTTTGGCTAATTCTGCTTCGTCTACTAATAATGTTATTTCGCCAGTTTGACCATTAACACGGATCATGTCGCCTTCTTGAACTTTACTGAGTAAACCGCCATCATAAGCTTCGGGGGTGACATGAATTGCGGCAGGTACTTTACCCGAAGCCCCCGATAATCGACCATCAGTTAATAGCGCAACTTTATAACCTTTATCTTGCAGAACACCTAGCGGTGTTATTAGTTTATGCAATTCTGGCATGCCAATTGCTTTTGGGCCTTGATAACGGACAACAACTACGCAGTCTTTATCTAGTTTGCCTGCTTTATATTCGGCATCTAAATCATATTGGCTATTAAAGATGACTGCTGGTGCTTCAATAATTTGATGTTCAGGTGCAACGGCTGATGTTTTCATAATTGCACGACCAAGATTTCCTGACATCACTTTTAATCCACCATGAGAATTAAATGGTCTTTTGATTGATGCAATGACGCTGTCATCTAATGATTTTGTTGGACCTTCACGGAAAGTAAGTTTGCCATTTTCTAAAATAGGTTCTTGAGTATAACGACTAAGTCCACGCCCTACTACAGTTTCAACATCTTCATGTAATAAACCACCCGATAATAATTCGCGAACCAATAAAGATGTCCCTCCAGCGGCTTGAAAATAGTTTATATCGGCTGGACCATTCGGGTAAATTCGGCAAAGTAGTGGTACTGCTGTTGATAGATCTGAAATATCATTCCAATTAATAATTATGCCTGCTGCTTTAGCCATCGCCACAATATGCATTGTTAAATTAGTTGAACCGCCAGTTGCGAGTAGTGCAACTAGACCATTGACAATCACCTTTTCATCTACCATTTTACCAATAGGCATATAGTTTCCTGATTGGTTGGTTAGGCGAGTAATTTGTTTAGCAGCAGCATTGGTTAATTCATAACGTAATGCTGTTTCAGGATGAACAAAGGCCGTCCCTGGCAAATGTAGTCCCATTAATTCAATAACCATTTGGTTACTATTTGCGGTACCATAAAAAGTACAAGTACCACTAGTGTGATAAGATGCCGATTCTGATTCAAGTAAGTCTTCACGCGAAGCTTTACCTTCTGAGTAAAGCTGGCGGATACGCACCTTTTCTTTATTAGGTAAGCCCGATGGCATTGGTCCTGCAGGTACAAAAATAGCAGGTAAGTGACCAAACGTTAATGCGCCAATAAATAGACCTGGTACAATTTTATCGCATATTCCAAGATATAGAGCACCATCAAACATATTATGTGAAAGCCCGACAGCAACCGACATTGCAATCACATCACGGCTCATTAATGATAGCTCCATTCCAGGCTCGCCTTGAGTTACACCGTCGCACATGGCAGGTACTCCACCAGCCATTTGCCCAACTGCGCCAACTTCGTGAAGTGCTTTTCGAATTTGTTCAGGATAAAACTCATACGGTTTATGAGCTGATAACATGTCATTATAAGAACTAATAATCCCTATGTTACTTTTTAAAATGTTTTTTAGATCACTTTTATCATCGCTACAACAAGCAGCAAAACCATGGGCTAAATTACTACATGGTAAACTAGATCGAGTTACTTTTTTATGCATAGCTCTTTCTATTTTTTGCAGATAAGCGGTACGAGATGCCCTAGAACGCTCAATAATACGTTGAGTTACAGCCTGAATAGTCGGATTCACATTGACCTCGTCTTATTTTTTTTCTATTTTTTTAACAATGACATATTGTGCGTATTACTTTTTCAGTATCGTGCACAACCTTTTCTAATGGTTGTTCAATATTGATGTTGTAGACATCTTTTTCATCAGTAGTTGGTTCTTCTAGAGTATCGAATTGGGATTGAAGCATCCCTGTTTTTTGGTAGTGTCCTTTACGTTTAGCTAGTCTTTCAGCGATTACATCGAAACTTCCTTTCAAATAAATAAAATGTACGTTTTTATTCTCACCGCGAATAATATCTCGATATTTTCGTTTTAATGCCGAACAGATAATAATTGAGACATCGTTAACATTACTCATAGCAAATACGGCATTACTGATTAAGCTAAGCCAAGGCATTCTATCTTCATCGTTTAAAGGTGTACCGCTCCGCATTTTTAAAATATTAGCCTTTGGATGTAAAAAATCACCATCTAAAAAAGCAGCATCCAGATTGTAAGCAACTTGTTTGGCAACAGCTGATTTACCACAACCAGATACTCCCATTAATACAAAAACTTGTTTATTTTTTTTAGTCATTATTGATCCTTCGTACATCCAACTAGTTACGGGTAACATTTTGACATGCTAACCTCTATTTGCAATATAAAAAAAGTTTATTTGTGATCTGGATCAGGTTTTACTTTTAATTATTAATAAATAGAAAATTATCTATTAGTTGAGCGTTACTATTGAAAAATAGATTCCGATCACAAAAATATAAAATCTTATTTGCTTTTCATCCAAGTTGTTATTGATACCGCTAAACAGATGCAATCTCCCGTCATACTTGCTGCAAAGCCAGCAACTTATAGTTACGCAGGAATACAATATTTAATCAGTATTTGTGAAACAGCAGCAAGCATTCACCATTTTTCTTTTGCGTTACATTTGGATCATCATAAAAATATCAGTGATATTCAAACAAAAATAGAGGCAAGAATTCGCTCGATTATGATTGATGCCTTGCATCACCCATTTGAAGAAAACATTGACATAGTTAGTAAAATGGTTGTTTTTAGTCATAAATATAATGCCAATTTTGAAGCCGAATTAGGGCGGCTTGGCGGGCAAGAAGACGATCTTATTGTCGATAACAAAGATAGTGCTTTTACAGATCCCAATGCGGCAAAAGAGTATGTCGAACGTACAGGAATAGATTCACTTGCGGTAGCTAAATTGTGTATCTTAATTTTTACTCCAAATTTTATATTTTTATCTAAAAGGGTTAATACGTCATATTAACACAACAAATTACCTTTTAAATCTATTACTTAATTGAGTAACTCATTCTATTAATGGCATAAAAAAGAGATAGCCCAGCTACTCAATAGACATCCTTCGACAATAAGTCGAGAGATAAAAAGAAACTCAAAACCTAATCAAACCTATCAAGCACATGAGGCGGTAACACTCGCTAGGAAAAGGCGAAAAAACAGCGGTAATGGTAAGCCAATAGAGTCTTCGGTATGGTGTCAAGTTGAAAAATATCTCATGCTTTATTACAGCCCAGAGCAGATTGCCGCACGTTTAAAGAAAGTCAGCGTCCAATCAATCTATAACTATCTTTATCAAAATAAAGCGCGCTATGAACAATTCAAACCTTATCTAAGGCGAAAAGGCAAAGCCTATAGGCATTGTAAGGCACCGAGTATTAAAGAAGGAGACCGCCGTTATAAACGGTCAATTAAACAACGTCCAAGTTATGTAGAAAGCCGGAAAACCCGAGGACATTGGGAGGGCGATACGATTATTAGCCGTAAAGACAAGCAAGCATTGGTGACATTAGTTGAACGCAAAACAGGGCTAGTATTAATTGGGCGCCTTAATCAACGTACCGCCTCCGAAACGAGAGATATGATAATAAAATTGCTAACGCCGTTTAAAAAAATGGTTAAAAACATCACATTTGATAATGGAACCGAATTTAATTATCATCATGCTATTGAGCATTATTTAAATACTACCGTGTACTTTACAGAGTCTTATAAAAGCTGGCAAAGAGGCACAAATGAAAACACCAATGGCTTAATACGTCAGTTTATACCTAAGTCAGCGGCCATTTCATTAGTTGACGACAAACAGATAAAGAAAATTCAATATCTATTGAACATACGCCCAAGAAAACGGCATAAGTTTAAAAGCCCTGCCGATTTTTATTCTAAGGAGTTAAGAAGAATTGCACTTCATGGTGTAATCTAGGAATTAAAGCCGAGCAGGTTGAAAAGAAACGAGTTAATCAATTATGGACGACATCTTTATCTTCTTCTGCATTAAATATTTTAAAGGAGACATTTTTTGATATTTATGGCGAAATTATAATTGCGCCAAATAAAGTTTATCCATTAGATCTTAATTTAGGTAAATTAAGCGAAAGCCATGCATGGCTTGCATTAGCACTGGCTGCTGATGGGGTAAATCAGGGACAAAAGGGGCAAATGATTGCTGCGCAAGGAAGTAATGAAATTTATATTATGCAATTATCGGATAGAACCATCCAACGTATCGAAGAAAATGATGAATTATTGATTTTCCCAACGGTTTATTTTTTTAGTCTTGTTTTTTGCCTGTATTCTATTGTTGCTTTATTGGCTGTTAATTATATTGAATTAAAGGAAATATTATCAATAATTGTTTTGAGTACTTTTTTATCGGTGATTGCAGTTTGTATTCCGCTTTATTTTAAACTACAGCGTTATCAAGAAGAGTTTGATGAAATTTGGTTTGAATCGTTTAGATGATAACTTAAAGGTAGTTTTTATAGGGGAAGTGATTTGAGTTATTGTGTGAATAGTATTTTATTGTGCACGGTTATCTAAATTTTGTGATTGGAAAAGTTGCTTTAGTGAGCATCAGCTTTATAAAGTTATTGTTGTGATACTCCAAAACAAAAGGAGGTATCAATAATAAATTTCACCCTAGGTGAAAATTCACCTAGGGGGGTAAAAAAGATGTGATGTTGTATCAAATTTTTACTTAAACGTAGGTGTTACCTGAAAGTTTTTGACAAAAATTAGTTCTTTTCTGTCTTTTTTGCTCGCTCAACAAATATCATCACGACAAAAGCAATAATCGTTAAATAGATGATGAAAGCCCCATAAGTTGCTAACATATCAATCAGTGAACGCCCTCGCATGGCAAAATCGCGGAAAAATTTAAATAACCAAACTAATGGGAAAGCATGGCTGACATAGTAAGTCCAAATTGGCATTATTCCCACAGCCATTGTTGAACCGCCCATGATAAACCCTGGAGGTACTAAGAAAATCATTCGACCAGCGCCTTCTCCTGGGTTGTTAGTTTTCCAAGACAGTAACAATCCTAGCCAACCAAATGCTAATCCTGTCATAAATATGCTCGGTACAAAAGCAAAATAGTTACCGTCAAAACGCAGTTGTCCAAATATAACAAGTATGGCTGTGATAAGCGTTAATGCTGTTGTAAAAAATAGTGCATAAGGGATTGTTTTTGCTAATAAAGGTAAGAGTCCTCTTTCTATTGTTTGTTCCCACATGCCAGTTACTTTCAAGCGGCCAATAATCATTAATGAGGTTAGGCCGTAAGTCAGTGACGAGAAAAAGTAGACAAAATATATAATCGTCGATATGGTGGACGAGCTTGCTGGATTAAACATATATCGTGTTTTAAGTTGCATTGGTGATAAAGTTGCTTCAATGCCTTCTTTACCAAGTCCTAATGCTGCAACTTTACCAACACTAAGTTCAGCCCCCAATTCTGGAATATATTCATTAAGGCTTTGTAGTACTTTGGCATTTTGTGCATCGTTTGTATCATCAGCAAAATAGCCTAGGCGTACGGTTTGATCGCCTTTTTTTAAGCTTTTTTCTAGACCTTTAGGAATATATAAAACACCTAAATTACGGTCGTGTGAAACCAATGTTATTGGATTTACTGGCGATCTTATTACTTCTGTCACTTCAATATAAGGCGATGTATTGACTTTGCTAATTAATTCAGTCGAATAATGAGAACCATCAAGATCAATAACCGCAATTTTTCCTTCAAACACAGCTCCATGACTTAATACAATTGAAAAAACAAGCGAAACAATAGCAGCTAAGCCAAGCGAAACTTTATAATAAGGTATAAAATGGCCAGACAACATGGCGTCAAGCTCTTCAAGCATGGATTTAATGATGTTTTGCATCATTTTTCAACCTCAAGTGTCATTCCAGTTAATAGTTTAGGAATTGATTCTATGTAAATTCTGACTTGATAAGAGGTTAAATCAGCTTGACCTCGTTCTCGTGTCATGCGTAAATCAGCAAATGATGGCGCAGCGGTGGCAAAACGTACTTTTCCTTTTACTTCTTTGTTAAGTGCAATTACATTTGCTGTAACCGTTGTGCCTGGTTGATAGTCATTAACCATTTTTTCATTCACATAAATGTCGATATATTTACGATCGGTTTCTAATAAGACTGCTGGCGCACCGTTTGGTACCATTTCGCCATCTTCAAACATAAGTTTTAATACTTTTCCATCTTCAGATGCTCTTAATGTTAGTCGATCATAATTAAGCTGTAGTTGTTTTAATTCAGCTTCGCCTTGCGCGAGTTGTGATTGAAGCTGTGTTAATTGATTTTGGCGGTTTAACAGTTTTTGTCGTGCAATTAAGATTGATTGTATTGTCATTCCTGTTGCATTTTTTGTTTGTTCAAATTGGCTAATTTGTTCAGGCGTCGCACCAATCATTAAGGTAGAAAGTTGGCTTTCAATTTGAATAACTTGCATTTTTGCATTAATAAAAACATTGCGAGCATTATCAAGTTGTGACTGCGAGTTTCCCCCCGATTTACGTAATTGGGTTTGGCGATCAAATTCAGTATTAGCTAGGTATCGAGCCGATTTCGCTGCTTCTAAATTGGCTTGCACTTCTTCTATTTTTCGCCAAGTTGATAATTCTGAAAGGTTGGTTTCACTTTCAGTGATTTCAATATTTTTTTGTTCTTGGTTTACTGCCGCCTTTTGGCTATCAACTAAAGCTTGCAGTCGATCGATAGCTAGTTTGGTATCGATATCTTCTAATTGCATTAAAGGATCACCTTTTTTTACTATTTGTGATTCTTCTACAAATCGCTTGGTGACTTTTCCGCCGACATTTTGAAAGGCAATATTAATCTCATCGGCAGTTAATACACCAGATTTGATGCTTTTGGCAACCGAGACCGCATCATTTCTTGAACCTAAAAAGATTAAAAATGAGCCAAAGATTAGCAGGAGTAAAAAGATAACAGGAATTTTGACATTTTTTTTCATATATAGCTTATTTTCCATTTATTTAGTCAGCTAACTATTTAAGTGAAATGAAGAACTTTAATGATTAAAGTCCGTTATTTTCGTAATAATTTACGTAACATCAATATTAAAGACTCTTGTTCTTGCGAATTGAGTACTTGTGCAAAAGCGCGAATTGATTTTAGGTGATTGGGTAATGCATTTTGAATCAGCTTTTCGCCTGTATGTGTTAAAGTGATTAATCGAGAACGACCATCATCACCACTTTTTGACATCGAGATTAAAGGCTCTGGCGCTGCCAGCATTCGTTTAACCATTACTGATACTGTCGCAGGTGTGACACCAATGCGTAAAGCAAGATCACTGGCACAGGTTTCACCTTCTGAAAACAATGACATCAATAAGGCAAACTTACCTTCAGAAACGCCGTAATCTTTATCTAATTGCGCATAGATATTAGCACGAATTAGATCGGCCGTTGTTATTAAGCTCAAAACCAGATCAACACCAGAAACATCAACGATGTCATCGTTAAATCTTTGCGCTCGAGCTAAGGTTTCACGTGAAGGCAGCTTTCTTGAATTGTAATTCAATTTTTATTACTCAATTTATTTAGTCGGCTAATTATACTGGTTTAGTTAAAATTGGCAATTATTTTAAGTGCGTTTTAGCAAGTTGATATTTAAATACTACTAAAGTAGTAATCCTTGAGGGTAATTATATTCTATGCACAGTTTCATACAATGTTATTAAATTAAAATTTTTTAGCAATTTAATTAAATTAAAATTGGAGTTATGTATGAGTAAAACCAACCTCGTTATTATTGGTAATGGGATGGTTGGGCATCGTTTTATTGAAGAGTTAATTGATAAAATGCAGCCCAATCAATTCAATATTACTATTTTTTGTGAAGAACCTCGTCTTGCCTATGATCGGGTACATCTTTCTTCTTATTTTTCTGGTCACACAGCAGAAGCGCTTTCTCTAGTTCGCGAAGGTTTATACGAAGAGAATAATATTAAAGTCTTACTTAATGAACGGGCTATTTTAATTAATCGTCAGCGTAAGGAGATTCATTCTCAACAAGGGCGAATTGTTGCTTATGATAAATTGATTATTGCGACAGGATCTTATCCTTGGGTACCACCGATTAAAGGTGCTAATGGTTCGGATTGTTTTGTTTATCGTACGATTGAAGATCTTGATGCTATTCAGGAATGTGCAAAGCGTTGTCAAAAAGGCGCTGTTGTAGGTGGTGGATTGCTTGGACTTGAGGCTGCTGGAGCTTTAAAAAACTTAGGTATGGAAACGCATGTGGTTGAGTTTGCTCCAGTGCTTATGGCCGAACAGTTGGATGTTCAGGGTGGAGAACAACTGCGTCGTAAAATTGAGGAGATGGGGGTAGGTGTTCACACCAGTAAAAATACTCAAGAAATTATTCATACACCTGCTGGGAAAATCATGCAATTTGCGGATGGCTCTGCACTTGAAGTCGATTTTATTGTTTTTTCAACTGGCATTAGAGCAAATGATAAATTAGCTCAAGAATGCGAGTTAGAAATCGGTCCTCGTGGGGGAATTGTTATTAATGATTATTGCCAAACTTCGGATCCTGATATTTATGCTATTGGTGAATGTGCTTGTTGGCAAAACAAGGTTTTTGGTTTAGTTGCACCGGGCTACAAAATGGCTCAGATAGCCTTAGCGCATTTAATGGGACAAACAGATAAATTTGAAGGCGCCGATATGAGCGCTAAGCTAAAGCTGATGGGAGTCGATGTCGGTAGCATTGGCGATGCTAAAGCAAAAACAATAGGGTGTCATAGTTATGTTTATTTAGATGAAACAACGCCAGTTTATAAAAAATTGGTTGTTTCGAATGATAATAAAAAACTCTTGGGTGCGGTATTGGTTGGCGATACGTCAGATTATAGTAATTTATTGCAATTAATGCTTAATGATATGGATCTACCTGAACATCCAGATACGTTGATACTGCCTGCACATGCAGGAGCAAAACCAGCTATGGGTGTTGATGCGCTTCCCGATTCAGCACAGATTTGCTCTTGTTTTGATGTGACTAAAGAAAAAATTGTTAATGCCATTAATGCTGGTTGTCATACGGTTGCAACAATAAAAGCTGAAACTAAAGCTGGGACTGGGTGTGGAGGCTGCATTCCACTTGTTACACAAATTCTTAATTTAGAGTTAGCTAAACAAGGCATTGAGGTCAGCCATGCATTATGCGGACATTTTAAATACTCTCGTCAGGAGTTATATCATCTTATCCGTGTTGAGGGCCTAACGTCTTTTGAGCAAGTGATTAAAAAACATGGTAAAGGTTATGGCTGTGAAATTTGTAAACCTACCGTCGGATCTTTATTAGCTTCATGTTGGAATGATTATATTCTTAAAGATAATTTGATTCCTCTACAAGATAGTAATGATATTTTCTTAGGTAATATTCAAAAAAATGGTACTTATTCGATAATTCCGCGTAGTGCTGGTGGTGAAATTACTCCAGAAGGATTAATTGCTGTTGGTCAAATAGCTAAAAAATATCAGCTCTATTCTAAAATTACTGGTTCACAGCGCATTGGCTTATTTGGAGCACAAAAAGACGATCTTCCTGCTATTTGGAAGGAGCTTATTGAGGCTGGTTTTGAGAGTGGTCATGCTTATGCCAAAGCATTGAGAATGGCAAAAACCTGTGTAGGTAGTACTTGGTGTCGATTCGGTGTCGGAGATAGTGTTGGTTTGGGCGTTGAGCTAGAAAACCGTTATAAAGGCATTCGTGCACCACATAAATTTAAACTAGGCGTATCAGGTTGTACGCGTGAATGTGCCGAAGCTCAAGGTAAAGATATTGGTGTTATTGCTACTGAAAAGGGATGGAATCTTTATGTGTGTGGTAATGGTGGTATGAAGCCTCGTCATGCTGATTTACTTGCTGCTGATCTCGATAAAAATACACTAATTCGATATATTGATCGTTTCCTTATGTTTTATATTCGTACCGCAGATAAATTACAACGGACGTCAGTCTGGCTTGAAAATTTAGATGGCGGTATTGATTATTTACGTAGTGTTATTATTGACGATAAATTAGGCATAAATGCTGAGTTAGAAAGTGAAATGACACGCTTACGTAAATTAATGGTATGTGAATGGAAGGAAGCTGTTGAAAATACAGAAGGTCAAATTCGATTTTCTCATTTTATTAATAGTAACAAACGTGATGAGAATGTCCAAATCGTACCTGAGCGTGATCAGCATCGCCCAGCAACAGCAGAAGAACGTAAAGTAATGTTAGGGGAATAATATGAGTCAATGGATAACTATTTGTAAACTTGATGAGATTTTACCTGGCACAGGAGTTTGTGCACTTGTTGGTAATGATCATGTGGCTATTTTTCGCCCTTATAATAATGCTGAGCTTTATGCGATTAGTAATATTGATCCATTTGCTAAGGCAAGTGTTTTATCCCGAGGCATTATAGCAGAACATGAAAATGAGTTATGGGTGGCAAGTCCGCTTAAAAAGCAACGCTTTCGTTTAAAAGATGGTTATTGTTTTGAAGATGAACAATATTCAATCCCTCATTATGAAGTAGATGTTAATGACGATGGGATCGTACAAGTAAAGTCGCGCTAAATGTATTTTTAAAAGGATAAATTAATTATGTATACAGAGACAATTAATAAATGTGCAGCAAATGCTGCGCGTATTGTTCGTTTGGCAAAAACGAACCCATTTGGTTTTTGGCTAAGTTCTGCTATGGCTGGGGCTTATGTAGGAATAGGTATTATTTTGATTTTTACTTTAGGAAACCTTGTTGAACCATCAATAAGACCTTTACTTATGGGAGCAACGTTTGGTATTGCTTTAACATTGGTTGTAATTGCAGGCTCTGAATTATTTACAGGGCATACCATGTTTTTAACCCTAGGAGTAAAATGCAAAAAAATTACTAATACTCAAATGTGGACAGTATTGCCACAAACATGGTTAGGAAATTTATTAGGCTCAATTTTTGTTGCTGCATTGTATTTTTATGCTGCAACACCCCTATTATCGACGGATACTAGTTTGGTTCATGCAGCGGCTTTAGCAAAAACATCTGCTTCAGCTTCGGCATTATTTTTTAGGGGTATTTTATGTAACTGGTTAGTTTGTTTAGCGATTTGGATGGCTAATCGAGTTGAAGGTTCGGCAAAGTTTATCGCTATTTGGTGGTGTTTGTTAGCATTTATTGCTTGTGGTTATGAACACTCCGTTGCGAACATGACACTTTTTTCACTTTCGTGGTTTGGTCATCATAGCGATGCTTACACATTAGCTGGAATTGGTCATAATCTATTATGGGTTTCATTAGGAAATCTTGTTTCTGGTGCATTATTTATGGGACTGGGATACTGGTATTCAACCCCCAAAGAAGATCGACCTTAATAGCTGTTTAATTTAGTAAGTGTGGTTAAAATAACCAATATAAGGGGGAAAGCATGGTAAGCAATCCCCCAAAGACGTTAAATTAATTAGGATTATATTTGGTTTTAATCATAATTAGTGATAAAAAAATAACGAAGCAATTAACAATAGGATAATTAATAAATTTCTATTATTAGAGGTTAGTTGTTAATAAATTTTTAAACAGATAATGTTTTATTTTGAGGTGTTATGGATTATTTCCCCTTATTTTGTAAGCTAGAAAACCGTGATTGCTTATTAGTCGGTGGCGGTGAAGTTGCTGAACGTAAAGCTCGATTATTACTTGAAGCTGGTGCCCGCTTAACTGTCAATGCGCATGAATTTAACGAGCAATTCATATGCTGGAATGAACAAAAACAACTAGTTTTAGTTCAAGGGGAGTTTAATGCTGAATTACTGGATGATAAATGGTTAGTTATTGCGGCAACAGACTGTCAGGAAACTAATCAAAGAGTGAGTATTGAGACGGAAAAAAGGCGTATTTTTTGTAATGTGGTTGATTCTCCAAAAGATGCGAGTTTTATTATGCCCTCAATTATTGATCGTTCCCCTATTATGGTTGCTGTCTCTTCAGAAGGGCATGCTCCTGTTTTGGCTCGATTATTGCGTGAAAAACTAGAGTCCATTTTACCTCAACATTTAGGCAAATTAGCTAAATATGCCGGTTATTTACGTAATAAAGTTAAAACAACCTATCAAACAGTGACGGAACGTCGTCGTTTTTGGGAAAGGCTATTTTCTCATGATAGGTTAGCTCAAGCGATTGCTAATAGCGATTCAGATCATGTTGAAAAACTCACCAATGAGCTATTTGATACATCACTTGATTCCCGTGGTGAGGTTGTGTTAGTTGGTGCTGGCCCAGGTGATGCGGGCTTGTTGACTTTAAAGGGATTACAGCAAATCCAACAAGCAGATATTATTGTCTATGATAGATTAGTATCGGATGAAATTATGAATCTAACTCGTCGCGATGCTCAACGTATTTTTGTTGGTAAACGAGCAGGTTTTCATTGTGTACCTCAAGAACAAATAAATCAGATTCTTTTACAACAAGCTAAAAAAGGTAAGCGTGTTGTACGTTTAAAAGGTGGAGATCCTTTTATTTTTGGTCGAGGTGGTGAAGAGCTCGAAACATTATTTAACGCCGATATTCCATTTTCTGTAGTACCAGGAATTACAGCAGCTTCAGGTTGTTCTGCATATAGTGGGATCCCATTAACGCATCGAGATTATGCTCATAGCGTACGTTTAATTACTGGTCATTTGAAAGATGGTAGTCACCTTGACTGGAAGAGTTTAGCCGCTGAAAAGCAAACATTAGTTTTTTATATGGGATTATCTCAAGCCAGTAACATCGAAAAACAATTAATTAAATACGGTATGAATGCAAATACGCCAATTGTAATTGTTGAAGAAGGCACAACAACGAAACAAAAAGTAATATCGGGCCAGTTATGCGATTTAGCACAATTATCTTTGCAAGCCTGTAGTCCTAGTTTAATTATTATTGGGCCTGTTGTTGCATTACGGGAAAAACTAAATTGGTTTTCTGAGTGTTAGTGGGTGCTAAAGGTTTGATCTGTCCATGTTTTAATGGAGCCTTTTTAATGTGTAATAGAGTTTAATATAAGCATAAAATACGATTAACACTTCATAGTATAATGTGACTCTAAGCCTAGGGAGATCGCAAATACGCACTATTGCAGTTAGATAGTAAAAGCGCTTTTTTCTAAAATAAAGAACAAAATTCGCTACTAACAAAATGAAACACCGTCCAGTAAGTGTTTCATTTTAATTTAAAACGAAAAAATAAAATCAATTATCTATCTGAGGATTTTTTATAAAAACTTTCTTGTTTTGGCGGTGTTATTTTAGGAAAGCGTTACTGTTTTAATTGTTCAATAAGAAGATACGTTATAAAAATCACTTTGCTCATAGTCAAAAAATAAAGCCTATGCTAGACTGAACCAAACTCTGAAGCTTTTTTTCCTAAGTGATATTTTCATATGGTGGATTAGCCGCGGTATAACGCAGAAATGGTTATGCTTCCCGATTTGGATAAGGTGTTTAATGTATATATGCAATTAGTTGATAATTATCAGCGTCGATTTCAATATCTACGTTTGTCGATTACCGAGCTGTGTAATTTTCAGTGTCAGTACTGTTTACCAAGTGGTTATCAGCCTAACAAGGAACATAAATTTTTGTCGCTCAGTGAGATTAATCATGTTGTGGCAACATTTACTGAACTTGGTGTGCGTAAAATTCGGTTAACGGGTGGTGAACCCACTTTGCGTCGCGATTTTATTGATATCTTATCGCTCATATCTTCCTATCCCAGCGTGAAAGAACTCGCTATTACGACCAATGGTTCGCGTTTATTAAAAAATATTCACCATTGGCATCAAGCTGGTTTAAATGCGATTAATATTAGTATTGATAGTTTTACTCCCCATTTATTTAAATTAATTACTGGTCAAGATAAGCTTAAAGAATTACTGCAGTGTGTTGATAAATCGTTAGAAGTAGGTATAAAAAAAGTCAAAATTAACACTGTTTTGATGAAAAATATGAATGATAATTTAAATGATTATTTGTTATGGATTAAAGATATTCCAGTAGAGTTGCGCTTTATTGAACTTATGGAAACAGGCGAAAGCAACGATACATTCAATCGTTATCACTTGTCTGGTAGTTTTATTGAAACACAATTAATTGCGCAGGGGTGGGAGTTACAACCCAAAAAACCATTATCAGGTCCTGCTAAGATTTATGTGCACAGCGACTATCAAGGAAAAATTGGTTTGATTATGCCCTATTCAAAAGATTTTTGTAAAAGTTGCAATCGATTACGTGTATCATCTATCGGTAAATTACATTACTGCCTATTTGGTGATGCGGCGGTTGATTTACGTGATTTGTTGGAAAGCTCAGAACAGAAACAACAATTAAAAGCAAGAATTCTTGCTTCATTAATGATTAAACCAGAAAAGCATTTGTTACATAATCATCGTGTAGGGCTCACCCCTAATTTATCTTATATCGGTGGATAATTGGCTGTTTTGTTTTGGGACATTGTCAATTTGCCAATGTTGTATAGCCCAATCTAGTAACTGTTTTTGAGTGGCGTCTTGCCAATCTTCTGGCACATATTGTCCTAGAAACTGTAAAGCCTGGACGGTTAACGCTTTAAAATTGTTTAAATCAATCGGGCTAGCATGATTTTGTTTTGATAGTTTATTGCCATTTTTATCTAATACTAGTGGTAAATGGCTGTAACCTGGCACAGAAAAACCAAGCAGTTGATATAGTGAGATTTGTTTTGCAGTAACAGGTAAAAGATCCGCGCCACGAACAATTTCGGTAATTCCTTGTTCATGATCGTCTAAAACTACCACTAAGTTATAGGCAAATAAGCCGTCTTTGCGGTGAATAATAAAATCTTCTTGCGCACTTGCTTTTTCAACTGTTTGTAAGCCACGAATCTGATCTTTAAATTGAAAAATAGGATGATTTTGTTTTAAACGTATAGCAACTTGTTGCTTATTATTGATAGATAAATGTCGTTCACGACAAAAGTTATCGTAAATACCATTTGTTAGGTTTTGAATTCGTTGTCTAGTACAGTCACAATAATAGGCTTGTTGTTTATCTATTAGTGTTTTTAAAACAGTGCGGTAACGCTCACTGCAAGATGATTGATACAAGACTGTATCATCCCAATATAAATTAAGCGCTTCAAGCGTTTTTAATATAAGTGATGATGCCCCTTTGACTTCTCGTGGTGGGTCGATATCTTCGATACGGACAAGCCATTTACCACGACAAGATTTAGCTTGGAGATAACTACCAAGAGCCGTTACCAACGAACCGAAATGTAATGGTCCAGATGGCGAAGGGGCAAAACGACCGATATAATGCATAGGTCTGATTTGGAATGATAGATAAAACTGGGATCACATACCCATTTGTTTTTCGCGAAGTTCAGCAAGCGTTTTACAATCAATACATAAATCGGCTGTTGGTCTTGCTTCTAAACGGCGAATTCCAATTTCAACACCACAAGATTCACAATAACCAAAATCGTCTGATTCGATTTTCTTTAACGTTTTTTCAATTTTTTTGATGAGTCTTCTTTCTCTATCTCGAGCACGTAATTCAAGGCTGAATTCTTCTTCTTGTGTTGCTCGGTCAGCCGGATCTGGAAAGTTCGCTGCTTCATCTTGCATATGTGTAACTGTTTTTCCCATTTCACCTTGTAGCTGTGTTAGCCAAGCTTCTAAAATAAGTTTGAAATGTTTCAATTGCTTAGGGTTCATGTACTCCTCGTCTTTTGCCTCTTTATAAGGCTCAAGCCCAGCAATTGAAAGCAGGCTAAGAGAAGATGTATTTACTTTTTGTTCCTTTTTCACTGCAATCCCCTTAAGTAAAGATTATTTGAAAGCGCTAAACTATAGCAATAATTCAGCCTTTGGCAAATTTTTTTTATCATTTTTATAATTAAAAAATAAAAAAATAGTACAACTATATGTTATTAATAAAGATAATTAATTATTCCACTTTTTTAATCCATTTTCAGGGCATTTAGCTACTAAATCGTACAATTTGTCGTTATCGGGGAAAATAAGTTCAGGACTGATATCAAATAGTGGATAGAGGACAAATTCTCTATTTTTCATATGATAATGAGGGATAGTAAGTCTTTCATTATTAATGACTAAGTCATCATAAAGTAAAATATCTAAATCTAGGGTTCTAGCGCCCCAACGATTATCTTTGCGTACGCGTCCTTGTGCTTTTTCAATAGCTTGTAGTTCATCAAGCAATGCTATAGGCGATAAGCTTGTCGTCAGTTTAATTACTGCATTAAGATAATCATTTTGATCTTGTGGCCCTAAGGGCTTACTTCGGTAAAATGGTGAAATATCTACCACTTTTGTGCTAGGTAAACAGCGTAATGATTCAATAGCACGATTAGCTTGTGCAAACGGATCTTCAAGGTTGCTCCCTAAAGCAACATAACAAATTGACATAATTAGACTTATTTTTTTGTGATATTAAATATAATTGAATGGCAATATCTTAGCACATAAAAACAATTGCCAAGAATGATTATATAAATAGATTCATGCTTATGACTTTGTGTTATAAAAATATAACCATATAATCTTTAACTTTTTATCTATTTTTCATTATGTTACCTATGGTAAAGCAAATTATTTTATTAAATGGTTATTTTTATTAGTTATTGTATTTATTGAGAATATAAAATGAATTCAGGTCAACAATTAAGTTTTTTAATAAAAAATACTTCAATAATCAGTGATCCTCAAGTTATTGATTGTGCTATCAAGGGGATAACCGATTATTTTGCCTGTAGTTTACAAGCTTGTCAGGAAGATGATGTTCATAAATTACTAGCATGGATAGCAGATGAGGGTGGAAATACTAGAGCTTTGCTGATTGGTCAAAAAAAGTTAGCTACGGCAAGGCAAGCAGCACTTTTTAATGGCTTCCAAGCGCATTGTTTAGATTATGATGATGTACATTCAGATGTTAGAGGCCACCCCTCAGCCGTTATTTTATCCGCTCTTATTGCTAGTGTTCGATTAGATAGTATTGAACAAAAGGTTGATAGTCGGCGTTTTTTAACGGCTTATGTTATTGGTATCGAAGTGATGGCTTTGTTGGGTAAAAGTGTTAATCCACAGCATTATGAAAAAGGTTGGCATGCAACTATTACTTTGGGTGGAATTGCTGCCACTGCTGCTATTTGTTATCTCTATGATGAACCTTTTTTATCACAGGCATTAACATTAGCAGCTACACAAGCATCAGGAATGCGTTTGTTAATGGGTACTCCGATCAAATTTTTACATGCAGGACTAGCAGCACAGCATGCTGTACAATCTGTTGAATGGTTAAGAGCTGGTATACATGCCGATCAAGATTTTTTAGATGATAAATTAGGTTTTTTGGCTATTTATGGGCAAGGTAATACACATTTTGATTTAAGTCATTGGGGTAAAACTTGGAAGATTGTGGATCCCGGATTATGGTTTAAAAATTATTCTTATTGTTCAGCTGCTGCTTATATTGCTGATGCGGGTCAATTACTTTACCAAAATCTTAGCTTTGAATTTGATAATATTAATAATATTGTTATTTATTTTGCACCGCCAAATAGTGATGCTGCACTGATATATAAAACCCCTTCATTGGCGCAGCAAGGACGTTTTTCGGCTGAATATGTTTTAGCATTAACTCTTTTAGGATTGCCACTTGGTTTTGAGCAGTTTTCATCACAACCTATTTCAAATGCAATAAAACAATTAATGCAGAAGATGAAACGAAGTTATCAAACGCATCTTACGCCACATCCAGAAGCTTATAATGGGCGTTATGTAATTATTGATATTTTTCTTAAAAATGGTAAAAAGATAAGTCAGCGTATTGATATTCCCAAAGGTTCTCCTAAAAACCCATATAGCCAAACTGAAATGTCGTTAAAATTGCATTCAGCGATTAAAGATCAAGCTAAAGCAGAGCAATTATTAACAGATATTCATAAACTAGCAAAAGGTTTAGATATTCGTCAATTTCTATTATCTTATTTATTTACTCTTTAAATGTTAAATTATTATCATTAGTTAGTATAGTTTTTAACTAAATTTCAAAATCAATTTCGTCAGTTAGCTGGCGTAAAAATCGTTGCGTAATTTCATTTTGAGGATTATCGATGACTGATTTTGCTGATCCCTCTTCGATAATCATTCCTTCAGCCATAAAGATAATTCTATCTGCAACGTACTTAGCAAACTCCATTTCATGCGTTACTATAATCATAGTAATACGTTCTTTTGCTAGCTGTAGCATGACTTGCAATACTTCGTGTACTCGCTCAGGATCGAGTGCAGAAGTCGGTTCATCAAATAATAATACATTTGGTTTAACAGCTAAAGCTCTTGCAATTGCAACACGTTGTTGTTGACCACCCGATAAAGTGATGGGATATTGTGTTGCGTATGGCAACATACCGACTCGTTCTAATAATGATAATCCTTGTTGTTTTGCTTTGGTTTTATCCATTTTTTGACCAACAATTAATGGATAAGTTATATTTTCTAATGCTGTTTTATTTTTAAATAAATTATAGTGTTGAAAAACCATAGCGGACTGTTTTCGTAAGTTGCTTTCTTCTTTAATACTATAATGCTTACTATTAAGTGATACAGTTCCTATTTTGATAGTGCCTGTATTTGGTTTTTCTAGTAAATTTAAACAACGTAACAGAGTTGATTTTCCTGAGCCTGATGGGCCAATAATGGCAACAACTTCACCTTGTTTTATATTTAAGTTGATGTCTTTTAATACTTCATTATTTGCAAAACGTTTAGATAAATGCGAAACAGAAATCATAACCTTACTCCTTAACGATGATAAGGTATACTGAGCTTTTGCTCTAATTGTTTTTGTATCCAAGAATAGGCAACAACAGTTAGCCAGTAAACAATACCTACAGCTAGATAGGTTTCGAAGTAGAGGAATGAGTTAGCAGTTAACATTTTCCCCGATGCTAATAGTTCTTGCACGCCAACAAAAAAGGCAACAGACGAATCTTTAAGTAATGAAATGAACATATTGCCGGCGTTTGGTAGAGCATTGACCATAGCTTGTGGTAGTATAATACCTCGATAAACTTGTATTTTACTTAAACCAACGGTTATTCCTGCCTCTTTCTGCCCCTGATCAACGGACTTTAAACTTGCTCGGAAAATTTCAGCTAAATAGGACGAATATTTTAAACTGAAGCAGATAATGGCTGCTGTTGTAGCGCCCATTTGTTTTAAAACAGGAAAAATTTGTGGTAATCCATAATAAATAATAAACAGTAAAACAACAGAAGGTATTCCTCGAAACAGTGAAATAAACAGTGCAAAAAACGAATCGATAATGATTATTTTATTGCTACGTAATAGTGCAATCGCAAGTCCAAATATAATGGCAAACATAATCGATATGATGGTAATAAAAAGTGTAACAGGCAGATAAGGTAATATCTGCGGAAATACACTTAAAAAATAGTTTACATTAAAATTCATAGGGTAATATCTTCACCAAAATATTTAATTGCAAGGTTTTTCAATGTGCCATTGGTGCGTAACTTTTCGATGGCTTGATTGAATTTTTCACGTAGTGCTTGGCATTTTTCATCTTTACTAAATGGAAAAGCAACGTGCTCAATAGTAATTGGCTCACCCACTAATTTAAACGGTAGGTTTTTACGCTTAATTTCAGCCAGTAATATTGGCTTAGAATTGACATAACCATCAACTCGTCGATACTCCGTGTCATACATTGCACCATCTCGTGTTTCATAGGTCTTGATTGTTATTTCGTTGTTAGGAAAGGCTTTTTTTAGATTGTTTATATGATTTGAGCCTAGCACACCAGCAATGGTTTTACCTTTAAAATCAGATAATTGCTTAATATCGTTGTTATCTTTGTGGGTAACAACTTGGCTACCGTAAAGGCTATAGGTATTGGAAAAATCATATTTGGCTTGACGAGCATCTGTAACCGCAACTGCATTGGCAATAGTATCTAAACGCCCTGAATCAAATTGCCCCATTAAGCCACCAAATTCAGCAATGATCCATTCGACTTTATAGCCTAATTCGTTAGCAATTGCTTCAGTAACTTCAACATCAAATCCGACTAAATTGCCATCTTGTTTATAACCGTTTGGATAGCTTTGTCCTGTGGAGCCCACTTTAATGACATTTTGCTCTGTTACTTGGTGATTGGATTTATTATCACAACCAATTAAGGCTAGGCTAGTTAATAAAAGAGCGGACAGTAACTTGCTTATTTTTTTCATTGTTTATTACTCCTTTTTTTCCATTCGGTATAGTTTTTATGATTTAAGATTTTTTCAAAATAAAGTGTGGTATGATCGAGTGTTAAATTAGCTTGCCCTATTTTTTTATAGCCTCTATTAATATAAGTTTGGGCAAGCCATGGATGATTTGCAGCAGTGCCTAACGTGACAGCAGGTAATTTTAGTTGGTTAATTAGAATTTGCTGTTCAACAAAATCCCATAATGCATTACCATAACCTTTGCCTTTATATTGTGGCGCTGTTGCAAACCAACCTAAATGCGGTAACCCATAAGGTCCTGGGTTATTACCCCATGGAAAGCGAATACTTAAGGTTGATAGTAGATCACCTTCTTTTTCAAATAGATACACGGCATTGGAATTAATATGGTCAGCAATTTGCGATTGCGTGACTGTTGCTGCGACAAAATGGATGCCTAATTGAGTGGTGGATTGATAAGCATTATGCAATAGCGCCTGATAAGCAGGAATGTCTTTATGAGTGATTAAGCGAAAGCTCATGCTAATACTCCACACTGTTCAGCATATTGAATAACTTGTGCTACTTTTTCAGGTGCAGAGCCAATATAGCTAATTGGATCTAACCAAGCATCAAGTTCGGATTCGGTGAATTCTTTATTTAAACGTGGATCTTCTAATAATATATCTTTAAATGGTCGATTTTGTTCAAATGCTTTCATGGCGCTTTGGTAAACTAAATTATGTGCAGTTTGTTTGCCTAATCGTTTGCCGATTTCAAACATCACTTTTTCAGATAGTAGTAAACCATTTTGTAGTGATAAATTGATCAACATTTTTTCTGCATTGATTTTAAGTCCTTTAAGTACGGCAAGGGCTGTCTGTAATTGTGCTGAAATATAAAGGTTAATTTCTGGTAGTGCGATCCATTCGGCTCGCCAACTCATGGCATCGCGTTCATGTTCAACTTTCATTGATTCGTGAATTAATGCGACACTTTTTAAAAGTGGAGCTGTCAAACTGGCTAAACCTTCTAATGCCGCTGGGTTGCGTTTATGCGGCATGGTAGTTGAACCTATTTTTCCTTCCGAGAACGGTTCTTCAACTTCGTTAATTTCGGTACGCATTAAGTTGTAAAATTCATTGCCCATTTTACCTAATGTGCCACTAATTAGCGCAATGACTGATGCATATTCAGAAAAACGGTCACGAGCTGCTTGCCAACCGATATTAGGGGTATTTAGTCCCAGTATTGTTAAAGCACGCGTTTCAACTTGTGGTCCTAACTTGCCCATTGAGGCATAAGTACAAATTGCACCACTAATATTACCGACTAATACTCGCTGTTTGATTTCACTTAAACGTTGTAAGTGCCGAATAAATTCATCTAACCATACGGCAAGTTTAAAACCAAAGGTTGTAGGGAGTGCTTGCATGCCATGGGTTCGTCCAACCATGGGTAAATACTGATACTTTTTAGCTAAACGTTTTAGTTCTAGTGCCACTAGTTTGCTATCGCGTTCAATTACAGTAAAAGATTGTTTTAATTGTAAAACAGTTGCAGTATCGACGATATCTTGTGTAGTTGCGCCGTAATGAATATATTGACCCGCATCACCGACTTGTTTTTGCAGTGCATTAATTGTTGACATTAACGAATGTTTGGCTTTAGCTGCTTCTTCGGCAATTTGTTCAATTGATAATTTAGATGCATCGGCTTTGGATATGATTGAATTGGCTGCTTCAATTGGAATAACGCCTAACTCGCCTTCCGCTTTAGCTAAAGCAACTTCGACATCGACCTGTTTTTGCAAGCGATTTGTCTCTGACCAAATTGCTCTCATTTCGTTAGTACCAAAGTTATTGCCCAAAATTAAAAAATCTAAAATATGTGACGCCACCAAACTATCCTCAATAATTGTTACTATCTTACTTAATAATTATTAGTAATTATTGCAGTATCGTCTAATAATCTGTTTTTCTATTGATATAACCAAATGGAATAAAATACTAATGAGAAGGGGGGAGGTGTAAGTAATCATTAGGATAATTTTTGATTAATAAGGATATGTATGCCAAAGCTAAACCTGTTTTTTATAGTAAAAAACATATTAATTTAAAGGGGGGAAGTAAATAGAAACACCCTTTATTTGAGCGCTTCTATTGTTATGACTGTTTATTATTAAAATTTCTATAGTACTTCAACAATTGATTCGCAAAGTCTGGACATGTTATCTAATGTCATACCAGCCACGTTGATACGTCCTGAGTTTACGATGTAGATGCCATAATCATTACGCAATTTTAGCACTTGTTCTTCGTTCAAGCCACTGAACGAAAACATGCCATTTTGTTTGGCAATAAAACTAAAATCTTGATTTGCACCTTTGTCTTGTAAGGTTTTTACAAATAGTTGTCGCATGCGGTGAATACGTTGACGCATACTTGTTAATTCATCGATCCACTCTTCTTTTAATTCTTCATTGTTTAATATATAAGAGACGATTTTAGCACCATGGGCAGGAGGGTTTGAGTAATTAGCTCGAATAATTGTTTTGACTTGACTAAAGGCTCGATCGGCAATTTCAGCATTTGCCGCAATTAATGTAAATGCTCCCACTCGTTCGTTATATAAACCGAAATTTTTAGAGTATGAACTTGCAATAAGTAGTTCTGGATGATTATTGGCAAATAACCGTAACCCATAAACGTCTTCTTCTATACCTTGTCCAAAGCCTTGATAAGCTAAATCAAACAACGGTAACCAACCATTTTTTAAGGCAAGATCCGATATAGCTTGCCATTGTTCTGGGGTTGGATCGATACCCGTTGGGTTATGACAGCATCCATGGAATAATACCGCTTCGCCAGCGGTAACTTGGTTTAAGCTACTCATCATGGCATCAAAATCAAGAGTGTGCGTTTGTGCACTGTAATAATGGTATTCGCGTACTTCAAGGCCTGCCATTTGGAATACACTACGATGATTTGGCCAAGTTGGATTACTAACCCAAACTCGTTTTATTTTGGTTCGACGAGCTAAAAAGTCTGCCATAATGCGTAAAGCCCCTGTTCCTCCAGGTGCTTGTGCAGTTTTTGCTCGTTCATTTTCACTACCAAAAAGCAAAGTTTGCGTTGCAATATTGAAGGATTTGAGGCCGTCAATAGGAAAGTAACTTTTTGTGGTTTCGTCATTTAGTAACAAATGCCCTGCTTTTCTGACACTTTCTAAAATAGGGGTTTTGGTCGTTTCATCTTTATAAATACCGACACTTAAATTAATTTTATTGGTGCGTTCATCTTTATTATAAAGGTCTGCTAGCCCTAAAATGGGATCGGCTGGTGCTGCTGTCAAATTTTCAAACATAATCCACCTATTTAATTGATTATTATTACTGCATTATATACACATTATTTTGTAAGTTACAATTTCAAATAGGTATACGATAAAATAGATTTTTGTAAAATTTTTAACGTTCTTATAGTTACTGAAAAACTGTAAGTTGATTAAAAAATGAAATCAAATCATTAGTTAATGTCGTTAGTTCTCCTGTAATTAAGTCCTCTTTTACTATTTCGCCCGTTAAATTGTTTAATGAAATTATTTTTGTGCTGTCATCTGTCGTAGCTATAAAAATGGTTGCTGTTCGTTTTAATCTTTTTTGTTGGGATAAATGAGCTATTAAATTTTGTTCTAAAGTTGAAAAGTCATCATCGTTCCATGCTTGAATTAAGGTTAAATGTGTGTCGGTAAATTTAGCCGTCATATTGCCAGCATATTGTGTACCATAAAAAATGTGAGCAGAGGGATGTAAAATGATACCAATAACTTGTTCAACAATCGAGAGATCTCTTGGTGGTTCTAATAAAAATGGTTGCCAAAATACCGTGAGATGGTCAGTTTTTAAAATACAAGGCGAGGGGATGGCATGTAGTTCTTCGCTTTGTGGTGCGTATTTGAATTGCTCAATCCAACGAGTAGTAAAATTAAGTAAGGCAGTTTTATTGGCAGAGTTCATAAACAGATATATCTCATATTTAAATTATAATGTCATTTTATTGTAATTATACTGATTAGGATTCGTTATGCATAATTGCATCGGTGTTTTATTTTTAGTTAATGGGATAATTAGTAAGAAAAAATTTTGTAAAAAAGTTTCAGGTAACTATGTGTTTCAGTAAAAAATTTAAGCAAATTAAATAAGTTATTTATTGTGTGATTAAAGCAAGTTGAATATAGCTAAAAATGAATTCTTAACTGTTTGTAAAACAGCCAGTTTAATTTGCTTGCTATCCTTGACTGAAACGTTAATAATAGTGACGGATAATTTTATCCTTGTAATGCAGCAATGGCGTTAGACATTACAGTTTTTCAAAATAAAATAGCGTAAGTAGAATCATTATAATTAGATAATATGTTTATTTTAAACAATTGCATAAAGATTTAGTTTATTTGCTAAAGCCGTTAAGAAACATAGGTTTGCAAATTAGCCATATTAATAGTGTCAATAAATTATACAATTAGGTTTTTTTAAATATTTAGT
The DNA here is from genome assembly GCF_046635625.1 of Gilliamella sp. BG1. Taxonomy (NCBI): domain Bacteria; kingdom Pseudomonadati; phylum Pseudomonadota; class Gammaproteobacteria; order Orbales; family Orbaceae; genus Gilliamella; species Gilliamella sp. BG1. The sequence goes on along the minus strand of NZ_JBIDFG010000001.1, from coordinate 82,932 downwards.
GCTTTTTAATTTAGCATGTTACTTAATGTATGATATTGATGTTGTGTAAGCGGTATCAGGTTCACATAAAATAATAACAAAAATAACATAAATAAAATAATGAATGCTGTATACCAATATTTAGTTAAGTACCATTATTCATCATTGTTAAAATAATCACTTATCAATAATAAGATTCTACCTACTGTTAATTAAGATTAATCAAGAGTGTAGAATAATGAAAAGAATGCTAATCAATGCAACCCAGCAAGAAGAGCTGCGAGTTGCGCTTGTTGATGGTCAACGATTGTATGATTTAGATATCGAAAGCCTTGGACATGAACAAAAAAAAGCGAATATTTATAAAGGTAAAATCACTAAAATCAATCCAAGTTTAGAAGCTGCTTTTGTTTCGTATGGTGGTGAGCGTGATGGTTTTTTACCTTTAAAAGAGATTGCTGAAAGCTATTTCCCATCTAATATTTCTGGTCGTCGTAGTATTAAACATCTACAGGAAGGTCAAGAAGTCCTTATCCAAATTGAAAAAGAGATTCGTGGCAAAAAAGGTGCGGCTTTAACCACCTATATTAGTTTAGCTGGTAGCTACTTGGTGTTGATGCCTAATGATCCTCGTGCTGGCGGTGTTTCGCGCCGTATAGAAGGTGAAGAAAGAGCAGATCTTAAGCGTATTATTGATGCAATTGAAAAGCCAAAAGGCATGGGTGTTATAGCTCGGACGGCGGGTGTTGGTAAAAGCCAAGAGGAGTTGCAACAAGATTTAGATGCATTAGTTAACTATTGGACAGCAATTCAAAACGAAGCCAAAAAACATCCTGCACCAAGCTTGATTCATAAAGAAAGTGATATCATTACTCGTGCGTTTCGTGATTATTTGCGTGATGATGTTGGTGATATTTTAATTGATAATCCTAAAGTACTTGAGATTGCTAAAAAACGTTTAGCTGATTTGGGACGAGTTGAGTATATCGGTCGCTTAAAGCTTTATGAGGGTGATGTGCCATTATTTAATCATTTCCAAATTGAGGGGCAGATTGAATCGGCATTTCAGCGAGAAGTTCGCTTACCTTCTGGTGGTTCAATTGTTATTGATGCCACAGAAGCGCTTACAGCAATCGATATTAACTCGGCTAAATCCATTCGTGGTAGTGATATTGAAGAAACAGCATTTAATACTAACCTTGAGGCAGCCGAAGAAATAGCTCGTCAACTACGTTTACGCGATTTAGGTGGTTTGATTGTTATCGATTTTATTGATATGACACCAGTCCGTAATCAACGTGAGGTAGAAAACCGCTTAAAAGAAGCGATGAAAACCGATCGTGCACGAATTCAAACTACGCGAATTTCACGCTTTGGTTTACTTGAAATGTCGCGCCAACGTTTAAGCCCTTCATTACGCGAAGCAACGCATCACATTTGCCCTCGTTGTCAAGGTACAGGCACAGTTAGGGACAATAATTCATTGTCTTTATCTATTCTTCGATTGATTCAAGAAGAAGCAATGAAAGATAATACAGTACAAATCGATGTCATTGTTCCTGTGCCAATAGCGAGCTACTTACTCAACGAAAAACGTCGTGCTATCACCAATATTGAAAGTATGCATCCTGATGTCAAAATTGTGATTGCTGGCGATGAAGAGATGGAAACACCATTGTATAAGGTGATTCGTAAGCGTAGAGGCGAAGAAACAGATGTACTGAGTTATAATCTTCCAAAATTGATTCGTGAACTTGAGGAAGAGGAAGAAGAGCAACAAGCTGTTGAAGTTATTGTTGAACAAGCTGTATTATCTGGACCTAAAGTTGAAGCTTGTGCAACACCAAAAGAAAAGGTAGAGTCAAAAACTATAAAATCAGGCGGTCTGTTTAGTGGATTATTTGGTAAATTACGTAAACTGTTTGTTACTGAAAAAGTAGAACCACAGCCAGAAGTTAAAACAAGACCGACTAAAAGACGGGATAATCAACGTTCAAACAATCGACGTCAACGTAATCACCGAAATAACAATGCTGCTAATAATGGTAATTTTGTTGCAGCAGGCAATATTGACGAGGTTAAAGAATCAAGTCGAAATAATAATCGCAGAGCTAAACAAAATAGTAATTCAAATGCTAATTTGTCAGACTCTGAAAACAATCTTAAGGCAGATAGAGTTGTCGAGGAAGTGGTACAACCAAAACTGCGTGAGGCTAAGCCAAGACGCCAACAACGAGCATTAACTAAAAGTGTTCGTGTGAAAAATAGTAATACTACTGCCACGGTGCAGACTGAACAAGAACGAGTAATTATCCCTTCTTTATTATTACCTGTTATTGTCTCAGAATCAGCTGAGGGCAATATTGTATCGGAAATTCAACCGAAACGTCAGCGTCGTACTTCAAGACATTTACGAATGAATGGCCAACGTAATAAACGCCGTGTTCGTAATGTAGAACTAAAACAGTCTCCAATACCATTGCCGTTTGCTGCAGCATCATTGGAATTAGCTTTAGGTCGTGTTGTTGTTGATTACAGTCAAATAGCTAATTATGAACCACATAATGTGGTACCTGTCATTCCATCGCTTTTACTTCCTGTTATTGTTAAAAATGAGGAAGATGTAAATAGAACTGCTAGTGTTGATGAGGTATCAAAAGCTCCCATATTTGTAAGTGCTCAAGAGGATTTTAACGTTAGTGAGAAAAATGATAATGATCTTGTAATTAATGATTCACACTCAATAGGTTATTCCTCATCAGCAATGACTAAAGCACCTGCACCAGAATATGTGACTTATGATGTTGAAATAAAATTGCGTGAAGAATCAGATTATCATTTTGAAGGTAAAGGTAATGCTGGTGGTTTAAGTGCTCAGGATCATGCTTATGCCGCAGCAAGTAAACCAGTAATACTGGATAATCAATAAATAGATTAAAACACGGTGGCGTGGTTATGTTGCCGTGTTTTAATTAATTATAATAGCGATAAAGATAAATAATGATTATCTATATTTTCAAGAAAATAGTAACGTTTTTGTTTATTATCTGCGTATTAGCTCAGATTAGTTTTTGTTTAGTTTATTTTAGCCCTCACTCAACATTTAACATTAATAATTTAAGCTTTTTGGATGCCTACAGTGCTTTTTTTAAACAGTTGCTGCAGGGGCAATTCAGATTGTTAACTGGAGAAACAGTGCCGTTTCTCCATACACTATTGGCTACATTTGAACTGTGCATTCTTGCTTTATTCGTTGCTTTACTGATTGGATTGCCATTGGGAATTTTTCTTGGACTTAGTAATATTCATTGGTTAAATAATATTATCCGTTTAGGATCTTTATCTTTGTATTCTTGCCCTATAGTTATGGTTGTTATTATTGTTATGTATTGGTTATCGCCAACTTGGTCGATATCGATGAATTTTAATGTATCGCCATCAGTAGCTGGAACTTCGTTATTGGATCTTTTAATTTCATCAAAAACAGATAAATGGCATATGATATTGGGCCAACTTCACTATTTGTTTTTGCCGATCATTATTTTAGCTATTCAACCAAGCATTATGACTATTCAACTCGTTAGCCAGAATGTAAGAAATACATCACGACAGAATTTTATTAAAATGGCGATTATTCGTGAACGATCACCGTTTAAAATTTTACGCCGCCATTTATTACCTAATTCCATTCCTGCAACTATTCCACAGCTGACTTATAATACGACAACACTACTTTTTTCAACTATGGTAATTGAAATTTTATTTAATCGAGTAGGATTGGGGCAATGGGTGATGCTTGCTTATCATCATCATAATTATTTTGTTATTTCTATTGCCATTTTAGCCTGTGGCACTGTCATCAGTTTGTTAACGTTATTGGGCGAAATTTCGGCGGTAGTTATTTATCCTTTACGTCATAAGGAACATTATGTCTAGGCGAGCAAGATTGCTTCAAAATGTCAATTTAAGCTTTAATCGGTTGCATAGTAATTTCTACTTAGTTGTTGGCCTTTATGGCATATTGGCGCTTGCCTTTGTGGCATTATCAACCAAATGGTTCTTTCATGCCCATTTAAACCCTATTTACCCAACTTCATTACCACCTGCTTGGTGGTCTAATGGTGATATTAATCATGTATTAGGTACTAACGCTAAAGGACAAGATATTTTTGATTATTTGTTAATTGGTTATCGCTCAACTATGTCAATGACCTTAAAGGCGGTTTTTTATGTGGTAGTCATTGGTGGGTTAATCAATTATTTAATGTTTTTTATATCATTTATACGCCCTTTTATATTATTTGTTTTTAAATTTTGTATGGTAGTACCACCGTTACTTGGTGTGATTGTTATTAGCTTATTATTAGAAGATGACATTACTAATATTTTATTGGTAATAGGGTTATCTTATACGCCACGCTTTATTTATAATATTCATCAGCGTGCCATCAATGAATGGAATAAAACATATATTACGGCCTATAGACTTGATGGATTATCTTCCTTTACAATTTTTAATCATTATATTTTACCTAATATTTTACCTATTTATTTGACTGAAATTGTTTCGCTATTTGGTTCGATTATTTTAACTATTACTACTATAACTTTTTTAGGTTTTGCTAATGATGTTTCTCGACCAGATTTAGGTATGATGATGTTTCAAATGAAAGATATCATTGCAACTAATTATTTAGCCTTTTTATCTCCGGGAATTGCGGTTTCTGCTACAATTATTTTGGTTTATTTATTCAATTTTGGATTATATGGCCGTCGAGCAGGAACTTAATTATGGCATTGTTAGATATTCGGAATTTAACCATTGAGTTTATTACACCAGATGGTCTTTTACGTGCAATTGATCGTGTAAATTTAAAGTTGTCAGAAGGTGAAATTCGAGGTTTAGTTGGTGAGTCAGGATCTGGAAAAAGCCTTATCGCTAAAGCTATTTTAGGTGTGACTAATCATAATTGGAAGATTTCAGCTGATCGATTTTATTTTAATGACATTGATTTACTTAAACTCACTCCTAGACAGCGCCGAAAAGTCATTAGTGCCAATATATCGATGATATTCCAAGAACCACAATCTTGCTTAGATCCTTCCATGAAAGTAGGACAACAGTTAATTAGTGCAATTCCAAGAAGGACATTTAAAGGGCATTGGTGGCAAAGGTTATTTTGGCGTAAACATCGAGCGATTGAGTTATTGCATCGGGTAGGAATTAAGAATCATAAGGAGATATTAAAATCTTATCCGTTTGAATTGACTGAAGGTGAATGTCAAAAAGTCATGATTGCAATTGCGTTGGCTAATCAGCCTAAGCTACTTATTGCTGATGAGCCGACAAATGCGATGGAAGCAACTACAGAAGCACAAATTTTTAGGTTGCTAGCTAGTATGAATCAAAATGTGGGTACCACTATCTTATTTATTAGTCATGATCTGCAAATGGTTACCAGATGGACTGATCGTATCAATGTTTTATATTGTGGACAGACAGTTGAAGTTGCTGATAGTAAAGATTTAATTAAATCGCCTTATCATCCTTATACTCAGGCGCTAATTTATGCAATTCCTGACTTTGGTAAAGCGATGCCGCATAAAAGTCCTTTAAATACTTTGCCTGGAGTGATCCCATCATTAGAACACCTACCAATAGGTTGTCGATTAGGTCCTCGTTGTCCATATGCCCAGAAAAAATGTATTTTGGCGCCAGAATTGATACCGATAAAAGATCATTTCGTAGCCTGTCATTTTCCGTTAAATACTGATGAGTAGCCATAAATAATAGGAATATACGATGAATCCAATATTAAGAGTGCGTAACTTATCTAAGCAATTTAAAATTCCTAAAGGATTTCTGGGACATTTATACATTAATGCGGTGAAGCCATTATCGTTTTCTCTTAATGAAGGTAAAACGCTTGCAATTATCGGACAAAATGGCTCTGGCAAATCGACACTCGCAAAAATGTTAGTTGGTATGATAAAGCCTGATAGTGGAGATATCTGGATTGACGGTAATAAAGTTCAATACGGCGATTATAGCTATCGTTGTCAACTAATTCGTATGATATTTCAGCATGTAGAAAGTTCATTTGATCCACGATTACGTATTGGGCAATTGCTTGAAATCCCATTAAAGTGTAATGCTAATTATGATGCTCATGAACGTGAAAAGTTAATTAGAGATGTATTGAAGCAAGTTGGATTGTTACCTGAACATGCCTCTTATTATCCTTCAGTGATGGCTGCGGGGCAAAAACAGCGAGTAGCATTAGCTCGAGCATTGATTTTAAAACCTAAAGTGATAATTTTAGATGAAGCATTAGCTGCACTTGATATTTCGATGCGTTCACAAATTGTTAATTTAATGCTGATGTTACAAGCTGAACAAAATATCTCTTATGTATATGTTACTCAAGATATTGGGATGATGAAACATATCAGCGATGAAATTTTAGTTATGCATAATGGCGAATTGGTTGAATATGGTAATACTGCTGAAGTATTAGCTTCACCGCTGAGTGATATTACCCAAAAATTAATCAATAGCTATTTTGGTGAAGCGCTTACTGCAGATACTTGGCGTACCGATACTCGTACTTTTTAATTAACAAATCTATCGGAGTGATTTTGATTTTTGCATGAAGTAATACACATTTCTTTAGAATGTTTGTTAATTTGTAATTTGATTATTCTGATGATTTTGTTAAATAAAAAATCTCGACAAATAAATTAAAAGATACTATATTTAGCTATATAGATTTCTAGACGTCTATTTTGATGTTTAAAAATGACTTACCGATTTAGGAGTTTTTGTTATGCCTATTTGTATTCCTGACTCATTACCTGCGGTTGATGTATTACGTAATGAGAATGTATTTGTTATGACTTCATCGCGTGCTAATACCCAAGAAATTCGACCTCTTAAGCTTCTTTTTTTAAATTTAATGCCTAAAAAAATCGAAACAGAAAACCAATTTTTACGCTTACTTTCTAATTCGTCTTTACAAGTTGATATTCAGTTATTACGTATTGATCAGCGAGAGTCTAAAAATACGCCTATTGAACATTTAAATAGTTTTTATTGTGATTTTGATGATATTTGTGAGCAAAATTTTGATGGGTTAATTATAACAGGTGCCCCACTAGGGAAAGTGGCTTTTTCCGATGTTGTGTATTGGTCTAAGTTAGCCAAAATTATTACTTGGGCAAAGGATCATGTTACTTCAACTATGTTTGTTTGTTGGGGTGTTCAAGCTGCTTTGAATGTCTTATATGATTTACCAAAATTTACTCGCACGCAAAAGTTATCGGGTGTTTTTCAGCATCATATTGTGCAAACTAATGCGATTTTAACACGTGGTTTTGATGATACCTTTTGGGCTCCTCATTCTCGTTATGCTGATTTTCCAATTGATAAAATAAAAACATATACCGATTTAACTATTTTAGCTGAGTCTGATATTACCGGTCCTTATTTAATGGCTACAGCTGATAAGCGAATGGTGTTTGTAACAGGTCATCCTGAATATGATTCTTCAACGTTGGCAAATGAATATTATCGAGATTTAAATGCAGGTATTCATCCTGATATGCCATATAATTATTTTCCTGATAATAATCCTCATTTAACACCAAAAGCCACATGGCGTAGCCACGCTTACCTATTATTTAGTAATTGGCTCAACTATTATGTTTACCAGTTAACTCCATTTGATTTAACTACTCGAAATTTAACGATTGATGACTAATAAAGGTTAGCCGCATCTTATAATCAAATTTTGTTAGGTTGTTGCTAGATTTATTTAACAATAACCTATTTAAATTGGATCTTACAATGCCAAATATTAAATAATAATTGGTAAAACTTGCGAAATATTATCTAAATGTAATTTTAGTTATATAACTAGACTTGTAACCAGAATGTTACAGGACCATCATTAATCAATGATACTTGCATGTCAGCTGCAAATTGACCTGTTTGAGTTGTTATTTTTTGTTGGCATTGTTCTACAAAAAACTGGTAAAGCCTATTTGCTTCATCGGGTTTAGCGCCTTTTGTAAAGCTTGGTCGCATTCCTTTTTTAGTGTCTGCAGCTAGGGTGAATTGAGAAACAACTAATATTTCGCCATTAGCTTGGTTAACATTTAAATTCATTTTTCCTTCATTATCGCTGAAAATACGATAACCTAAAACTTTATCACATAAACGAATTGCTTTTTGTTCGTCATCATCTTGCTCAACTCCCAGGAAAATCAGTAAACCCTGATTAATCTGCCCAATGATATTATTGTCTATTGTCACACTAGCTTGTTTTACTCGTTGGATTAAGGCGATCATAATTTAATTACTCTGGTAAAGAAGGGTTGTTAACAATATGTTTTTTTTGTCGATTATAGTCAGTTAAGGTTGCTGCAAATTCGGCCCCAAACAAGACAATGCACCAAGAAAAATAGATCCAAACTAACATAATGGGGATTGATGATACTACTCCGTAAATAAGTTGATATGTTGGAAACGAAGTAACATATAGTGCAAATGCGCGTTTTCCTATTTCAAATAATGCTGCAGCGACAAACGCTCCAATCATCGATTCTTTTAAAGGTACAGACTCGGTCGGGATAATGCTATAAAGTAGCCAAAATCCAATCATAGAAATAATAAATGGTAAGCAATTAAGTAGTATATTACCCGTTGTTGCGGTAGATAGCCATTTCAATGAAAAAATATAAGAGCTAATCGCTATACTAGAACCAATTAAAATTGGGCCTAAGGTTAGTATTGTCCAATACATGGTTAGATTGTACATGAAGGAACGTTTGCGTTTAGTTTGCCAAATATGATTAAGTGCTGTATTAATTGAGTTGATAAGCAACAGTGATGTAACAATCAGACCAATTACACCAACAAAGGTCATTTTTTTTGTATTGGAGATGAATTGTTCTAAATAATTTTGAATGGTGTCACTCGCCGTTGGAACAAGATTGTTATAGATTAATTGTTTCAATAAATGGCTAATTTCATCAAACATAGGAAAAGCTGAAAGTAAAGAAAAAATAACGGTAATAAGTGGAACTAGTGCTAGTATAGTGGTATAAGCAAGTCCCGCAGAAGATGTTGTTAGCCGGTCATGGTTGATACGATTCCATAACATTTTTATAAAAATCTGTATTTGCGTCATTGATCTCATCGGCTTTTTATATTCTAGTTAGAAATAACACAATTATTAATCCCATTACTATTTAATAAGTTTAATGTGATATCGGCTTCTTTTTTACTGGTATAAGGTCCTACTGTGACTCGATATAATTGGCCTGAAGAAATATTGCCACTAACCCCAGTCATTGCAAGCTTAGCTTTTAGTTTATCAGCATTAGATTTATCTTTAAATGCTCCACATTGCAATAGCCATTTGTTTGTAATAGCTTGTGTTGGTTGTGATGTTACATTTGATGTTTGGTTTTGCGTTGTTGCTTCTTTTTTAGAAGACGTCACACTGCGTGAATTATTAACAAAGCTATTTAGGATTTGCTCTCTTTCACTAGCAATTGAACTTGACGCAGAACCATAATTAGCATTAGGAGTTTCTAATTCCTTAAGGTATGTCCAACGCTCTTGAGGTTGTTCAGGTAAAGTTATTGAAGGAGGTTGAGTTTTTGTTTTTGGCGGTTCAGCGGTTTTTTTAGGTGTATTATTTGCAACAAAATAGAGAATAGCAGAAAATAAAATAATGATTATAATAGCCAAAAATATCATAAAATTAGGCTTATTTCGTGACTTACTTTTTTTTGATTGGCTCTTTTTTCTGACATAATCACGCTGAACCACAATAAACTCTCTTTTTAATAATATTGTGTAAAATAAAACTAGTATATAAATAAAAAAAGTGGCTTACACCACTTTTTTTCGTATTTCTTTAACTATGTTAGTTAAAAAATTAATGTATTAAGCCAACGCTTTAATTTGTTTGATTAAATTTGCTTTATGACGTGCAGCTTTATTTTTGTGAATTAAGCCACGAGCCGCTTGACGGTCAACAACTGCTTGCATGTCTTTGAATGCCACTTCAGCTGTTTGTTTATCACCAGCTGCAACAGCTGCGTAAACTTTCTTAATATAAGTACGCATCATTGAACGGTTACTAGCATTATGTTTACGGCGTTTTTCGGATTGAACCGCACGCTTCTTAGCTGATTTGATATTAGCCAAAGTCAACTCCCAAGTTTAGATAAAAATTACATATTAATAAGGTGGCAAAATATGCCTTAATTTCTTCCTATTGTCAATGGCGTTACATAAAAAAATATGTTGGTAGTTTTTGTATTTATTATTAATGTTTATTATTTGCACAGCAATCCCTATAACCTAAAAAGAATTTTTATGTTAGAATAGCGTAAGTTTTATTTTATTTATATTTTACAAGGGGAAGTATCATGTCTATTATTAGAATGCAAGATCTTGATCTAAAAGGAAAACGCTTATTTATTCGCTCAGATCTTAATGTGCCGGTCAAAAATGGTAAGGTAACTTCCGATGCGCGTATTAAAGCATCACTACCTACTATTGAAGAAGCCATCAAAAAAGGTGCTAAAGTAATGGTTACCTCTCATATTGGCCGTCCAACAGAAGGTGAGTATAATCCAGAGTTCTCTTTACAACCTGTTGTTGATTATTTAAAAGAACACGTGTCATTCCCTGTTCGTTTAGTAAAAGATTACCTCAATGGTGTAGATGTAAAAGAAGGCGAATTAGTTGTACTTGAAAACGTTCGTTTCAATGTAGGCGAAGGTAAAGATGATGAAACTTTGTCTAAAAAATACGCTGCTCTTTGTGATATTTATGTAATGGATGCATTTGGTACAGCTCACCGAGCTCAAGCTTCGACTCATGGTGCTGGTAAATTTGCGCCAGTGGCTTGTGCTGGGCCATTGTTAGCAGCTGAACTTGATGCGTTAGGTAAAGCATTAGATAATCCAGCAAGGCCAATGGTTGCTATCGTTGCCGGTTCTAAGGTATCAACAAAATTAACCGTACTTGATTCTTTATCAAAAATTGCTGACCAAATTATTGTTGGTGGCGGTATTGCTAATACTTTTATTGCCGCTGAAGGTTATAATGTAGGTAAGTCTCTTTATGAAGCAGACTTAATTCCAGAAGCTAAAAAATTAATGGCTAACTGTGAAATCCCAGTTCCAACTGATGTTCGTGTTGCAACAGAATTTAGTGAAACAGCAACAGCGACTGAAAAATCAGTTAAAGATGTTAAAGAAAATGAACAAATTCTTGATTTAGGTGATAAATCAGCAGAAGTATTAGCAAATATTATCAAAAATGCTAAAACCATTTTATGGAATGGTCCAGTGGGTGTTTTTGAATTTCCTAATTTCCGTCGTGGTACTGAAATTGTAGCCAAAGCAATTGCCGATAGCGAAGGTTTTTCAATTGCTGGTGGTGGGGATACATTAGCTGCAATCGATCTATTTGGTATTGAAGATAAAATCTCTTATATTTCAACTGGTGGCGGGGCTTTTCTTGAATTTGTTGAAGGTAAAAAACTACCCGCTGTTGCGATGTTAGAAGCTAGAGCAAAGGCCTAGTATTTGAGTTCAGTAAAAGGATGAGATAATTACTCATCCTTTAATTTTTATAATAAATTTATAGGTAATAAAATGGTTACTAAGATTTCTGATGTTGTTAAACCTGGTGTTGTCACTGGTGATGATGTTCAAAAAGTATTTCAAATCGCTCGCGAAAATAACTTTGCATTACCTGCGGTTAACTGTGTTGACACAAATACTATCAATGCCGTTATTGAAACAGCCGCAAAAGTAGGTTCTCCTGTTATTGTTCAGTTTTCTAACGGTGGAGCTCAATTTATTGCTGGTAAAGGCCTAAAATTAGAAGGTCAAGAATGTGCTGTGTTGGGTGCTATTTCTGGCGCAAAACATGTTCATCTTATGGCTGAAAAATATGGAGTCCCTGTTATTGTTCATACTGATCACTGCGCTAAAAAATTACTTCCATGGGTTGATGGGTTACTGGATGCAGGTGAAACTCATTTTGCTAAAACAGGTAAACCATTATTTTCATCTCATATGATTGATCTTTCAGAAGAGTCATTAAAAGATAATATTGATATTTGTTGTCAATATCTTGCTCGTATGTCAGCAATGAAAATGACTTTAGAGTTAGAGCTAGGATGTACTGGTGGTGAAGAAGATGGTGTTGATAATAGTCATATGGATAGCTCAGCACTTTATACTCAACCAGAAGATGTAGCTTATGCTTATGAGCGTTTAAGTGCTATCAGTCCTCGTTTTACTATTGCAGCTTCATTTGGTAATGTGCATGGAGTTTATAAACCAGGTAATGTTAAATTAACGCCAAAAATTTTAGATAACTCACAAAAATATGTATCTGAAAAATATAATCTACCAGCTAAATCATTAAACTTTGTATTCCATGGTGGATCAGGCTCTACACCGGAAGAAATAGCTGAAGCAGTTAGTTATGGTGTAATTAAAATGAATATTGACACAGATACGCAATGGGCTAACTGGTCTGGTATCTTAGATTATTACAAAGCAAATGAAGCTTACTTACAGGGGCAATTAGGTAACCCTGAAGGCGTTGATGCTCCAAATAAAAAATACTACGATCCTCGCGTATGGTTACGTAAGGGACAAGATTCTTTAGTTGCTCGTTTAGAACTTGCATTTAAAGAGCTTAATGCTGTAGGTGTTCTTTAATTTTTATGTTATTTAGGATTAAAGCAAGGTATTTGCCTTGCTTTTGATTTATCTATACTTAAATTAAATCTTGCATTTTCAATTAAGTTATAGGATAATTCTGCCCTCATTTAACTTAGGGGAGCTGTCTATTTATTAATAATTATTATTAATAGAGGCGTTTGCACCCAAGCAAAGGAAACTAAAAATGGCAAAAAAAGTACAAGCTTACATCAAGTTGCAAGTTGCAGCTGGTGCAGCAAATCCTAGTCCGCCAGTTGGTCCAGCACTTGGTCAACATGGTGTGAATATCATGGAATTCTGTAAAGCATTTAATGCAAAAACAGAAAGCATGGAAAAAGGCTTACCAATTCCTGTTGTAATTACAGTATATTCTGACCGTTCATTTACATTCGTAACTAAAACACCTCCAGCTGCTGTTTTGTTAAAGAAAGCGGCTAAAATCAAATCTGGTTCAGGTGAACCTAATAAGAAAAAAGTAGGTAAAGTAACGAGTGCACAAATTCGCGAAATCGCTGAATTGAAGGCTGCAGATATGAATGGTGCTACCATTGAAACGATGATGCGTTCTATTGAAGGGACAGCTCGTTCAATGGGCTTGGAAGTGGAGGGTTAATTCATGGCTAAATTATCTAAGAAGGCTAAACTTATCCGCGAAAAAGTAAACGCAACTAAACAGTATGATATCAATGAAGCAATTACTTTATTAAAAGAATTAGCTACAGCTAAATTTACAGAAAGTGTTGATGTTGCTGTTAATTTAGGTATTGATTCACGTAAATCAGATCAAAATGTTCGTGGTGCGATCGTTCTTCCTCATGGTACTGGACGTAGCGTGCGTGTTGCTGTCTTTACTCAGGGTGCAAATGCAGAGGCTGCAAAAGAAGCTGGTGCTGAATTAGTGGGTATGGACGATCTTGCAGATCAAATCAAAAAAGGCGAAATGGATTTTGATGTCGTAATTGCATCACCTGACGCTATGCGCGTTGTTGGTCAATTAGGTCAAATTTTAGGACCACGTGGTTTAATGCCAAATCCTAAAGTTGGAACTGTAACTCCTAACGTTGCAGAAGCTGTAAAAAACGCTAAAGCTGGTCAGATCCGTTACCGTAATGATAAGAATGGTATTATCCATACTACTATTGGTAAAGCTGATTTTGATGCAGATAAGCTTAAAGAAAATTTAGAAGCATTACTTGTTGCGTTGAAACGTGCAAAACCAGCCTCTTCTAAAGGTGTATTTATTAAGAAAGTTAGCCTTTCTACTACAATGGGTGCTGGTGTTGCTATTGATCAAGCAACATTAAATGCAACTGTTTAATTATTATTTATAATTAAATAGAGAAATCGGTTGGTGTCTGGCCTTAACCAGACCCCGTCCAAGACCGTAGGTGTGGTTGTTGTGTGACTACTTAATTTTCCTACGTAGACGGTGACAGAACCTGATAAGATATAATAGAAGGATTCTGCTCATCGTGGTTGTGCTAGCTATATTTGTAGCTAGCTTGAATAAGTCTAGGCTTTTGCCTAGTATAATCCAGGAGCAATACCAATGGCACTAAATCTTCAAAATAAACAAGAAATTGTTGCTGAAGTCAATGAAATCGCCAAAGGTGCGCTATCTGCAGTTGTTGCTGATTCTCGAGGCATAACTGTAGAAAAAATGACTGCATTACGTAAATCTGCTCGTGAAGCGGGTGTTTATATGCGTGTTGTTCGTAATACGCTATTACGCCGTGTTGTTGAGGGCACTCAATATGAGTGTTTAAAAGATACGTTTGTTGGTCCAACTCTAATTGCATTTTCAAATGAGCACCCAGGTGCTGCAGCGCGTATTTTTAAGGCGTTTGCGAAAGAAAATGAAAAATTTGAGATTAAAGCCGCAGCCTTTGAAGGTGAGTTGATTACTGCAGCGAATATTGATCGCTTAGCAACATTACCTACATATGAAGAAGCATTAGCTCGCTTGATGTCAACCATGAAAGAAGCCGCAGCTGGCAAATTGGTTCGTACTCTTGCAGCGGTTCGCGATCAAAAAGAAGCTGCTTAATTGGCGGTTTGATTGTGAATTTTATTAATTAAAAAATGTAAATTTGGGAAACTATATTATGTCTATCACTAAAGAACAAATTTTAGATGCAGTTGCTGAAATGTCTGTTATGGATGTTGTTGAGCTTGTATCAATGATGGAAGAAAAATTTGGTGTTTCTGCAGCAGCAGCTGTAGCCGTAGCCGCAGCAGGTCCAGCTGAAGCAGCAGAAGAGAAAACTGAATTTGATGTAATCTTAAAAGATGTTGGTGCTAATAAAGTAGCTGTTATCAAAGCAGTTCGTGGTGCAACTGGTTTAGGCTTAAAAGAAGCTAAAGACCTTGTTGAATCAGCTCCAGCAACAGTTAAAGAAGGCGTTAGCAAAGCCGATGCTGATGAACTTAAGAAAGCACTTGAAGAATCTGGTGCAGTTGTCGAGCTTAAATAAGTTTATCGATATTCCGATAAATGGCTGGGGGTTTTATACCTCCAGCCTTTTTGCGCTATAATAAGTTAAAGAATTTTATTTGAAGATTATCAATAAAAAATAATAAAGAAATAGTATATTTATTAAGCCTAATCAATTGATATTTATAGATATTTTCGATGAGGTGTCAGGTGTATCAGTTGGCGATAACACCCTGATGAATATTTAATCATGCTAAAATAGCAGATAAGCAAGTTGAGGAACTAATGGTTTACTCTTATACCGAGAAAAAACGAATTCGTAAGAATTTTGGTAAGCGTCCACAAGTCTTGGATATACCGTATCTTCTTTCTATTCAACTTGATTCGTTCCAGAAATTTATTGAGCAAGATCCAGAAGGACAATATGGCTTAGAAGCTGCATTCCGTTCAATATTTCCGATAAAAAGTTATAGTGGTAACGCTGAGTTACAGTACGTGAGCTTTATGATGGGCGAACCTGTGTTTGATGTTAAAGAATGTCAAATTAGAGGGATCACTTACTCAGCACCGTTGCGCGTAAAATTACGTTTAGTTATTTATGATAAAGATGCGCCAGAGGGAACAGTTAAAGATATTAAAGAGCAAGACGTCTATATGGGCGAAATTCCTTTAATGACAGACAATGGTACATTTGTGATAAACGGTACAGAGCGTGTAATCGTATCGCAATTACATCGTAGTCCAGGTGTGTTCTTTGATAGTGATAAAGGTAAAACGCACTCTTCTGGTAAAGTTTTATATAATGCTCGGATTATTCCTTATCGTGGTTCTTGGCTTGATTTTGAATTTGATCCAAAAGATAATCTTTTTGCTCGTATTGACCGTCGTCGTAAACTTCCAGCAACCATTATTTTACGTGCATTAGGTTATGAAACAGAAGAAATTTTAGATATTTTCTTTGAAAAAACTATTTTTGAAGTTAGCAAATCTAAGTTAAAAATGGATCTTATTCCAGAGCGTTTACGTGGTGATACAGCACTATTTGATATTGAGTCAAAAGGTAAAGTTTACGCTGAAAAAGGCCGACGTATTACAGCTCGTCACATTCGTGAGTTAGAAAAAGATAAAGTTAGCAAAATTGATGTACCAGTTGAATATATTGTTAATAAAGTTCTTGCTAAAAATTATGTTGATGAAGAAACAGGTGAGGTAATTGCTTTTGCCAATACACCGATTTCACTAGAACTATTACTTCAATTAACGAATGCTGGCTATAAAAAGATAGAAACATTATTCACTAATGATTTAGATCATGGTGCATTTATTTCTGAGACATTAAATGTTGATTCAACTCGTGACCGACTTGGAGCATTAGTTGAAATTTATCGCATGATGCGTCCAGGTGAGCCACCTACAAAAGAAGCAGCTGAAGCGTTATTTGATAATTTATTCTTTTCTGAAGAACGTTATGATTTATCTGCTGTTGGTCGAATGAAGTTTAACCGTTCATTAGGGCGTGATGACATTGAAGGTGAAAGCGTTTTAACGAAAGATGATATCGTTGACGTAATAAAGAAATTAATCGCTATTCGTAATGGTCACGGTGAAGTTGATGATATCGACCATTTAGGTAATAGACGTATTCGTAGTGTTGGTGAAATGGCAGAAAACCAATTCCGTATTGGTTTAGTTCGTGTTGAACGAGCAGTGAAAGAACGCTTATCTCTAGGTGATCTTGATTCACTAATGCCACAAGATATGATTAATGCTAAACCAATTTCAGCAGCGATTCGTGAATTCTTTGGTTCAAGTCAGTTATCTCAGTTTATGGATCAAAACAATCCACTATCCGAAATTACGCATAAACGTCGTATTTCAGCTTTAGGACCAGGTGGTTTAACGCGTGAACGAGCAGGATTTGAAGTGCGTGACGTACATCCAACGCACTATGGACGTGTCTGTCCAATCGAAACGCCTGAAGGTCCAAACATTGGTTTGATTAATTCATTAGCAGTTTATGCTCGTACCAATGAGTATGGCTTTTTAGAAACACCATACCGTCGTGTTATTGATGGTATTGTAACTGATGAAATTACCTATTTATCAGCGATTGATGAAAGTGAATTTGTAATTGCTCAGGCAAACTCAAATCTTGATGAAAATGGTCGTTTTAAAGAAGATTTAGTAACTTGTCGTTTAAGTGGTGAATCGGGTTTATATAGTCCTGAACAAATTCATTATATGGATGTATCAACTCAACAAATCGTATCAGTTGGTGCTTCATTAATTCCGTTCCTTGAACATGATGATGCGAACCGTGCCTTAATGGGTGCGAACATGCAACGTCAAGCAGTACCAACCTTAAAAGCTGAAAAGCCGTTTGTTGGGACTGGTATGGAACGTGCAGTAGCTGTTGACTCGGGTGTAACAGCGGTTGCTCGTCGTGGTGGTACAGTTCAATATGTTGATGCATCGCGTATTGTGGTTAATGTTAATTCAGATGAAATATATGCTGGTGAAACAGGTATTGATATTTATAACTTAACTAAATATACACGGTCTAACCAAAATACTTGTATTAACCAAATTCCATGTGTGGAATTGGGAGAAAAAGTTGAGCGTGGTGATGTACTTGCAGATGGTCCATCTACTGACTTAGGTGAATTGGCACTAGGGCAAAATATGCGAGTGGCATTTATGCCATGGAATGGTTATAACTTTGAGGATTCTATTTTAGTTTCTGAAAAAGTGGTACAAGACGACCGTTTTACCTCGATTCATATTCAAGAGTTATCTTGTATTTCTCGTGATACAAAATTAGGTGCAGAAGAAATTACTGCGGATATTCCAAACGTAGGTGAAGCAGCACTGTCTAAACTTGATGAATCAGGTATTGTATACATCGGTGCTGAAGTAAAAGGTGGCGATATTCTGGTTGGTAAAGTGACACCTAAAGGTGAAACTCAATTAACGCCAGAAGAAAAATTACTACGTGCTATTTTTGGTGAAAAGGCATCTGACGTTAAAGATACCTCATTACGTGTGCCAAATGGTGTTTCAGGTACTGTTATTGATGTTCAAGTGTTTACTCGTGATGGCGTAGAAAAAGATAAACGTGCAATTGAAATCGAAGAGATGCAACTCAAGCAGGCAAGAAAAGATTTAACTGAAGAACTTAAAATCTTAGAAGCTGCATTGTTTGCTCGAATTCGTGATGTATTAATTTCAGGTGGAATCAAAGCGGATAAATTAGATGCTTTACCACATCAAAAATGGCTAACAATTGGTATCGCAGACGAAGATAAACAAGCTCAATTAGAACAGTTGGCTGAACAGTACGACGAAATAAAAACAGAGTTTAACAAAAAACTTGAAGCTAAACGTATGAAGATTACTCAAGGCGATGATCTACAGCCTGGCGTTCTTAAAATCGTTAAAGTTTACTTGGCAGTTAAACGTCAAATTCAGCCTGGTGATAAGATGGCTGGTCGTCATGGTAACAAAGGGGTTATTTCAAAAATTAATCCAATTGAAGATATGCCATATGATGAAAAAGGTCGTCCAGTTGATATCGTATTGAATCCGCTAGGTGTTCCGTCCCGTATGAATATTGGACAGATATTAGAAACTCATTTGGGTATGGCTGCTAAAGGTATTGGTCAGAAGATCGATGCTATGTTAAAAGAACAGCAAGAATTAGCTAAATTACGTGAATTTATTCAAAAAGCGTATGATCTTGGTTTAGGTGCTGCGCAAAAAGTTAATGTTGCACAATTCACTGATCAAGAAGTGATGACTTTAGCACAAAATTTACGTAATGGTATGCCATTAGCAACACCGGTATTTGATGGTGCTAAAGAGCAAGAAATTAAGGCATTACTTGAACTAGGTGACTTACCAACTTCTGGTCAAATTACTTTGTATGATGGTCGTACAGGTGAAAAATTTGAACGTCCAGTTACTGTAGGTTATATGTATATGCTCAAATTGAATCACTTAGTTGATGACAAAATGCATGCTCGTTCTACTGGTTCATACAGTCTGGTTACTCAACAACCATTGGGTGGTAAAGCTCAATTTGGTGGTCAACGTTTTGGTGAGATGGAAGTGTGGGCACTTGAAGCATATGGTGCAGCTTATACCTTACAAGAAATGTTAACTGTTAAATCAGATGACGTAAACGGTCGAACTAAGATGTATAAAAATATTGTAGATGGTGATCATCGTATGGAGCCTGCGATTCCAGAATCATTTAATGTACTATTAAAAGAGATTCGTTCGCTAGGTATAAATATAGAGTTAGATGAAGAGTAATTTTCTCTAACTTAAATGATTTCTATTTATAGGGATAACTTATTAGTAATAATAAGTTATCTAATTGGTTTAACTCCATAGGAGTCAATTGTGAAAGACTTATTAAAGTTTCTAAAAGCACAAACAAAAACTGAAGACTTTGATGCTATCAAGATAGGCCTTGCTTCTCCTGATATGATTCGTTCATGGTCTTTTGGTGAAGTCAAAAAACCTGAAACAATCAATTATCGTACGTTCAAACCTGAACGTGATGGGTTGTTTTGTGCACGTATTTTCGGACCAGTAAAAGATTATGAATGTTTATGTGGAAAATATAAACGTCTAAAACACCGTGGTGTTATTTGTGAAAAATGTGGAGTTGAAGTAACTCAAGCTAAAGTACGTCGTGAACGTATGGGGCACATTGAACTTGCATCTCCAACTGCTCATATCTGGTTTTTAAAATCATTACCTTCTCGCATCGGCTTATTACTTGATATGCCACTTCGCGATATTGAACGAGTGCTTTATTTTGAGTCATTTATGGTTCTTGATGGTGGCATGACTAATTTAGAGCGAGGTCAGATTTTAACTGAAGAGCAATATCTTGACGCGTTAGAAGAGTTTGGTGATGAGTTTGATGCTCGTATGGGTGCTGAAGCTATCCAAGAATTATTGCGTAATATTGATGTGCAAGCAGAATGTGAAGTTCTACGCGATGAGCTAGCAACTACTAATTCTGAAACTAAGCGTAAAAAACTAACTAAACGTATTAAGATTATTGAAGCATTTATTCA
This sequence comes from Gilliamella sp. BG1, assembly GCF_046635625.1. Classification (NCBI taxonomy): domain Bacteria; kingdom Pseudomonadati; phylum Pseudomonadota; class Gammaproteobacteria; order Orbales; family Orbaceae; genus Gilliamella; species Gilliamella sp. BG1. Next base: position 62,667 of record NZ_JBIDFG010000001.1, on the reverse strand, counting down.
ATCAGAAAACAAACCTGAATGGATGATCTTAAATGTATTACCTGTGTTGCCACCAGATTTACGTCCATTGGTTCCACTAGATGGTGGGCGTTTTGCAACATCAGATCTAAATGATCTTTACCGTAGAGTTATTAACCGTAATAACCGTTTAAAACGTTTATTGGATTTAGCTGCACCAGATATTATTGTACGTAATGAAAAACGTATGTTACAAGAATCTGTTGACGCATTATTAGATAATGGTCGCCGAGGTCGTGCAATTACAGGTTCTAACAAACGCCCATTAAAATCCCTCGCTGATATGATCAAAGGTAAGCAAGGTCGTTTCCGTCAAAACCTGTTAGGTAAACGTGTTGACTATTCGGGTCGTTCTGTAATTACTGTAGGTCCATACTTGCATTTGCATCAGTGTGGTTTACCAAAGAAAATGGCACTTGAATTATTCAAACCATTTATTTATGGGAAATTAGAACGTCGCGGTTATGCAACAACCATTAAAGCTGCGAAGAAAATGGTTGAGCGTGAAGATGCAATTGTTTGGGATATCTTAGATGAAGTTATTCGTGAACATCCAGTATTATTAAACCGTGCTCCAACATTACATAGATTAGGTATTCAGGCATTTGAACCTATCCTAATTGAAGGTAAAGCGATTCAATTACACCCACTAGTTTGTGCGGCATTTAATGCTGACTTTGATGGTGACCAAATGGCGGTTCACGTTCCATTAACGTTAGAAGCTCAGTTAGAAGCACGTGCGTTAATGATGTCAACCAACAATATTCTTTCACCTGCAAGTGGAGAACCTATTATCGTTCCTTCTCAGGATGTGGTTTTAGGTCTTTACTATATGACTCGTGATAAAATTAATGCCAAAGGCGAAGGCATGGTATTAACTGGTCCTAAAGAAGCTGAAAAGCTATACCGTTTAGGTCTAGTTGAATTACATGCTAAAGTTAAAGTTCGTATTACTGAAAGCCAACGAAATAGTGTAGGTGAGTGGGAAGATACTACCTCGATTGTTGATACAACTGTCGGTCGTGCAATTTTATGGTTAATTATGCCAAAAGGAATGAACTTCTCTGTTATTAATCAACCTCTTGGTAAAAAAGCGATTTCTAAGATTTTAAATATTTGTTATCGCCAATTAGGTATGAAAGATACGGTAATTTTAGCCGACCAAATTATGTACACTGGATTTGCTTATGCAGCACGTTCAGGGGTATCTGTTGGTATTGATGATATGGAGATTCCAGCTAAGAAATCACAAATCATCAATGAAGCTGAAATTGAAGTTGCTGAAATTCAAGAGCAATTCCAATCAGGCTTAGTAACTGCTGGTGAACGTTATAATAAAGTTATCGATATTTGGGCAGCTGCTAATGAACGTGTTGCTAAAGCCATGATGGATAACTTATCAACTGAAAAAGTCATTAACCGTGAAGGTGAAGAGGAAGTTCAATCTTCTTTCAATAGTATTTACATGATGGCTGACTCAGGTGCACGTGGTTCTGCTGCACAGATTCGTCAGCTTGCTGGTATGCGTGGTTTGATGGCAAAACCAGATGGTTCGATTATCGAAACACCTATCACAGCGAATTTCCGTGAAGGATTAAACGTACTTCAATACTTTATTTCTACTCATGGTGCGCGTAAAGGTCTTGCCGATACTGCATTAAAAACAGCAAACTCAGGTTATTTAACTCGACGTTTAGTTGACGTTGCACAAGATCTAGTGGTAATCGAAGACGACTGTGGCACCTTAGAAGGTGTGGTCATGACACCAGTTATTGAAGGTGGTGATGTTAAAGAACCACTTCGTGAGCGTGTATTAGGTCGAGTCACAGCTGAAGATGTATTAAAACCTGGTAGTGCAGATATCTTAATTCCACGTAATACTTTACTTGATGAAAGTAAATGTGACTTACTTGAAGCTGAATCGGTAGATAGCGTTAAAGTACGTTCAGTCGTTTCGTGTGATACTGATTTTGGTGTTTGTGCAAAATGTTATGGACGAGATTTGGCTCGAGGTCATTTGGTTAATAAAGGTGAAGCCATCGGCGTTATTGCTGCGCAGTCAATTGGTGAACCAGGTACTCAGTTAACCATGCGTACGTTCCATATCGGTGGTGCGGCGTCGCGTGCTGCTGCTGAATCAAGTGTGCAAGTTAAAAACAAAGGTAGTATTAAATTAACTAATGCTAAATTTGTAACTAACCCAGATAAGAAATTAGTTATTACTTCGCGTAATGCAGAATTAACGATTATTGATGAATTAGGTCGAATGAAAGAAACCTATAAAGTTCCTTATGGTTCGATTTTAAGTAAAGGTGATGGTGTAACAGTTGATGCGGGTGAAACCGTTGCTAACTGGGATCCGCATACAATGCCAGTTATTTCAGAAGCAAAAGGTTTTGTTCGTTTTGTTGATATGGTTGATGGACAAACTATTACTCGCCAAACTGATGAGTTAACTGGTTTATCATCTATTGTGATATTAGACGTAGCTGAACGAACTGGGGTGGGTAAAGATTTACGTCCAGCAATTAAAATTGTTGATGCTGAAGGTAAAGATATTTATCTTACTGGTACAGAAATGCTTGCACAATACTTTTTACCAGGTAAAGCGTTAGTACAGTTAGAGGATGGTGCAGAAATCAATATTGGTGACACACTTGCTCGTATTCCACAAGCATCTGTTGGTACCAAAGATATCACCGGTGGTTTACCACGTGTTGCTGACCTATTTGAAGCTCGTAAACCAAAAGAGCCTGCTATTTTAGCTGAAATTGATGGTATCATTTCATTTGGTAAAGAAACGAAAGGTAAACGTCGTTTAATTATCACTCCGTTAGATGGTAGTGAACCATATGAGGAAATGATTCCAAAATGGCGTCAACTTAACGTATTTGAAGGTGAACAAGTTGGTCGTGGAGATGTAATTTCTGATGGACCTGAATCGGCTCATGACATTTTACGTCTACGTGGTGTTAATGCTGTAACACGTTATATTGTAAACGAGGTTCAAGAAGTTTATCGTCTACAAGGTGTAAAAATTAACGATAAACACATTGAAGTTATTGTGCGCCAAATGTTACGTAAAGCAACAGTTATCCATCCTGGTGGCTCTCGCTTGCTTGAAGGCGAACAACTTGAAGTTTCACGCTTGAAGATTATCAACCGTGAACTTGAGGCTCAAGGTAAAGAACCGATTGTTTATTTACACGATCTACTTGGTATTACCAAAGCATCATTAACGACTGAATCGTTTATTTCTGCAGCTTCGTTCCAAGAAACGACTCGCGTCTTAACAGAGGCAGCGGTAGCTGGTAAAAATGACGAATTACGTGGCTTAAAAGAAAACGTAATTGTTGGTCGATTAATTCCAGCTGGTACAGGTTATGCTTACCATAAGGAACGTTTACGTAAACGAGCAATGCCATCGACTGATGAGATTCAAACAACAATTTCAGCTGAAGAAGCTACAGCTAATTTAGCTGAGTTACTAAATTCAGCTGAAGAAAATCAATAGTCTCATTATAGATTTGATTCATAAATAGCACGCATAGCGTGCTATTTTTTTATATGATGACTAAAAGTCATAAATATAAAAAGTATAGGCATGTATGTTGTAATGAATCGTCTTTACCTTTCACAAGAGAAAATAGAAGAAAGCTATGCGCTGTTTTCTACAGAGTGGATGTCTAAAGTGGATTTTAAAGCTTAAGTTAATTTTGCACAATTTGCTCATAGTCTTCATAATATAAATAGCTAAGTATAAAAAGATTAATTTTTTAAACATTAAAAAATCAAATAAAATCAATAGCAAACCTGAGCATTTTTGGAAAAATAAACTAATTTTTTAATTTTTATCTATTTTTTACAATGTTTGAATATTATCCTCAATGTATAAATGACAGTATTATCTAATTAATCAAATTATAGAAATTGTATTTTTAAATGTATTTGTGAAGGTCGGGTTTTATGATCTAAATCACAAAATTGAACATAGATTTAATCAATAAATAGTTGTATCAAGAGTAACAATTCTTGCTTATTGCTGTATTTAGCAAACTTTATAATAAATTTCCTCTTGCAGACGGAAAAATTCTCTATCCACATTAAGCCTTGATTGATTTACGCTTATTCTATCCAATTCAAAAAACAATAAGAGATATGTATTAGCTATGAACCCAATAAAATTTCGAATGATCGAGGATAATTTAGAACCAGAGTTAGTTATTGAACAAACCATTACGATCATCAATAGTTGGTTAGTACAGCATCAAATCATACAAAATGATGTTCAAAAAGCGATGTTATTTTCACATGTAAAAGCTATGGTTGAAAGGGCCAAAACATTAGAAACATTACCTGAAGTCGACCCTGGGTTATTTGATGAACTTTCAGAAGAATCTTTAGAACTGGCAAGAAAAACAATAAACTTATTTGATAATTTACCGATAGAAGAAGCATATTTATTGGCAGTTCATTATGAAGTAGCTAAAGCAAATTAAACGATTACTAGACAAGTAAAAAACAATAATTAATAGGAGAAATATTATGGCAGAAGTAGTCATTGTTATCGGCGATAGAATGGGAAAAGGGCAAAAAATTGCGGAGGGAATTAACTCAGTAGAAGGTTGTCGTGCAATCGTCATTCCAGGTATGGCAGCAGATATGAAATTAGGTGATGTAATGAATAAAGAAAATGCCGATTTGGGCCTTTCATTTTGTGGTAGTGGTGGAGCTGGTGCTATTACTGCACAAAATAAATATGGCTATTCACAACGCCATGGTATGCGATCAATTGAGGAAGGTGAAACAGCTATTAATGACGGCTGTAAAGTTCTTGGTTTTGGTTTCATGGACACGGAAGAATTAGGACAACGTGTAGCAAAAGCATTTCTAAAAAAATATCCACGTTCATAAACGGTAAATAAGAATGAAAAAAACAGAACAGAAACTTGTTAGAGTAAAAGGTCATGGTGATTCTAAGCAGCGAGCTTTTGCTATAGCTTTAAGTCAGGTTCAGAAAGAAGTACTCAAAAACATTAATAATATTATGTTGCGAATAGAACCAATTGATATTCAAGTTGTATCAGCAATAGAAAAGATAACAACAGAACGTTTTTTGTTTATCTTTTTGCCAAGGAAAAAGACATTTTATGAAATCACGCTTGATGTATCTGTTAACGTAATTTTTATTGATTTAAATGATATTAAGTTTACTTCAAAATAACATAACGTAAAAGGGAAGTTATGGAAATTTTAATTATTGCATTCAAGTCTATTATTATCGGCGGACTTTGTGGTTTTGGGGTCGGTGCGGGAGCTGCTCGAATGTTTCATGCGCCAACTTATCAAGGGATGGGTGCGTTTCGGACATTAGGTGAACTTAATTCTTGTGAAGGTGATCCTGCAGCGCACTTTTCATTTGGTTTAGGGTTTTTTTTTAATGCGTGGGCTTCATCGGTTGCTGCTGGTTCTTTTACTCAAGACGTTGATCATCGCATCATCCCTAACTGGGGTGGAGCTTTATTGATGATAAAAAATCGTAATCTTGCAGAAACCTTACATGATCCTAAAAAAATGGCATTTGCTTGTGCATTTATTGGGATGATTGTGGTGTTATTTTTAAATACAACCACTTCAGTTATTCCTGATTCGCTAAAAATTACTGCAACGAAGGTTCTTGTTCCTGCCGCTAACTTGTTAGTTGCAACGGTTATGCCTGTTATTTTCTGGTTAGCCGCTCTAGATGCAGGGCGTCGTAGTGGATTTTGGGGAACGTTATTTGGTGGGCTTGCACAGTTAATTATGGGCAATGCAGTACCAGGGTTGGTGTTGGGTATATTGATTGGCAAAGGTGTAGATGATAGTGGCTGGAACCGTGTGATGAAAATTATGTTAGTTGCTGTCATTATTTTATTTGTTATGAGTGGATATTTCCGTGGTTTTGATTTGAAGATGATTAACTCGTTTAGAGATGGTTTATCTTATTGGTTTAAATAATATAGGGACACATTATGAATACACAAACAATGGTCAATAAAAGTTTTTGGTATGCCGATTGGTCTTTCCCTATTATTTGTGGGCTATTATCTGCCGGTATTTTTGCTGGAACGCATACATTCTATGTGTACGGTATTGGTGCATTTAATGAAATTGCATTTGTTGCTATGCTCAAATCAGGAATGACCACTGGCGATTATGGCGCTGTTGCGGCTTTTGGTGCTAGTTTTTTATTTGCTCGTGTTATTGAGGGTTCCTTGGTCGGCATTTTAGATATCGGTGGTGCATTGCAAACAGGTATTGGGCTTGGTGTACCTGCGTTACTGCTAGCTGGCGGCTATACTTTACCTATTGAAAATTTTTTTGCAGCGTTAGCAACTGGATTGATATTAGGTGTGCTTATAGGCTTAATTATTATTATTATCCGTAAATTCACTGTCAATAGTGGTGGTGGTTCGACTTTTGGTGCTGATGTCATGATGGGGGCAGGTAATGCATCAGGACGATTTCTTGGTCCTATGATTATTTTATCTGCGATGGTTGCTTCAATTCCTATTGGTACCGGTTCATTATTGGGGGCGCTACTTTTTTATGTATGGAAAAAACCAATCACAGGTGGAGCTATTTTAGGTGCTATGATTTTTGGTGGTATATTTCCAATTTTATAATATTAGTTATTCCCCTCTGTAATTTATTAAATTGCAAAGAGGGGATTCGGAATAAATTATGTATGATTTAATTATAAAAAATGCCAAACAAATTGATGAATCAGTAACAGATATTGCTATTCATCATGGAAAGATTGTTGCGATTGCTAGTTCTATTACAGACCAATCTGAGCGTGTCTTAGATCTACAAAATAAGCACTATATCAGTGCCGGATGGATTGATTCACACACCCATTGTTTTGCTCATTCACCTATTTATCATGATGAGCCTGATTTGATCGGCGTTAAAGCTGGTGTTACTGCGGTTGTTGATGCTGGTAGCATTGGAGCTATCGATGTAGATGAGTTTTATCAATTAGCTCAGCAAGCAAGTACACATGTTTACTCTTTTTTAAATATTTCTAAAATCGGGTTATTAAGGCAAAGTGAACTCGCCGATATACAAGATATTGATGTACCCTTATTTGATGAGGCATTAGCTAAGTATCCCGATTTTATTATTGGGATCAAAGTGCGAATGAGCCGTAGTGTAGTAGGTGAAAATGGCATTTTACCCTTAATTAAAGCTAAAGAAATGCAAAGAAAGAGTGGTTTACCTTTAATGATCCATGTTGGCAATAATCCTCCAGAGCTTGATGAAATTGCTGATTTGTTAACAAAAGGTGACATTATTACACATTGTTTTAATGGTAAACCCAATCAAATCTTTGATAAACAAAATAAACTGCGTGGTTCAATTAAACGAGCAATTGAACGTGGTGTGATATTGGATGTCGGTCATGGTGGTGAAAGTTTTAGTTTTTCAGTAGCAGAACGAGCTAAATGCTTAGATATTTATCCTAATACTATTAGCTCTGATATTTATTCTAAAAATCGTTTACAGGGACCAGTTTTTAGCTTGGCTAATGTGATGACAAAGTTTATCTGTCTTGGTTATAGTCGAAAAAGAATCATTGATAGTGTGACGAAAAATGTGGCACAAGTTTTGCAACTTAAAAATAAAGGTGTTTTATCGGTTGGTTATGATGCAGATTTGACTATTTTTGATATTAGACAGCAAACAGTTTCATTATTAGATTCAGAAGGTGAAGTTAGACAAAGTGATGAGCAATTTGTTCCTCTAGCCTCTATTGTTGCTGATGAGAAAAACCATTTGATACGAATTGAAATAACAGAAGAAGGTAGTAAAAATGAGCTCAGAATCTCAAACTGAAAAAGATGTTTACAGTAAATATAACCTAAAAAAGGTAATTAATGCATCAGGACGAATGACAATTTTAGGTGTTTCAACGCCAAGGCCTGAAGTGGTCGATACTGTATCCCATGGGCTAAATGAATATTTTGAAATTAAAGATTTGGTTGATAAAACAGGCCAATATATTGCTAAATTGCTTAATGTTGAAAATGCGGTGGTAGTATCATGTGCTTCTGCTGGTATTGCCCAAGCTGTTGCTGGATTAATTATTAAGGATGATCGCGATTTATTATTTAATTTACATTCATCTGACAAATATGTCCCCCGTGAAATCATTGTTCCTAAAGGTCATAATGTTAATTTTGGTGCACCAATTGGCACAATGGTTTCTTTAGGTGGAGGGATTATTGTTGAAGCTGGTTATGCCAACGAGTGTAAGCCTGAGCATATTGAATCACTAATTAATCCAGATACTGCCGCAATTTTATATATTAAGTCACATCATTGTGTACAAAAAAGTATGTTGTCGGTTGCACAAACAGCAGCAATTGCAAAAAAACATAATGTCCCATTAATTGTTGATGCAGCGGCAGAAGAAGATTTACAAACTTATTATCAGCAAGGCGCAGATTTGGTTGTTTATAGTGGTGCTAAAGCAATCGAAGGGCCAACTAGTGGTTTGGTTATTGGTCGTCATCAGGCGGTGGAATGGTTAAAACTACAATCACAAGGTATTGGCCGACCAATGAAAGTAGGAAAAGAAGGTATTTTAGGATTAACAAAAGCTATTGAACTTTATATTACTGATAAAAAGACTGAAACAGGACAGCAAATGGTGACTAAAATGACGCCATTTATTGAAAGCCTAAATACACTTGATGGAGTATCAGCCAGAGTCGTTTGGGATGGCGCAGGACGTGATATTGCGCGTGCAGAAATAACGTTTGATGCAAGTGTAATAGGTAAATCTGCAATTGAGATAGTTGACCTGATGAAAAAAGGCGAAATAGCAGTGTATTTCAGAGAATATAAAGCCAATGAAGGTAAAGTTGATGCCGATGTGCGTAGTGTAACATCAGCCCAACTCGATATTATTTACAACAAAATCAAAAATATTATTCAAGGAGCAAAATAATGCAACTGACTCCAAATTATTATAATGATCGTGTTTGTTTAAATGTTTTAGCAAATTCAATCGATAATGCAAAAGAGATTTATGAAGCGGCACAAAGTCATGTAGTTGTTGGTATCTTATCTAAAAACTATTCAGATAATGAATCGGCGATTGAGGATATGCAAAAATACGCTGCAGCTATCGATAATGCTATTTCTGTGGGGCTTGGTGCAGGTGATCCAAATCAGTCAACTATGGTGTCTGAAATTTCAGCGGTACTTCAACCACAGCATATTAACCAAGTTTTCACGGGTGTTGCGACTAGCCGAGCATTGTTAGGACAAAAACAAACAATCATTAATGGTTTAGTTTCGCCGACAGGTAAAGTTGGTTTAGTTAATATTGCAACTGGACCTTTAAGCTCAAATTCGCCAGCAGGAGTTATTCCAGTGGAAACAGCTATCGCTTTACTGAAAGATATGGGCGGCAGTTCAATAAAATATTTTCCTATGGGAGGTCTAAAACATAAAGATGAATTTGAGTATGTGGCTAAGTGTTGTGCTGAGTACGATTTCTATCTTGAGCCGACAGGTGGAATTGATTTAGATAATTATGAAGCAATTTTAAAAATTGCCTTAGATGCAGGTGTAAAAAAAATTATTCCACACATCTATAGTTCTATTATTGACAAAGCGACTGGTGCAACGCGAACCAATGATGTCAAACAACTTTTAGCTATCACACAAAAACTAGTAGGATAAATGATGTCATCTAAAGTGCTTTTCTCTTATCAGCGATTAGCGTATTTATTTGATACTATAAAAAAAGAGACACTACCTCAGCAAGAGTTAGCTAATCGCTTTTCAGTATCTACTCGCACAATTCGTACTGATGTTTCAGCACTTAACGATGTTTTACGTAGTTATGGTGCTCAAGTTGATTATACTAAAAATGTAGGATATCAACTTGTAGTAACCGATCCAGTCAGTTATGCTCAATTGCCTATTACTCAAGCAATTGAGCAAGTACCAAGAACTAGTAAAGAAAGGGTTTCGGCTTTATTGATTGCTTTTTTAACACAGTCCATTTCTGTGAAATTGGATGATATAGCTGATGAGTGGTTTTTAAGTCGCAGTACTTTACAAAATGATGTTATCGAGGTTAAACAATATTTAGATAAGTACAATTTATCTCTTGAAAATCGTCCTTATTATGGGATGTACTTAGTTGGAGAGGAGTCATCAATTCGAGCATGTTTAACTGATATATTGTGGCAACGTCATATGGCAGAAGATACTATAAACGTAAACAGGCTTCGTCAGACAATATTAAATGATATTGATTTAGATTATCTTGAAAAGATTTTACAAAACCAACTTGAACGTTTTGAACTAAAGTTAAATGCTGAAGGACAGGGATATTTGCTTTACAGTTGCGCTGTATCTATTACTCGTATTACTCAAGGTTATGAGCTGCTTGAATATCAAGTTGATCAAATTAATACAACAGTTATTAGTGCTGCACGTGAAATTTCAGAAGAGTTTTCATATTTTTTAGGCAGTGTACTTTGTGATGCGGAATTTAATTATCTGTGTGTACAAATTATTTCTCGAATAATAACAGAATCCCCAAATCAAGCAAAAAGTTTGGCGTTAGTTGAGCATATATTATCTTATATTAATGATACATATCACTATAATTTATGGGATGATACTAAATTACGCCAAGATATGCTGATTCATACGTCATCAATGTTATCTAGGATAAAATATCAAATAAGAACAACCAATCCTTTATTGCATGAAATTAAACAATATTATCCATTTGCTTATGATATTACGCTTTCTGCGTTAACTAATACAGAAAAATACACTGAATCAAAAATGACAGAGGATGAAATAAGTTATTTAGCCTTACATATTGGTGTAGCATTGGAGCGAAATTATAGTGCAGGGCATGAAAGATTTGCACAAATTCTATTAGTTAGTGAGCTCAGTAACTCAACTTTGCGTATGGTTGAATCAAAAATTAAGAGAGATTTTCCGCATATCCAAATTAATCGTACACTTTCCTATCGAGAGTATGAGCAATTAACACAAATAGAAGAGGATTTTGTTGTATCAACTGTTCGCTTAACCGAAAAAGACAAACAAATTGTCAAAATAGCACCATTTCCGACAGCTTATCAGCTTGAACAATTAGGGCGATTGGCAATGGTTGACCGAAAAATGCCTTATATTATTGAACGTTTTTTTGATGAAAAGTTCTTTATTATTATTGATAAGCCAATGACACAAAAAGAAATTTTTAAAAGTATTTGTGTAAGGCTTGAACAATCAGGATATGTTGGTGGTGATTTTTATCCATCACTTGTTGAGCGGGAAGAAATAGTCTCTACATTATTAGGTGAAAATATTGCTATTCCTCATTCAGTTGGATTGTTGGCAAAAAAAACTGTAGTTACGACTATTTTAGCACCACAAGGTATTGTTTGGGATAAAAATGAAGTTGCGCATGTTATTTTTTTATTAGCAATTAGCAAAGATGAATATGAAGATGCTATGCGAATATATAATTTGTTTGTAAACTTTGTCAAAGAAAAGTCTACCAAACGTTTATTAGATAGCAGAACTTTTGATGATTTTCGAGCGATTATGAAAGATAGTTTGTGTCGATTATCATAATAAATGAAAAGACCAAAATGACAACTTTTATACTGAAATATGGGTGTTTTCTGAAAAAACTTTGCAAGAAAAAAATAATCATTAACAAAATGAATATTAAAGTAATAATCAACAACTAAAACAAATTATATTGTGTGATCCCATTGACGAAACCTTGATTTAAAGGTAATATGCGCGCCTTATGGCATTGTGTAGTTTTTAACTACACTAAAAAAATTTTTTTAAGGTAGTATGCATATCTTATGCAAAATAAATTACCATTTACTATTGATCCGATTAAATCGGCACAAAAACGACTTGATTATATTGGATATTATCCACTTCAAGCGGTAAATAGGGTTGATAGCCCAAAAAGTGATATTGAGTGTAGTTTGTCTTTTTATTATGATGAACAAAAACTCTGCATTATCAATATTGATGCAAAATTAACGTTAGAACAAACTTGTCAACGTTGTTTTAAACCTTTTGTCACTGAAGTTCATGTGACGAATAAATTTAGTCCTGTTAAGAGCGATGCTCAAGCAGAGACGCTACCGGAACATTATGAACCCGTTTTGATGAACGAGTTTGGTGAAGTAGATATATTAGCGTTACTTGAGGACGAAATTATTCTCTCGTTACCAATTGCGCCGGTACATGATAGTAAACACTGCGAAGTGTCAGAGGCAGATATGGTATTTGGTGAAATTCCTACTGAGAATGAAAAAACAAATCCATTTGCAATTTTAGTTAGTTTAAAGAATAAGGGGTAAATCCATGGCTGTTCAACAGAATCGTAAAACTCGTGCAAAACGTGGTATGCGTCGTTCTCATGATGCATTAACTGTTGCTAATATCTCAGTTGATGAATCAGGTAAAACACATTTGCGTCATCACGTAACCGCTGATGGTTATTATCGTGGTCGTAAAGTGATTTCTAAATAATTATTTAGTAATTAGAAATCCTCAGGTGACATTTTGGATAATCTAACCATTGCGTTAGATGCTATGAGCGGGGACTTCGGTCCTCGTATTGTTGTTCCTGCTGCAATACAAGCACTAAATAATTATCCAACTCTTTCAATTTTTCTGGTAGGGTGTCTAACAGAAATCAATCTTTTTTTGCCTAAAGAAAAAGCAAAGTTAATTACTCAATACCAACAAGAAGGTCGATTAATGTTGATAGAATCGACATCAGTAATAGCTAATGATATGAAACCTTCTTATGCAATTCGTCATAGTCAAGGATCTTCTATGAGAATTGCGCTTGAACTAGTTAAAGATAATAAAGCTCAAGCATGTGTAAGTGCCGGTAATACTGGTGCGTTAATGGGGCTGTCAAAACTACTTTTGCATTCATTGACGGGTATAGATCGTCCTGCACTCGTCGCTATAGTTCCAGCATTAAACAATCAAAATACAGTAGTATTGGATTTAGGAGCTAATGCTGAGTGTGATAGTGATATGTTAGTTCAGTTTGCGATAATGGGTGAAATTTTAGCTAAAACAGTGCTTAATATTGAATATCCTCGTGTTGCATTACTTAATATTGGTGAAGAAGACATTAAAGGTTTGGATAAAATTCGTGCGGCTTCTGCTATTTTGAAATCAAATAACAAAATTAATTATATCGGTTATTTAGAAGGTAACGAACTTTTAACGGGTAAAACCGATGTACTTGTTTGTGATGGTTTTGTGGGTAATGTAACGTTAAAAACAGTAGAAGGTTTAATAAAAATTTTTATGTCTTCTTTTAAATTATCGTTAGGTCATCATTCACTATTATTGAAATTATTGAGTAAATGGCTACAAAGGAAAATTGCAAAAAATTTTGGTTATTTAGATCCCGGACGATATAATGGCGCTTGCTTGCTTGGACTTCGAAGTATTGTGATTAAAAGTCACGGTAGTGCCAATCAAAAATCATTTTATGCAGCAATAGAACAAGCTATTTTGGCTATACAAACAAATATACCTGAGAAGATTGCAACGAGCCTTTCTTCCGCACTACCCAAGAGCGAATAATTAGATGTATACAAAGATATTAGGAACTGGGAGTTATCTTCCAAAACAGATAAGAACTAATGCAGATCTTGAAAAAATGGTTGATACCAGTGATGAATGGATCACAACGCGTACTGGTATTAAAGAAAGACGTATCGCAGAGCCAGATGAAACAGTAACGAGCATGGCTTATGAAGCTGCTATAAATGCAATTGAAATGGCCAATATCGATAAAGAAGAAATAGGTATGATTATTGTTGCAACAGCAACTTCGGGCAATGCATTTCCAAGTTCTGCAACAGAATTACAAGCTAAATTAGGTATTGGTGATGTCGTTGCTTTTGACGTGTCAGCTGCTTGTTCTGGGTTTATTTATGCGCTTGATATTGCTGACAAATATGTTAAAAGTGGTGCAATTAAAAATGCTTTAGTTGTTGGTTCTGACATGTTAACCCGTGGTGTTGATCCAAATGATCGAGGCACCATTATCATTTTTGGGGATGGTGCAGGAGCGGTTGTTGTCGGTGCATCAGAAGAACCTGGTATTATTGCTTCGCATCTCCATGCTGATGGTCGTTATGGTGATTTATTAAAATATCCATATGTTGATCGCCGTAATATGAATGATCCTGTTTATATGACAATGCATGGCAATGAAGTGTTTAAAGTGGCAGTTAAAGAGCTATCAAATTTGGTTGACGAGCTTTTAACTGAAAACACGCTCAATAAAGCAGATTTAGATTGGTTAGTTCCGCATCAAGCTAATTTAAGAATTATTTCTGCAACCGCAAAACGCTTAGATATGGATATGAATAAAGTTATTGTCACATTAGATAAGCAGGGCAATACTTCTGCTGCTTCTGTGCCTTGTGCTTTAGATACTGGTGTAAGAGATGGACGAATTCAACGAGGTCATCTAATTTTATTAGAAGCCTTTGGTGGCGGATTTGTTTGGGGATCTGCACTAGTTAGATTTTAGTTTATGAAGTATTTTTAATGATCAAGGATTTAAGAATGACCAAATTTGCAATGGTATTTCCAGGACAAGGCTCTCAAGCTGTCGGTATGTTAAAAGATCTTGCTGATAATTTTCCGATTGTCAAATCAACATTTGATGAAGCTTCTGATGTGTTAGGTTATGATTTGTGGGATTTAGTACAAAAAGGCCCAGTTGAAGAACTAAATAAAACATGGCAGACACAACCAGCACTACTTGCTTCATCTGTTGCAATATTTAGAGTCTGGCAAAGTGTTAATGGTACTCAACCTGATTTTATGGCTGGTCATAGTTTAGGCGAATATTCTGCTTTAGTTTGTGCAGGCGTGATTGAGTTTAAAGATGCGATTAAATTAGTCGAATTACGCGGAAAATTAATGCAAGAAGCCGTGCCAAGCGGCACAGGTGCAATGTACGCTATTATTGGATTAGATAACGAATCAATTAGCAAAGCATGTGAACAAGCGGCTCAAGGGCAGATTGTTGCGCCAGTGAATTTTAATTCACCTGGTCAAGTAGTTATTGCTGGTAATAAGGAAGCTGTTGAACGTGCAGGCTCACTATGTAAAGATGCGGGTGCTAAGCGTGCATTACCGCTTTCTGTTAGCGTACCATCACATTGTGCGTTAATGAAGCCAGCAGCTGACAAATTAGCGACTACATTAAATGATATTGAATTTAATACACCAAAGTTTGCTGTTATCAATAATGTCGACGTTAAAGTTGAAACATCTGCAGAAAAAATTAAAACTGCATTAATTGCTCAGCTTTACAGCCCTGTACGTTGGACTGAAACTGTTGAATATATGGCAAAACAAGATGTAAAACTTTTAATCGAAATGGGCCCTGGGAAAGTGTTAACGGGATTAACTAAACGTATTGTTGATACACTTTCTGGTCTTGTGGTTAATGATAAAGTATCATTAGAAACGGCATTAGAAAACACAAAGTAAAATGGTAAAAGAGGTGGTTATGAACCTATCAGGAAAAATTGCTTTAGTTACGGGAGCAAGTCGTGGAATTGGTAAAGCAATTGCAGAAAAATTAGTTGCTTGTGGCGCAACTGTTATTGGTACGGCAACAACAGAAAAAGGTGCTGAAGCTATTAGCCATTACTTAGGAGCAAATGGTAAAGGTCTTGCTTTAAATGTGACAGATCAAACATCAATTGAGTCAGTTATTGGTGCAATTAAGGCTGAATTTGGTGATATTGATATTTTGGTTAATAACGCAGGTATTACTCGTGATAATTTATTAATGCGAATGAAAGAAGACGAATGGCAAGATATTTTGAATACAAATTTAACATCTGTTTTTCGCTTATCTAAAGCATTATTGCGCACAATGATGAAAAAACGCTATGGAAGAATTGTAACCATTGGCTCAGTAGTAGGCACAATGGGAAATGCGGGCCAAGCTAACTATGCTGCAGCTAAAGCTGGATTAATTGGTTTTAGTAAATCATTAGCACGTGAAGTTGCATCACGAGGTATTACTGTTAACGTGGTTGCACCTGGTTTTATCGCAACTGATATGACCAATGCATTAACCGATGAACAAAAATCTTTAACATTAGCACAAGTTCCTGCTGGACGATTAGGTGAACCAACAGAAATAGCTAATGCAGTAGCATTTTTAGTATCAGATGAAGCATCTTATATTACTGGTGAAACTTTACATGTCAATGGTGGCATGTATATGGTGTAATTGGTTAGAATAGTGTAAAATGAGCCATTATTTTAACGTTTTGAACAAAAACTAAGCAATTGGGTTGGAAAATGATTGGCATCTTTTTCAACATTTTATAAACTTACATTCACCGCCACTTTCGGCGATTTTTATAGGAAAAAAAAGAGTATGAGCACTATTGAAGAGCGAGTTAAGAAAATTATTGTTGAGCAACTTGGTGTAAAAGGGGAAGAAGTTAAAAACGAATCTTCTTTCATTGAAGATCTTGGCGCTGACTCTCTTGATACAGTTGAATTAGTTATGGCTTTAGAGGAAGAATTTGATACTGAAATTCCTGACGAAGAAGCTGAAAAAATTACAACTGTTCAATCTGCAATTGATTATATTACTGCAAATCAATAAGGTTAGTAGAGTTTTTATGATAGGCGGTCAAATGATCGCCTAGTTTGTATTTATATCTTTAATTATTAAATTAAAAATAAGTCGGTATAAATCTTTAGAAAACTCAAAATAAAATTTTTCAATGATTCAAATTTCATTTCAATCCTTTCCTGGAGGGCAATGTGTCTAAACGCAGAGTTGTTGTTACTGGAATGGGCATGATATCTCCTGTAGGTAATACAGTTGAATCCACTTGGCAAGCTTTATTAGCTGGGCAAAGTGGTGTTGAACTCATAGAGCACTTTGATACAGCCCCTTTCGCAACGCGCTTCGCAGCGATGGTTAAAAACTTTAATGGCGAAGATTATAATATTTCACGCAAAGATGCACGTAAAATGGATTATTTTATCCAATATGGCATTGCTGCAGGTATGCAGGCAATGCAAGATGCAGGCATTGAAATCACGAATGAAAACGCAGAACGAATCGGTTGTGCTATAGGTTCTGGTATTGGTGGGCTTGGGTTGATTGAAGAAAACCACAGTGCATTAGTAAATGGTGGACCACGCAAAATTAGCCCGTTTTTTGTACCATCAACAATTGTTAATATGATTGCAGGCCACTTATCTATTATTTATGGATTAAAAGGACCGAGTATTACTATTGCAACAGCTTGTTCTTCAGGTGTTCATAATATTGGTCATGCTGCACGCATGATTGCTTATGGTGATGCAGATGCGATGTTAGCGGGTGGTGGCGAAAAAGCGAGTACCCCATTGGGTATCGGTGGTTTTGGTGCAGCTCGTGCTTTATCAACTAATAACGACAATCCTAAAGCAGCAAGCCGTCCTTGGGATAAAGACCGTGATGGTTTTGTGTTGGGTGATGGTGCAGGAATCATGTTCTTAGAAGAATATGAACATGCCAAAAAACGCGGAGCTAAGATTTACGCTGAACTAGTTGGATTTGGTATGAGTGGTGATGCTTATCATATGACTTCGCCTCCAGCCGATGGTAGTGGTGCGGCCTTAGCAATGAAATGTGCACTTCGTGATGCAGGTATTGCTCCAGAACAGGTTGGTTATATTAATGCTCATGGTACATCGACCCCCGCTGGTGATAAGGCTGAAACCCAAGCGGTAAAAAGTATTTTTAAAGAAAATGCTAGCAAAGTGATGGTGAGTTCAACTAAATCTATGATAGGGCATTTATTGGGTGCAGCTGGTGCAGTTGAGTCAATTTTCACTGTCCTAGCATTACGTGATCAAGCTGTTCCGCCGACAATTAATCTTGATAATCCTGGTGAGGGATGTGATCTTGATTATGTTCCTCATACAGCGCGTCAGGTTAAAAATTTAGAATATGCACTTTGTAACTCTTTTGGTTTTGGCGGAACCAATGGTTCGGTCCTATTTAAAAAAATATAATTTTAATTATTTTCCCATCACTAAAAATGGTGGGAATTTATTCATCTCTTGTTAATGTGTTGTCAATAATAGTCCATTTTTATTAAGTAAAAATGTAGCGTATTCCTCATTTTTCTAACATTCTATTTGGTAAATTGAATGTTAAAGCTTGTTTTATATTTATATCAACAAATATATTTTCTCCTTGATTGGAGACGATATGTTTAGTGTATGTTCAAATTTTATTCTTATATTTTAGAAGCTTTAAATGTGGCGAATGCCTGCTGCTCATGCCATTCATAATGGCTTTACTGTATCAGAAACAACGCATGATTATTGGCTGGAGAAACAGTAGCGATAGGTACATTGGTAATGTTAATCGATAGTAATTCAGATATGATTGAAACTGTATATAATTTCTGCGAATCTGTCGGTTTATCAACCATGCTGGCTGAATTTGGCTTAGCTAATACCAGTGATGAAGAGTTGATGAAAATCGTTATAAAAGTAGCAACTACAGAGGGACTACGTCGTAAATAGTTTTGCACTTTTTTAGATTAATTGTGCTAACTTTAAATGTACTCTGGTTGGTTTTTTACATCAAGAATTTTTATTTCTTTTACATTTTGTTGTAAGTTCATGTAGGTAAAGAGAATAAGAATATTCTTCTTGCTTGTGTTATAATTCAAAGCTAATTTTATCGCTTCATTTCTGGTAATTATGGCAGAACCAAAATTTATTCATCTTCATTTACATAGTGATTTCTCTATGATTGATGGAATTGCTAAGGTAGGTGCATTAGTAAATGAAATGAGCAAGTTGCAGATGCCTGCATTTGCAATCACTGATTTTACTAATCTTTGTGGACTGGTTAAGTTTTACGGCTCAGCAATGTCAAAAGGTATTAAACCTATCATTGGTGCAGATCTCGCTATTAGAAGTTCTCAATTGCCTGATGATATTTATCATCTAACTCTGTTAGCAGCTAATAATCAGGGATATCAAAATCTTACTTTATTGATTTCTAAAGCTTATCAGCGAGGATACATTGGAGATTTGCCTGTTGTTGATAATGAGTGGTTAATTGAGCATCGAGAAGGGTTAATTGTATTAGCTGGACGAGAAAGTGATATTGGTATCGGTATCGTTCGCAATAATCAAACTATTATTGAGCATGCTATTAATTTTTACCTTGAAAATTTTAATGAGCATTTTTATTTTGAGCTAGTACGGACTAAACGAATCAATGAAGAGCTATTTATTCATAGTGCAGTAAGATTGGCTGAACAGTATCAATTACCCGTGGTTGCTTCTAATGATGTTCGTTTTTTAAAAGCTTCAGATTTTGAGGCTCATGAAATTCGTGTTGCTATTCATGATGGGAATACACTTGAAGATCCTTCCCGACCTAAAAATTACTCAGCAGAGCAATATTTACGATCTGAACAGGAAATGTGTGAACTATTCTCTGATATACCAGAAGCGCTTGAAAATAGTGTTGAAATAGCAAAGCGCTGTAATGTAACCATCCGGTTAGGTGAATATTTTTTACCTAAATTTCCTACTGGTGATATGTCGACCGAAGATTTTTTGGTGCATAAATCGCGTGAAGGTTTAGAAGAAAGACTTGAGTTTTTATTTCCCGATCCAGAAGTTAGAAAACAAAGAAGACCTGAATATGATGAGCGTTTAGAAACAGAATTAACGGTTATTAATCAGATGGGTTTTCCTGGATACTTTCTAATTGTT
Source organism: Gilliamella sp. BG1 (assembly GCF_046635625.1). Classification (NCBI taxonomy): domain Bacteria; kingdom Pseudomonadati; phylum Pseudomonadota; class Gammaproteobacteria; order Orbales; family Orbaceae; genus Gilliamella; species Gilliamella sp. BG1. The sequence goes on along the minus strand of NZ_JBIDFG010000001.1, from coordinate 42,786 downwards.
ATGGAATTTATTCAATGGTCGAAAGATAATGATATTCCCGTGGGACCTGGGCGTGGTTCAGGTGCGGGTTCACTAGTTGCGTATGCTTTAAAAATTACCGATTTAGACCCATTGGCGTTTGACTTACTTTTTGAACGATTTTTGAATCCTGAACGTGTTTCAATGCCTGATTTTGATGTCGACTTTTGTATGGAAAAGCGAGATCTAGTAATTGATCATGTTGCTGATATGTATGGTCGTGATGCAGTCTCTCAGATTATTACTTTTGGAACTATGGCGGCTAAAGCAGTAATCAGGGATGTTGGCCGAGTACTTGGACATCCTTATGGCTTTGTTGATCGGATTTCCAAATTAATTCCCTTAGATCCGGGAATGACATTGGTTAAAGCTTTTGAAGTTGAGCCTCAACTTCAGGAGTTATACGATAATAATGAAGAAATTAAATCATTAATTGATATCGCACGTCAATTAGAAGGTGTAACTAGAAATGCAGGTAAGCATGCTGGGGGCGTTGTAATTTCACCAACTAAGATTACAGATTTTTCGCCAATTTATTGTGATCCAGAAGGAAATCACCCAGTAACCCAGTTTGATAAAAATGATGTTGAATATGCAGGCCTTGTTAAATTTGACTTTTTAGGACTAAGGACATTAACCATTATTGATTGGGCAATCAAAATGATTAATGAACGTCAGTTAAGAGAAGGAAATAAACCTATCGATATTACTCGAATTCCTCTCGATGATCAGGCGTCATTTGATTTGTTATTGAAAGCCGAAACAACAGCTGTGTTCCAACTTGAATCTCGAGGTATGAAAGACTTAATAAGGCGATTAAAACCTGACTGTTTTGAGGATATGATCGCTTTAGTTGCTTTATTTAGACCCGGTCCGTTACAATCAGGCATGGTAGACAACTTTATTGACCGTAAACATGGCAGAGAAGAAGTATCCTATCCTGATATTAAATATCAACATGAATCATTAAAACCTATCTTAGAACCAACATACGGTATTATTTTGTACCAAGAACAAGTTATGCAAATTGCTCAGACTTTGTCGGGTTATACATTAGGTGGTGCGGATTTATTACGTCGAGCTATGGGGAAGAAAAAACCTGAGGAAATGGCAAAGCAACGCTCTGTTTTTAAAGAAGGTGCCGAAAAGCAAGGTATCGATGGTGAGCTTTCCATGCGCATTTTTGATTTAGTGGAAAAATTTGCCGGTTATGGTTTTAATAAATCTCATTCAGCAGCTTATGCGCTTGTTTCTTATCAAACATTATGGTTAAAAACTCATTATCCAGCAGAATTTATGGCTGCAGTTATGACTGCCGATATGGATAATACTGATAAAATTGTCGGTTTGGTTGATGAATGCTTACGGATGGGATTAAAGGTTAATCCACCAGATATTAATAGTGGTCTTTATCACTTTCATGTGAATGATAAAGGTGAGATTGTTTATGGGATTGGGGCTATAAAGGGTGTCGGTGAAGGTCCTATTGAGGCAATTGTTGAAGCACGTAATAGTGGTGGATATTTTAAAAATATATTCGAACTTTGTGCTCGAACAGATATGAAAAAGATCAACCGCCGTGTACTTGAAAAACTTACTATGGCAGGGGCATTTGATAAATTAGGCCCTCACAGAGCAGCTATTTTGCATAGTATTAATGATGCAATGCAGGCAGCGGATCAATATGCAAAAGCTCAAGATATTGGTCAAGAAGATATGTTTGGAGTCTTAGCTGAAGAACCTGAACAAGTTGAGCATGCTTATGCTGCGGTACCTGAATTACCCGATCAAGTTTTGCTTGATGGAGAACGTGAAGCTTTAGGGCTTTATTTAACAGGGCATCCTGTAACGCAATATTTAAAAGAATTAAATCGTTATACTGGTGGATTGCGAATTAGTGAAGCATCTCCGACAGGCTGGGGAAAAACAGTTACTTTTGCTGGTATTGTTACTGATGCTAGGACTCGAATTACTAAAAAAGGTAAAAAAATTGGCTTGTTTACTTTAGATGATCGTTCAGGTCGTATTGATGGTATGCTTTTTGCAGAATCTTTGGAAAATTTTGGACATTTACTCGTAAAAGATAAGATCTTAATTGTTACAGGCCAAGTTAGTAATGATGATTTTAATGGTGGTTTTAAAATGTCAGTGCGAGATATTGTTGATCTAAAAGATGCCCGTACTAAATATGTAAAAGGACTGTCCATTACATTAACAGAAAGCGAAGCAAATCAAGCAATATTGCAACGTTTACAACAACTTTTAGAACCTTATCGTCATGGTAGTGTGCCTGTTAGCTTATATTATCACCGGGGTGATTCGGTTGTTAGGATTCAATTCGGTACGACATGGAGGGTTATTCCAGAGGACGCTATGATTATTGAATTAAAGACACTTATTGGTATTGATCGTATTGAATTTGAGTTTGAATAAGAAAATAAACTTATTAATAGTAGTCTGGTTGATTAATTAAATTTATTAAATAATGTTACTTTAATTAAATGTAAGTGGTATAACATTTTGAATAGTTGAAGTCTAATAATATAAATTTAGGTGACTTCAATGAGTATTACATAGTAGAATTGGATTAATTTTATTTTAAGAATTAGCCAGTATACTGTATTAGATGTGTATTTTTTTAAAATACCAAATAAATTAAGAGGCAATTACAAGCGTTATGAACAATTTTTTGGAATTTGAAAAGCCGATAGCGGAATTAGAAGCAAAAATTAATTCCTTAAAGAATATTGATTCGCAACAAGTTGAATTAGATATTAATTTAGATAAAGAGATTAAGCAATTACATAAAAAAAGTCGTGAATTAACAAAAAAAATATTTGCTAATTTAACTCCCTGGGAAATTGCGCAACTAGCTAGACATCCAAATCGTCCTTATACATTGGATTATCTGAAAGAAATTTTTACTGATTTTGATGAATTAGCTGGTGATAGGGCTTATGCCGATGACAAAGCAATTGTTGGTGGAATAGCTCGTATTGATGGAAGATCTGTGGTGGTTATTGGGCATCAAAAAGGTCGAGAAACAAAACAGAAAATTTATCGGAACTTTGGTATGCCCGCTCCAGAAGGGTATCGTAAAGCTTTACGATTAATGCAATTAGCGGAGCGTTTTAAATTACCAATTATTACTTTTATTGATACTCCAGGTGCTTATCCTGGTATTGGTGCCGAAGAGCGAGGTCAAGCAGAAGCTATTGCTCGTAATTTAAGAGAAATGTCACGTCTTAAAGTACCAACTATTTGTACAGTAATTGGAGAGGGAGGCTCTGGGGGCGCTCTTGCTATTGGGGTTGCAGATAAAGTTAATATGCTTCAATATAGTACTTATTCTGTCATATCGCCAGAAGGTTGTGCTTCGATTCTATGGAAAAGTGCCGATAAAGCACCAGTTGCAGCTGAAGCTATGAATATGACTGCAGATAAATTACTAAAATTGAATCTTATTGATTCAATTATACCTGAGCCTCTGGGTGGTGCCCATCGTGATTATGCTGTCGTATCTGCTTCACTCAAAACACAATTACTTAGTGATCTTAATGAACTTGAAAGTATGGATTTATCTATATTATTAGAAAGAAGATATCAACGTTTGATGAACTATGGTTACGTAAGGTAATTTTAAATTTGGAATATTGTAATGAAAAAATCGACAGGCTTACTACGTATCCTTAAAGCAACAAAATATTCTTTAAAAGGCTTAAAATCGGCGATCAAACATGAAGCTGCATTTCGCCAAGAGTTAATTCTATTAGTTGTGGCTTATATTGTTGTAATGCTAATTGATTTCTCTATTTATGAACGTATTTTGCTACTTGGTTCAATTGGAGTGGTGATGATTACTGAGTTAATAAATAGTGCAATTGAGTGTGTAGTTGATCGTATTGGCTCTGAAAGGCATGATTTATCTGGCCGAGCAAAGGATTATGGCTCGGCGGCGGTATTTTTGTCGTTATTATTGACTATTATTTTGTGGATTTATCTATTTTCTTGTCATTTTTCATCATGATTTTTGATTTAAACGTAGGTTTTCCTGAAAGTTTTTGACAATAGTTTAATCGCAAAAAACTATTCTTAAACTAGAATAGGATTGGTTTTCCAATAAAAATTTATAAAAATATTATTATAATTACGCTGGAAAATAAAAATAACAACGCTTTTGTAGGAAAATACAGGGTTATTTACACTTTATGGTTAAAATAATCCTCTAAAAACTTATAAGGCGTTTTTTTCGAAATCGCTTTATGGGGTTTAATTGTATTATAATAGTTAATAAATCGTTTAATATTGTGTTTTCTATCTTTTTAATGGCTAAATATTTTCTGATTATTCTACATTTCCATTAAAGATCGTATCACTCTTTTGAGCTTTCCCATTCGTTTGTGGACAGGCTAGTTTCGTGAATTTTTGATGGATACGATGGTTGTTACACGTTTTAACAAATAGCTCTTCACCTGTGCCTTGATATTCATGTCCATTCTTGGAATAAATACATTCAATGATAAAGGATATAGGGTTAACACATTGTTTGTATAAATAGTGCTAGTTAAATCGGGATTTATTGGGAGTAAATGCCTGCATAAAGCTCTTGTGAAAAATCATCAATACTGACCGACAAATAAATACTCTCGCCTCTTTTGTTTGGCTTCGTTTTTAAGTAAAGGTAAACGTTTGGTATTGTAGTATTTCCTCCCAGATAGGTTTTGTTATAGCGTTTAGCTTGTCGCCTTAATTTAACTTCAATGGACTTTCCGCCTTTAACCAGACGTTTAATTTCTATATGTAAATGATGCAACTATTGGTTATCAATTATAGATTAAGTTAATTGTATAGACTGAATTACCATATCTTTATCAATACCATCTATCACTTCAGCATGGCCAATTTTAGTTGGTATAACAAGCCTTAATTGCCCAGATAATACTTTTTTGTCTCGTAACATATGTGGCAGATAAGATTCAATTGACATTTTTTTTGGTCTGTTAACAGGTAGTTTAGCGCGAATTAATAAGTTCTTAATTCGTTCAATATCAGTTTGATCCAATTTACCAAGTAATTTGGCTGTTTGTGCAGCCATTAGCATACCAACACTGACAGCTTCGCCATGTAGCCAATTTCCATAGCCTAGTTCTGCTTCTATGGCATGCCCATAAGTGTGACCAAGATTTAAGATTGCTCGCATGTTTTGTTCTGTTTCGTCAGCAGCAACCACTTGTGCTTTGAGTTCACAGCAATGGTAAATACAGTAGCTTAATGCATTAACATCTAGGTTTAGTAAATCGTTGATGTGTTCTTCAAGCCAATCAAAAAATTTAGCATCTAAAATAATGCCGTATTTTATAACTTCGGCAAGTCCAGCCGAAAGCTCTCTTTGCGGTAATGTTTTTAAACAACTAAGATCAATCACTACAGACTGTGGTTGATAAAATGCGCCAATCATATTTTTACCCAGTGGGTGATTAATCGCTGTTTTACCTCCTACCGAGGAATCAACCTGTGATAATAGCGTTGTCGGCACTTGAATAAACTTAATTCCACGTTGATAAGCTGAAGCGGCAAATCCTGCAATGTCACCAATCACACCTCCACCTAGTGCTATAAGTATACTACTGCGAGTATGATTGTTTGCCAGTAACGTTGTCAAAATGCTATTCCATGTTTCCATGGTCTTATATTTTTCACCATCGGGAACAACAACTGAATCGGTTTTTACACCATGCTTTTCAAGCATATCAATTAGTGTTTGTAAATAAAGTGGGGCTATGGTTTCATTGGTAGCAATGAGTACGCGTTGCCCTGCTTGGAGTTTAAAATGTTGAAATTCACTTAGTAGATTTTCACCAATTGTGATTGGATAACTGCGTTTAGCTAGCGCTACATTTAATGTTTTTTGCATATTAATTTCCAGACAAGTCAAAGTGGATTTATTGTTGCATGTTAGCGATAAAAAAGTGGCAGTGCAACTTAGAATCATTTAAACTTGTCAATAATTTCTATTTGTGATATTAAATTTTATATGTCTTTATCTATTGTTTTAGCACAAAAAAATTGGCGTGTGGGCGACATTGAAGGAAACGCTCAACAGATTATTGAATTGATAAATAGCCACTCATCCGATGATCTCATTATTTTTCCAGAACTTGCTTTGTGTGGTTATCCACCCGAAGATTTAATTTTTCGTTCTGATTTTAAAGCTCGTTGCCAAAAAGCATTATCGTTGATTCAACAAGCGAGTCGGTACTGTGCAGTTATTGTTGGACATCCGCATTGGCAAGATCAAAATATTTATAATGCCCTTTCATTTTTTTATGATGGCGAATTGTTAGCTCGCTATCATAAACAGCGATTACCTAATTATGATGTATTTGATGAAAAGCGTTACTTTACGGCTGACAATCAAACTTGCGTAGTTGATTTTAAAGGTAAAAGGATTGGTTTACTAATTTGTGAAGATCTTTGGCAATTTGAGCCAGTTGATAATATCCATAAGGCTCAGGCTGATTTTGTTGTGGCTATTAACGCTTCGCCTTATGACTGCGACAAGCAGAAAAATCGTCGAGAGTTAGTTAAACAGCATGTTAAACGAACAGGTTTACCTTTCATTTATGTTAATCAAGTGGGTGGTCAAGACGAGCTGGTGTTTGATGGCGGATCATTTGTTTGTAATGAGCTTGGTGAAATTGTTTGTCAGCTAAAATCATTTGAAGAGCAAGTTTCTTCTTTTGAATATGGTGTAAATCATCAGGCGATAATTGATAATAATGAAAATGATCAATTAGCTTCAGTTTATGATGCATTGGTACTTGCGACTCGCGATTATGTTACTAAAAATGGCTTTCAAGGTGCAGTATTAGGACTGTCTGGAGGGATTGATTCAGCTTTAACCCTTGCTATTGCAGTTGATGCGCTAGGAAAAGATAAAGTGCAGGCAGTGATGATGCCATTTCGTTATACAGCCGATATTAGTATTGCTGATGCCAAAGAAGAAGCTGAAATATTAGGGGTTGAATTTGATATTATTTCGATTGAGCCAATGTTTGATGCGTTTATGGCATCGTTAAGTCCAATGTTTGTTGGTACGCCAAAAGATACTACTGAAGAAAATCTTCAAGCACGTTGTCGTGGTGTTGTTTTAATGGCACTATCAAATAAACGGCGCAGGCTGGTGCTGACAACGGGTAATAAAAGTGAAATGTCGGTAGGTTATGCAACTCTTTATGGCGATATGGCTGGTGGGTTTGATGTTCTGAAAGATGTGCCTAAAACCATGGTTTTTGCATTGTCAAAATATCGGAATACTCGTTCTTATGTTATTCCTGAAAGAGTGATTACTCGCCCTCCATCAGCAGAGTTGGCTCCAGATCAAAAAGATGAAGACAGTTTACCGCCTTATGATATTTTAGATGGAATTTTGAAAGGTTATGTCGAACTTGATCTTTCCGTTGAACAACTTATTGCGCAAGGTTATGATGAAGCAACTGTAAGGCGTGTTATTAAATTGGTTGATATAAATGAGTATAAACGTCGCCAATCAGCGGTCGGTCCGAAAATAACAGCTCGTAACTTTGGCAAAGGTCGCCGTTATCCTATTACTTCTGCTTTTGGATTTAAAAATTGGTGATCTTGAATTAAAGGTAAATTAAATATGAAAAAGATTGAAGCTATTATTAAACCATTTAAATTAGATGATATTCGAGAGGCACTTGCTGATCAAGGTATTACAGGTATGACAGTTACTGAAGTTAAAGGTTTTGGTCGTCAAAAGGGGCATACTGAACTTTATCGCGGTGCGGAATATATGGTTGATTTTCTGCCGAAGGTGAAAATTGAACTTATTGTGTCTGATGATATTTTAGAAATGTGTATTGAGACTATTATGAAGACAGCACAAACCGGTAAAATTGGTGATGGCAAAATTTTTGTTTATAACGTTGAACAAGTCATTCGTATTCGAACTGGCGAAATGGATGAATCTGCGATTTAGTTTAAATTACTGAATGTCAGGTCGTTCTTGTTTGAGTAGCTCAGAAGTCACAATACCTTGAATCGAACAAATAAGAAGGTTCATATTTGGGCTTTTTTCGAGTAATAGCAGTTTTTCGGTGGTATCTGGAGCTGGAATGGTTTTAACACCGACAACAGTTCCGGTATTTTTATGCCAAGTCTGGAGATCGTCATTAATATTACGAATCTTTGGATTTGCGATATACAGTAGGTTATCTTCCATATTTTTCCAATCTACAAAATTCAAAGCATCTTTGATTTGATTAATATCATTATCGATTATAAATCCCCAGAAATAATATTTTCCCATTTTGCCAAGATCCATGGCACTATCATAATAGCCAATGATTGTTAGGTTTTTATAAGTCATAGGAGTTTTGAAATAAACGTAGTTTTTAGTTATATCAGAGCGATTTTCAATAACAATATTGGCTTGATTTTTATTAAAAACTTTTATATTAGTATATTTTTCTAGTTCATTTTTATTGCTATAAACTTCTTTAAAAAAATCAGAGTTGCAAAGCATTAACGAATCAATCAATGGCACTTTATCGGCTGATGCGATAAAAGAATAAAATATAAAAAATAGAGTAATGATGTTTTTTATCATATTGATTCGATTAGGCAAAATTTAGGTACCAAAATTAATGACCCCGTGATTGTATAATTATTACGACAGAATAACAATGTTAAAGCTATTTTCTTTTTTTCTAACTATTTAGCTTTGTCTTTCTTTGCTAAAACTCTTTACAAAAATTAATTTAATTTCACAAAAATATAATTTATCAAGTAATAATGTATTTTATATTTATATATGGAATGCAGATCGCATATTTATGTATTAATTTAGAAATAGTTTGAATATAAAATAACTATAATTTAGATTAACTATTAAGTTACTTCAGTTACTCAATAAAGTTTAGATGGAAATTAATTATGTGCTCAACATTTGCAAATCGAATTTTAACAGAGCTTTCTGACGTTGAAGATATTTCAATTAAAACGTTTTTTGGAGGATTTAGTGTTAATAGTAAAGATATAATGTTTGGTTGGGTTACCCAAAAAAGCTTTTATTTAAGAGGGCATCCAGATTATCGTTCACTTTTTATTAATTTGGGTATGCAGCCATTAAGTATAACGACAGGCATGTCTACTAAATTGCTTGATTATTATAAGGTAGGTAATGAACTTTTTAAGGATCATGAAAAACTGTTTTCTATGGTACAGATGGTGATAAAGTATACTAAAAAAGAGCAATATGAAAAAAACGAAATCAAAGCAAAACGGATAAAAGAGTTGCCAAATATGACTTTGTCGTTAGAAAGGTTATTGTGTAGTGTTGGAATTAAAGATGTTGATACCTTTCAAAAGGTAGGTTATTTGAATGCATATTATAAAATAAAACAAAAAAAAGAAACCATTTCCATTAATATATTGTTTGTTTTATATAGTTCTTTACATCGTTTTCATGTTGCAACTTTGTCCAAGGAGACTAAAAAAGAAATTGAACTTGAATATCAATGTTTTTTAAACCAGATGGATAATGACTCATATAAAGAATAATTTTGACTGGCTATGTTGATCAAAGTACTTATAATAATATCACCATAATAATAACAGTTATCTAAAAATGCTTTACGATGAAGTATAATTACATTTTTAGATAATTTTTTATGGTTGATATTATTTATGTTTTCTATCTACTATTTAGTTTAGTCAATTTGATGGTTTTCTACGTGGTGGACGTCTAAATGGTTTTGGATGAGGCAAATCAACCAGTAGCGCAGAAGGATCATATTGGCTAACAGGAATAGCATGATCAATTGCTTTTTCAATAGCAGGTAAATTTTGCGAATAACGTTCACAGGCTAATGAAATTGAGTAACCTCCAGCTCCTGCACGCCCTGTTCTTCCAATTCGATGACGATAATCATCACAATCATCGGGCAGATCATAATTAAAAACGTGAGTAACATTAGGTATATGTAATCCTCTGGCTGCGACATCGGTAGCAACTAAAATATCAAGATGACCTTGGGTAAATTGTTCTAAAATTGATAAACGTTTTTTCTGAGCAATATCACCAGTTAATAATCCAACACGATGACCATCAGCGATAAGGTGCCGCCAAATCTTTTCGCAAGTTACTTTGGTATTAGCAAACACAATGCAACGATCAGGCCATTCTTCCTCAATTAGTGTTTGTAAAAGTGCTAATTTATCTTCGTTAGATGGGAAAAATAGTTCTTCTTTAATGCGATGCCCAATTTTTTGTTCTGGTTCAACTTCAATATACTGAGGATTATTCATATGCTCAAAGGCTAATTCACGCACGTTGTGTGTTAATGTTGCAGAAAACAACATGGTTAATCTTTTTTGTGGTGGTGTCATATGTTTGAAAACCCAACGTATGTCACGGATAAATCCTAAATCAAACATGCGATCGGCTTCGTCTAATACGACAACTTGAATTGCGTCTAAATTAATATAATTTTGCTTTGCATAATCAATCAATCGTCCTGTTGTGGCAATTAAAATATCGACCCCTGTGGAAAGCATTTTTAATTGTTTATCATAGCCATCACCACCAAAAGCTAATCCTAATTTTAATCCTGTTTCTTCAGATAGCCGTTCAGCGTCATGGTATATTTGTACAACTAATTCGCGTGTAGGGGCAATAATTATTGCCCTTGGTTGATTTATTTTGTGATCAGGTAAAGGCTCATGATTCAACAAGTGATTAAATGTTGATGCTAAAAACGCCATGGTTTTGCCTGTTCCTGTTTGTCCTTGCCCTGCAATATCCATTCCGTTAGTGGTTAGCGGTAATGTCTTTTCTTGAATTGGTGTGCAATAAACAAATCCTTTTTTTTCAAGTGCTTTTAACACTGAAGGATGAAGAGGAAATTGGCTAAAAGTTGTTTTGGTAAGATATGATTGAATCATTATTGTTGTGAATATAATTATCAGAATTGTCAGATTATAACACACTAAATATAGTGACATCACTAATAATTATATCCTATTATACTAATTGCTAGTAGAGAAATTCAAAGTATTCTATTATTGTAAAAAGTAAAAATGTAGGAGACAAAAATGAGTGATAATATCGTTCAGTTATCAGAAGCAACTTTTGATAAAGTAGTTAATGAATCATCGAAACCAGTACTCGTTGATTTTTGGGCTTCATGGTGTAAGCCTTGTAAAATGGTTGCTCCGATTTTGGAAGAAATAGCTCAAGAATATAGCGATAAGATAGTTATTGCCAAATTGAATATTGAAGAAAATCCCAATATAGCACCTAAATTTGGTATTCGAGGTATTCCTACTTTATTGATTTTCAAAAACGGACAAGTAGCTGCCACTCAAGTAGGAGCTTTATCTAAAGCTCAACTTAGAGATTTTATTAATCCTCAATTGTAATAGTTACTTTATGTTTTTATAATATGGTTAATAGAGTAATGAATTTTGCATTACTCTTTTTTTGTGTCTTTAATTTTACTAGATTTATTAATTTATAATAGTTATATTCAATTAATTGTAGACAAATTAATGATTTTAGTGTAATCTGTGCTTCTCTTACATGTATCCCTTTCTGTAATTCATTGTTTTTATTGGTAAAGTGGTGAAATTCTATATTCAAATGTTCAATTATCATCAAAAGCTTAGCAATCGATTGAATTTAAGTGTTGTAAGAGAGCTTTTTTATAAGCGAATTAAACAAATATACAAAAATAATATTAAATTGCAAACATATCAATTTTATCCTCAAGAATTTTTAACATTATGAATTTAACTGAATTAAAAAACACTTCTGTTTCCGAGCTTGTAGCGCTTGGAGAAAAAAAGATGGGGCTTGAAAATCTTGCCCGACTTAGAAAACAAGACATTATTTTTGCAATCTTAAAACAACATGCCAAAAGTGGTGAAGATATTTTTGGTGATGGCGTACTGGAAATTTTGCAAGATGGATTTGGCTTTTTGCGTTCAGCTGATAGCTCTTATTTAGCTGGTCCTGATGATATTTATGTATCACCAAGTCAGATTCGACGATTTAATTTAAGGACTGGTGATACCATTGCAGGTAAAATCCGTCCGCCAAAAGAAGGTGAACGATATTTTGCTTTGTTAAAAGTAAATGAAGTAAATCACGATAAACCAGAAGATGCCCGCAATAAAATTCTTTTCGAAAACTTAACTCCACTTCATCCAAATTCTCGTTTACGAATGGAACGAGGTAACGGTTCTACCGAAGATATCACCGCAAGAGTTCTTGATTTAGCATCACCAATTGGTAAAGGTCAACGTGGCTTGATTGTTGCACCACCAAAAGCAGGTAAAACAATGCTTTTACAAAATATTGCACAAAGCTTAGCGGTTAATCATCCTGAATGCGAGTTAGTTGTATTAATGATTGATGAGCGTCCCGAAGAAGTGACCGAAATGCAGCGTCTAGTTAAAGGTGAAGTTGTTGCATCGACATTCGATGAACCAGCAGCAAGACATGTTCAAGTTGCTGAAATGGTTATTGAACGCGCAAAACGTTTGGTTGAACATAAAAAAGATGTGATTATTTTATTAGATTCGATCACCCGTTTGGCTCGTGCATACAATACAGTTGTTCCTTCATCAGGTAAAGTGTTGACTGGTGGTGTGGATGCGAATGCATTACATCGTCCGAAACGTTTTTTTGGTGCAGCACGTAATGTGGAAGAAGGTGGTAGTTTAACAATTATTGCAACAGCATTGATTGATACTGGCTCTAAAATGGATGAAGTTATCTATGAAGAGTTTAAAGGTACAGGTAATATGGAAGTCCATTTATCGCGTAAAATTGCTGAACGTCGTGTGTTTCCTGCTATTGACTTTAATCGTTCAGGTACACGTAAAGAAGATCTAATGACTTCGCCTGATGAACTACAAAAAATGTGGATTTTACGCAAAATTCTTAACCCAATGGGTGAGACTGATGCAATGGAGTTCTTGATCGATAAACTTGCCATGACTAAAACTAATGATGAGTTTTTCGAAATGATGAAACGTTCATGATTTATTCAGTTGATAGTAAATATCATTAAAGTCATGAAAAAGAGCCGTATTGTATTCTGATACGGCTTTTTTTATGGCAAAATATAGCGTAATTTATAAAACTTAATTAAGTTTTAGGTGTTGTTAAAACCTTATGGTTAAGGTTATAGAGGTTTAATAAAGGAGCCAAATCATGTCAAAACAACAAATCGGTGTTATTGGAATGGCAGTTATGGGGCGAAATCTTGCGCTCAATATTGAAAGTCGAGGATTTTCTGTTGCTATTTATAATCGCTCTAAAGATAAAACAGAACAAGTCATGGCTGAACATTCTGATAAGAAATTGGTTCCTTATTATACAATTGAAGATTTTGTCAATTCTTTAGAAAAACCACGCCGTATCCTGATTATGGTGCAAGCAGGTAAAGGTACCGATGCGGTAATTGATGAGTTGCGTCCACTTTTAGATAAAGGTGATATTATTATCGATGGCGGGAATGCCTATTTTGAAGATACAATTCGTCGAAACAAAACATTGTTAGCAGAAGGATTTAACTTTATTGGTACTGGTGTTTCAGGTGGCGAAGAGGGAGCGCTAAAAGGTCCATCAATTATGCCTGGTGGGCAAAAAGAGGCTTATGAATTAGTTGCACCAATATTAGAGAAGATTGCTGCTAAGGCTAATGGTGAGCCTTGTGTTGCTTATATAGGTCCAAATGGCGCTGGTCATTATGTAAAAATGGCTCATAACGGCATTGAGTATGGCGATATGCAACTGATAGCTGAAAGCTATTCGGTATTAAAACATGTTGTTGGTTTAACTAATGATGAACTTGCTGAGGTGTTTACAGATTGGAATAAAGGCGAGTTAGACAGTTATTTAATCGAAATTACCGCTGATATCTTTAAGCATAAAGACGAAGATGGTAATTATTTAATTGATGTGATTTTAGATGCGGCAGGCAATAAAGGTACAGGTAAATGGACCAGCCAAAGTGCTTTAGATTTGGGTGAGCCTTTATCTTTAATCACTGAGTCTGTATTTGCTCGTTATCTATCAGCAATTAAAGATCAGCGAGTTGCGGCGGCAAAAGTGTTAAAAGGTCCTCAAAAAGCGCCTTATAGTGGTGATAAGCAGGAGCTCATAGAAAAAGTCCGTAAAGCACTGTATATGGGTAAAATTATTTCTTATGCACAAGGTTTTGCACAGCTAAAAGCTGCTTCTCATACATATCAATGGAATTTAAATTATGGTGAAATAGCTAAGATTTTTAGAGCAGGGTGTATTATTCGTGCACAGTTTCTTCAAAAAATTACTGATGCTTATGCCGATAATAATGAGATTGATAATTTATTGTTAGCGCCTTATTTTAATCAAACAGTTGAGGCTTACCAACAATCATTACGTGATGTGGTATCTTTAGCGGTACAACAAGGTATTGCTGTTCCAACACTTTCAGCAGCGATTGCTTATTATGATAGTTATCGATCAGCGGTATTACCAGCTAATTTGATTCAAGCTCAGAGAGATTATTTTGGTGCTCATACCTATGAGCGTATTGATAAAGAAGGTGTGTTCCATACCGATTGGTTAAATATTGAATCTTAATATTTTCAATTTATAATCTTATTTTGCTATACAAGAGTGCAAGTAAGTTTGCACTTTTGTATAGCTTTTTCCCCTTTTGTATCTCAATATTTCATAACTCCTTGTCATTATTGATTTTAAATTTGTCAAGTGATTTCATTTATTAAAAAGCCTAGAAAAACACTATATATTGTGTATAATTGAATATTATTTACTATATATAGTGTTATTTAAGCGGTAGAAAGCCTCGGGATTATATCAAAAAACTAATGATTTGATAAAAAATGAATAATAACAACGAATATTAATGTTGGTATAACACCTGTGACTAACGCGAGTTATTGATGGATATTGAGGAGTATATATGCCTGTAGTAATAAAACGAGATGGTTGTCAAACTGCATTTAATGAGACTCGAATTAAAGATGCAATTGTCAAAGCAGCTGTGGCGACGAATGTTCATGATCCTGATTATTGCGAAACGGTTGCTCGTGTTGTTACTAATCAAATGAGCGAACGTGAAAGTGTTGATATCAACGAAATTCAAAATGCAGTTGAAAATCAGTTAATGTCAGGCCCTTATAAAAAATTAGCGAGAACTTATATTGAGTATCGTCATGATCGTGATCGTGCTCGAGAAGAACGTAGCCGTCTAAATCAAGATATTCGAGGGTTAATTGAGCAAAGTAATGTCGCCATTTTAAATGAAAATGCTAACAAAGATAGCAAGGTTATTCCAACTCAACGTGATTTACTTGCGGGTATTGTAGCAAGGCATTATGCAAAGCAGTATTTATTACCTAAAGATATTTCTCGTGCTCATGATTGTGGTGAAATTCATTATCATGATTTAGATTATGCGCCATTTTTCCCTATGTTTAACTGTATGTTAATTGACTTAGATGGTATGTTAACAAATGGTTTTAAAATGGGTAATGCTGAGATTGAGCCTCCAAAATCAATTGCTACAGCAACTGCGGTAACTGCACAAATTATAGCGCAAGTGGCTAGCCATATTTATGGTGGCACGACCATTAATCGTATCGATGAAGTTTTAGCAAAGTTTGTTACTATTAGTTATAACAAACACAAACAAGTGGCTGAAGAATGGAATATCCCAAATCCAGAAGCTTATGCTGAAAGTCGCACTCAAAAAGAGTGTTATGATGCATTTCAATCTCTTGAATATGAAGTAAACACTTTACACACAGCTAATGGACAAACTCCGTTTGTTACTTTTGGTTTTGGTTTAGGAACTAGTTGGGAATCACGCTTAATTCAAGAGTCTATTTTAAAAGTTCGTATCAAAGGATTAGGTAAAAATCATAAAACAGCAGTTTTTCCAAAACTTGTTTTTGCCATTAAAGATGGTATTAACCATAAACAGGGCGATATTAATTATGATATTAAGAAACTTGCACTTGAGTGTGCAAGTAAACGGATGTACCCAGATATTTTAAATTACGATAAAGTTGTTGAAGTGACGGGTTCATTTAAAACGCCAATGGGTTGTCGAAGTTTCTTGGGCGTTTATGAAGAAAACGGCCAGTTAATTCATGATGGGCGCAATAATTTAGGTGTAATTAGTCTAAATTTGCCTCGTATAGCTATTGAAGCTAAAGGTGATGAAGCTCGATTTTGGGAAATTTTAGATAAACGTTTAGAACTATGTAAAAAAGCATTAATGACGCGTATTGCTAGACTTGATGGCGTAAAAGCAAGAGTGGCACCAATTTTATATATGGAAGGTGCTTGTGGTGTAAGGCTTAACGAAGATGACAATGTTTCTGAAATTTTCAAAAATGGGCGAGCTTCAATTTCTTTAGGTTATATTGGTCTTCATGAAACATTAAATGCACTTTACGGAAATCAAACGCATCCATTTGATAGTGATAAATTACGCGAAAAAGGTGTGGCAATTGTTGAGCGTTTACGTAATGCGGTGGATCAATGGAAGAACGAAACTGGTTATGGGTTTAGTTTATATAGCACACCAAGCGAAAATTTATGTGATCGATTTTGCCGACTTGATACGGCTGAATTTGGTGTAATTCCAGGTGTTACTGATAAAGGTTATTACACTAACAGTTTCCATCTTGATGTTGAGAAAAAGGTTAATCCGTACGAAAAAATTGAATTTGAAAAACCTTATCCTCAAGTTGCTAATGGTGGTTTCATCTGTTATGGCGAATATCCAAATATGATTAACAATATCAAAGCATTAGAAGATGTTTGGGATTATAGTTATTCACGAGTTCCTTATTATGGGACTAATACGCCAATAGATGAATGTTATGAATGTGGTTATACCGGTGAATTTTCTTGTACCAGCAAAGGCTTTGTTTGCCCAAGTTGTGGTAATCATGATTCTTCAAAAGTATCGGTTACTCGTCGTGTTTGTGGATATTTAGGTAGTCCTGATGCCCGCCCATTCAATGCAGGTAAACAAGAAGAAGTAAAACGTCGAGTTAAACATTTAAATAATGGTCAAATTGGTTAATAATCAATAAATATTTATGAATTATCATCGTTATTATTCTGTCGATGTTGTTAATGGGGAAGGAACTCGCTGTGTTCTTTTTGTTGCCGGGTGTGTACATCAGTGCCCAGGTTGCTATAACAAAAGTACATGGGGAGTAAATTCTGGTTTACCATTTACACAAGCACTTGAAGATCAAATCATTAAAGATTTACAAGATACTGAAATAAAACGTCAAGGATTATCGCTTTCTGGCGGTGATCCTTTGCATCCTCAAAACGTTGCAACTATATTAAAACTGGTCCAACGTGTTAAATCTGAGTGCGATAATAAAGATATCTGGCTTTGGACTGGGTATAAGCTTGATGAGTTAACTGCTGAACAACAAGCAGTTATTCCTTATATTGATGTGTTAATTGATGGAAAATTTGTGCAGGAACTTGCTGATCCTCGTCTATTATGGCGAGGAAGCAGCAATCAAGTTATCCATCGTTTTAAATAAAAATCATGGGCTAATTAGTGAGATTTATGTAAATTTAGAAGATAAGAAATAGCTTCTCGGTAGTTAATTTCAAGATTTTCGCTACTTGATGAAGTGATATGCAAATCAGTAATTTTGCCATTATGAATTCCATAAACCCAACCATGCAAATTAACCTTTTGACCTCGTTGCCATGCAGATTGAATAATTGTAGAGTGTCCAAGATTGTAGACTTGTTCGATTACATTAAGTTCACATAAAACATCCAAACGGATATCGGGTGGAAATTCCCCTAGAAGTGAGCTGTTTCGAAACCAAAGATCACGAATATGCAGTAACCAGTTATTAATTAGCCCTAAATCAGGATTTTCAACCGCATCACGAATTCCACCACAACCTAAATGACCACAAACAATGATATCTTCAATTTTAAGTACATCCACTGCATATTGAACGACAGATAAACAGTTTAAATCAGTGTGTATTACAAGATTACCGACATTACGATGCACAAATAACTCACCTGGCTTTAACTTAATGAGTTTTTCTGCTGACACACGACTGTCTGAACAGCCGATCCATAAAAATTTAGGATTTTGTTCAACTGCAAGTTGTTTAAAAAATTCAGGATCTTCTTGCTCTATTTTTTCTGACCATTCGTGGTTAAAACGGATCAGATCGTTTACATCAAACATAATTAATATTTCCCAATATATTTCATTATTATTTTTTTATTTTAAGTTATTCAATATGCTGAATCTTACTTTTCATTATTAATTTACGCCACAAAGGAGTTGTTAATAGTTTGGCTTTAACAATTTTACTATAAAGTTTGAAGCGTAATGGTATTGTACGTTGATAATAACATTTATTAGGTTTTGGATGGCCACTATTTAATATTTTACTTAAAATTTCAGCGCTATCTAAAGCATAGCTAATACCTTCTAACGAACTTGCACTAATAAAACCAGCAGCTTCACCAATTAAAAAAATATTTTCATTACCAGTATAAAAATCACGTAGCCGATTTGGATAAACCACTAAACATTTTTCTGTTTTGAGAGGTTTGCCAAAAATAAAACCTTGTGTAGTCAATTTTTCTTTTAATTGTTCAAAATTTTGATTCGCTACTTTTTTAGGAAAAGCACCGCCAAAGATAAAATAACCATTTTTTGAAATACTCCACGAGTAGCAATTTGTTAATTCATTGTCGAATATACAAGAATTAAATGGAGTTGGATGTTGCTCTATAAACCATTGTTGTATCGCTACATATTGTCTTATCGTATGTTGAGGATATCGCATTCGTCTAACCAGAGAATTGGCACCGTCAGCACCGACCACATATTGAGCAGTGGCGTTGTGTTCATTTTTATTTTCATCAAGATAAGTGATCTGATAACCATCAATAATGCGCCTTACTTCTTTACAGAGTGTATTATGAAGAACGGTTACATTTGATGGTATTAGTGACTTTAGCCACAGATCAAATTTGTGCCGATCAAAACTCACATAACTTCGCTGATAGTTGCGAATAAGTTTGGTTTGTAAGTCATAAGTTCTGACATTAAAAATTTGAGGATCAGTTAAAATATCAGCGGGTAAGTTTATATTTTGCCTAGCAAAGGCTTTTTGTGCATCATCTGCTAATAGTCCCCCACAAGGTTTATGAAATCCGCCATTTCCCGTTTTATGTTTTGTATCTAATGCAATGACTTTGAATGAAGGACTCAGTAAACGGGCTAGCGTACTGCCAGCAGGCCCTAGTCCTATAATCGCGATATCGTAATCCATGTTATTGTGTAGTTCTTTTTTACCATGTTTAAAAGCCATTTATGTTAGCAAATTAAATTATGTGTGACTATTAAAGATGAGCACTTCTCTATGCCAGTTAACTTGTAAAAAAGTTTCAGGTAACTATGTGTTTCAGTATAAAATTAGATATAAACGTTCTTTTTTAATGAATTTATTTTTGTTATTAATCTGACTTGTTTTTGCAAGTGAATCAAATATATTTTTCCCTCGACTGAATATTATCGTATTGATATAAGGACATCTTGCGGTATATGTCATATAACCCAAATTGTATGTGAAAATAGTATATTCACTATAAGGCGCTAATTTGTTTGAGTCAATCATTGATTAATCGTAATTATTTACTAGATTCAAAATAAGATAAAATTTTTAACTTATTGATTTTTAGTTGTTTTTATTGATCTCAAAAAAGCGATATTTTTAATTTTTAATGAAATTCATTTAACTATTAGTAAATAGCTTCTATAATAATCGCCAATTTATCACGCATAAGAGTTAACAATGGAAAAGTTTCACGTAACAGGTCCAACATCGCTAAATGGCGAAGTGGTTATTTCTGGCGCAAAAAATGCTGCGCTACCCATTTTATTTTCTGCAATTTTGGCAGAAAAACCAGTAGAACTTCGAAATGTTCCTAAATTAAAAGATATCGATACAACTTTGGAATTGCTAGGCCAGCTAGGTGTAAAATATGAACGAAATGATTCTATTTACCTTGATGCAGGTCATCTGAATAACTACTGTGCACCTTATGAGCTAGTAAAAACTATGCGTGCTTCAATTTGGGCTTTAGGCCCTCTTGTCGCTCGTTTTGGGCAAGGACAAGTTTCATTACCTGGCGGTTGTGCTATTGGTGCAAGACCTGTTGATCTTCATATTAGTGGTCTTGAACAACTTGGTGCGACAATCGCACTTGATGAAGGCTATGTTAAAGCGTCAGTCAATGGAAAACTAAAAGGTACTCATATTGTCATGGATAAAGTGAGTGTTGGCGCGACCGTTACGATTATGTCAGCCGCAACTTTAGCTGAAGGCAAAACTATCATCGAAAATGCAGCATGTGAACCTGAAATTGTTGATACCGCTAAATTCTTAAATATGTTAGGCGCTAAAATTACTGGTGCTGGTACAATGCGTATTGAGATAGAAGGGGTTGAACGTTTAGGTGGTGGTATACATGAAATAGTTCCTGATCGTATTGAAACAGGGACTTTTTTAGTTGCGGCAGCTATATCTAGAAGTAAAATCACTTGCCGTAAAACTGATCCAACCCTACTTGATGCGGTGCTTTCTAAATTGAAGGAAGCTGGTGCTAAGATTGAGGTAGGTGAAGATTGGATTTGTTTAGATATGCAAGGAAAAAGGGCAAAAGCTGTTAACATTCATACTGCTCCGCATCCAGGTTTTCCTACTGATATGCAAGCACAATTCTCATTGCTAAATATGGTTGCTGAAGGTACAGGAATCATTAAAGAAACCATTTTCGAAAATCGATTTATGCATGTTCCTGAGCTAATTCGCATGGGTGCAAAAGCAGAAATTGAAGGTAATACCTTAATTACCCATGGTGTTGAAACATTGAGCGGTGCACAAGTGATGGCGACGGATTTGCGGGCGTCAGCGAGTCTAGTTTTAGCTGGTTGTATTGCTGAAGGTTTAACCACTGTTGATCGTATTTACCATATAGATCGAGGCTATGACAATATTGAAGCAAAATTAAGAAAATTAGGCGCCAATATTGAAAGGGTGAAATAATTCATTTTCGATAAAAAATTAATAAGTTGTTTTTTCAAAAGGAGCGTAATGATGACAAAGCAAGCATTGGTGTTTTTATCGAATGGTTGTGAAGAAACAGAAGCAGTAACCACTATCGATTTATTAACCCGAGCTGATATTAAAGTTACTACTGCAAGTATTTCAAATTCTCGTGAAATTGAATGTTCTCGAGGGGTAACCATTTTGGCCAAAAAAATACTTTCGGATGTTCAATACATTGATTTTGATGTTGTTGTTTTACCTGGAGGTGTTAAAGGTGCTGAAAATTTTCGAGATTGTCCATTGTTAATCGAAAAATTGAAACAAACGCACCAAAGTGGCGGTATTGTTGCTGCAATCTGTGCTTCTCCAGCTATGGTTTTACAACATCATAACTTATTTCCACACGCATATATGACTGGTTATCCAACCACTAAAGAGGCGTTTAAAAATTGGAAGTCCGATAGAGTTTATTTTGATGAGTTGTATAAAGTTATTACTAGCCAAGGTCCCGCAACGTCTATTGATTTTGCTTTAAAAATTATAGATGCGTTGTTAGGCCGAATAAAAGCAGCTGAAATTGCTCGGCAATTAGTTCTTCCTTTGGGAATTGAATCCTATCAATAAATAGGTACTAAATGTCAAATTCACATTTGTATGAAAAATTAGTTAAAAGAGCGACGCTAGGTGCCGTTTCAATCTCTATTTCCTTAATTTTAATTAAATTTATTACTTGTTGGTTTACTGGTTCAATAAGTTTATTTGCTTCATTATTAGATTCAAGTATCGATTTACTTGCTTCTGGTGTTAACTTTTTTTTAGTTCGTTATGCACTAAAGCCTGCAGATGCTGATCATACTTTTGGTCATGGCAAGGCCGAATCTTTGGCAGGATTATTACAAAGTGCGTTTATTATTGGTTCTGCAATAATTTTATTACTTTCTAGCATTCGCTCTTTTATTTATCCGAATGAACTGCAGGAACCTTTATTGGGGATTATTGTCTCAACTGTTTCTGCTGTAGTGACATGCATTCTTGTTTTGTATCAAAGATATGTTGTAAAAATCACTAAAAGTAATGCTATTCAAGCCGATATGTTGCATTATTCTTCCGACATGTTGTTGAATATTGCTGTTATAATTGCACTTTGTTTAAGTTGGTATGGCATTACTTATGCTGATGCGGCTTTTGCAATTTTTATTGCTTTGTATATTTGTTATAATGCTTATCACATTGCACATAATGCAATTAAAGACCTATTAGATCATGCTTTACCAGATAGTGATAATTTGCGAATAGCTGAAATTGTTGCTTCATATCCAGATGTAAGAGGTTTTCATGATCTAAAGACCCGCCAAGCAGGCCCTCTCAAATTTATTCAATTGCATCTTGAATTAGACGATGATATGCCTTTAATCACTGCTCATGCCATTGCTGATGCTATTGAAAAACATATTTCTAAAGAATTTTCTCCTGCAACGGTGATTATTCATCAAGATCCAATTTCTGTTGTGCCCATCGAAATGATGAAGTAGAAAACTTAATCAAAAATAGCTTTTATTGTCTATTGTTAGATATCTGTTAAGACTCTATAATAACTAAAAGTTAATAATTTGGAGTTATTTTATATGATAAAAAAAATAGGTATTTTAACCAGTGGTGGCGATGCTCCAGGAATGAATGCTGCTATTCGAGGTGTAGTGAGAACAGCATTATCAGAAGGGTTGGATGTTTTTGGTGTTTATGATGGTTATATGGGACTTTGTGAAGATCGCATTGTTCAACTAAAGCGTTCAAGTGTATCTGATATTATTACTCGTGGTGGTACATTTCTTGGTTCGGCTAGATTTCCAGAGTTTAAAGATAAAGCTGTAAGACAAAAAGCCATTGCTAATCTAAAAAAACATCAAATTGATGCTTTAGTTGTTATTGGTGGTGATGGTTCATATATGGGCGCAATGCGATTAACTGAAGAAGGTTTTCCATGTATTGGTTTACCAGGAACTATTGATAATGATATTCGTGGTACTGATTATACTATAGGGTATTTTACGGCACTTAGTACTGCAGTTGAAGCAATCGATAGATTACGTGATACTTGTTCTTCACATAACCGAATTTCAGTTATTGAAAT
Organism: Gilliamella sp. BG1; assembly: GCF_046635625.1. Lineage (NCBI taxonomy): Bacteria > Pseudomonadati > Pseudomonadota > Gammaproteobacteria > Orbales > Orbaceae > Gilliamella > Gilliamella sp. BG1. The sequence goes on along the minus strand of NZ_JBIDFG010000001.1, from coordinate 19,466 downwards.
AATGGGGAGAGATTGTGGTGATTTAACCTTAAATGCAGCAGTTGCTGGTGGTTGTGAATTTATGATTATTCCAGAGGTTTCTTATACGAAGGAAGATCTAATCGAAGAAATTAAACTAGGCTTTGCAAAAGGTAAAAAACATGCAATTGTGACTGTTACAGAACATATGTGTGATGTAAATCAACTTGCAGTAGACATTGAAGCTGCTGTTCATCACGAAACTCGTGCCACAGTATTAGGGCACGTTCAACGTGGTGGTTCTCCTGTCCCTTATGATCGTATTTTGGGGTCTCGTATGGGGGCTTATGCTGTTGAATTACTGCTACAAGGCTATGCAGGTAGAAGCGTTGGCGTACAAAATGGTAAATTAGTACATCACGATATTATAGATGCTATCAATAATATGAAGCGTCCATTTGATATGGATCTATACAATACAGCCAAACGATTATTTTAAATTGTTAATTGTGCCATTTAAGCATAATTAGTAGTAGATAAATATCTGATTGTTTTATTAATAGGTGAACTGGTAAAAATGATATTTTATGACAGTCACCTATTTGTTTATCTACTAACTCCTTTAAAATGAGTCGATATGGAATTAGGCTGCTTTTAATAATAAAAGAGTTTTTATTTATCAAGTATGGATGTGAATCATAGTAAACTAATTACAATGTTATATTGGTAATTTTATGACACTACATTTTTTAGAAGATAATGATCGTTTTTATGCTTGTGATGCTAATAATAAAGAAATAGCTGAAATGACCTTTGCAAGGGTAGGGAAAGATAAAGCTACTATTAATCATACTTATGTTGATTCTGCGTATCGTGGTCAAGGTATTGCAGATAATTTATTAGACCTTGTAGTAGAAAAATTACAGCAAGAAAAGCGTGAGATTATTCCTATTTGCTCGTTTGCTATTAAGAAATTAACTAGAAAATCAGATTGAAAGGCACTACCCTAAATTTTGTGTATTTACCTATTCAAGGTGACGGTTGATTCAGTCACCAAATTTTATAATGAACCGACTTATAGCATTTTTTTAAGTTTTGGATTGATATAGCCAATTTATTACAAGCGTGTGGTATTGTCCAAAAAATGACTTTTTTAACTGATTTATCTGTTTGTAAAACTTTACATTTCTTGATGATATGGCGAATAGGACTGTTTAAAGACTCTATTGCATTGGTAATGTAAATTTGCTTTGCGAATGTCAACGGGTAAGTACAAGGTGCTGAGGTTTTCCCAGTTCCTATACGCTACGGCTGGCTAGTATAGCCCTACTTTTCAACCCAAATTGACCCAAAATGCGTAAATGCTTGTGCTTGCTGTTCTGTTGTAGCCTGATAAATCGCTTTCAAATTTTTTGTTATCGCTTTACACAAATTTTTACTTTGTCGATAATCAATTAAATGATATCGACAGCACGACGGTAACTGGCATAAGTTCTTTTTTTCATTTTTTATGAAAAAATAAATTCTAGCTATTAAAATCAATAACGTTTTATTTTAATTAATAAATCTGCACTATTGATTAATAATACTACATATAGTGATAAATTTAATTAATAGGTACTACATATTGTATATTTTGATAAATATCAATTATCATAATTAAAAATATACTTTAACATTGGAATGAAAGAATGAATAAATCAATACTCGTTACCAAACGAGATGGAAAGAAAGAACCAATAAACCTTGATAAAATCCACCGTGTTATTACATGGGCTGCTGAAGGATTAGAAAATGTTTCTGTTTCTCAGGTTGAATTACGTTCACATATTCAATTTTATGATGGCATTCGTACATCGGATATTCATGAGACAATTATTCGTGCTGCAGCCGATCTGATCTCACAAGAAGCGCCAGACTATCAATATTTAGCTGCACGCTTAGCAATCTTTCATTTACGTAAAAAAGCCTTTAATCAATTTATCCCACCTTCACTTTATGAACACGTTAAAAAATTGGTCGATAACGAGCTTTATGATAAACACTTGCTTGAAGATTATACGCAAGAAGAATTTGAACAAATGGATAAGATTATCGATCACTGGCGAGATATGTCTTTTTCGTATGCCGCAGTTAAACAACTTGAAGGAAAATATCTAGTACAAAATCGTGTCACTGGCGAGATTTATGAAAGCGCGCAGTTTTTATATATTCTAGTTGCAGCTTGCCTTTTCGCTAATTATCCTAAAGATACACGTCTTAGTTATATCAAACGCTTTTATGATGCCGTTTCAACCTTTAAAATTTCGCTACCAACGCCAATTATGGCGGGGGTTCGCACTCCTACTCGACAGTTCAGTTCTTGCGTATTAATTGAATGTGATGATAGTTTAGATTCTATTAACGCCACAGCAAGCGCTATTGTTAAATATGTATCACAACGGGCTGGAATTGGGGTTAATGCAGGGCGAATTCGTGCGTTAGGAAGCTCAATTCGTGGTGGTGAAGCTTTTCATACAGGCTGCATTCCATTTTATAAATATTTCCAAACAGCGGTTAAATCTTGTTCGCAAGGTGGTGTGCGAGGAGGAGCAGCAACTGTTTTCTATCCTCTTTGGCATTTAGAAGTTGAAAGTTTATTAGTATTACGTAACAACCGTGGCGTTGAAGAAAATCGTGTCCGCCATTTAGACTATGGCGTACAAATCAATAAATTAATGTATCAACGTTTAATCAAAAACGAAAATATTACCTTATTTAGCCCATCGGACGTTCCTGGTCTTTATGATGCTTTCTTTGCCGATCAAGATAAATTTGAAACACTTTATAAACAATATGAACAAGATCCAAATATTCGTAAACGCGAAGTTAAAGCCGTTGAACTCTTTGCATTATTAATGCAAGAGCGAGCATCAACTGGACGTATTTATATCCAAAATGTCGATCACTGTAATACTCACAGCCCATTTAATGCACAATTAGCACCTGTTCATCAATCTAATTTATGTATGGAAATCGCACTGCCAACAAAACCGCTTAACAACGTTAATGATGAACATGGCGAAATTGCCCTTTGCACATTATCAGCCTTTAATTTAGGTAAAATAGAATCCCTAGATGACTTTGAAGAACTAGCCGATTTAGCAGTACGCGCTCTTGATTCACTACTTGATTACCAAGATTACCCTGTACCTGCAGCTCGTCATTCTTCATTAAATCGTCGTACATTAGGTATTGGTGTTATTAACTATGCCTATTATTTAGCAAAACATGGGGTTAAATATTCCGATGGCAGCGCCAACAATTTAACTCACCGTACCTTTGAAGCAATGCAATACTATTTGCTAAAAGCATCGAATAATCTAGCTAAAGAAAAGGGTGCCTGCCCATTATTTAGTCAAACCACATATTCGCAAGGTATTTTACCTATTGATACTTATAAAAAAGATTTAGATACCATTACTAAAGAGCCGTTACACTATGACTGGGAATCACTACGAGCATCAATTAAAACCTATGGACTTCGTAATTCGACATTATCGGCATTAATGCCATCAGAAACTTCGTCACAAATTTCCAATGCAACAAATGGTATTGAACCACCACGTGGTTTTATTAGTGTAAAAGCATCAAAAGATGGTATTTTAAAACAAGTGGTTCCTGAGTATAACCATCTGAAAAATTTTTACGAATTACTTTGGCAAATTCCAAATAACACTGGTTATTTACAATTAGTTGGCATCATGCAGAAATTTATTGATCAATCAATTTCTGCTAATACTAATTATGACCCAGCTAAGTTCCCAAATAATAAAGTACCCATGAAACAGCTATTATCAGACTTATTGACTGCTTATAAATTTGGCGTAAAAACACTCTATTATCATAATACACGCGATGGCGCTGAAGATATTCAAGGTGATATTGTTCCAACAACCCATTCGGATGATGGCTGTGAAGGTGGTGCTTGCAAAATTTAACCTTGATTAAAACTAAATAGCTACACGCTAAAATTCAATTTTTTATCGGGGAAAACTAGTAATTTCCCCATTCAACTTGCCTTTTACACTGTCAAAAGGAAGCGGTAAAAGCAACAGTAAATGAGTAGGAGTTCTTTTATGAGTATGAATTACAGTACCTTTTCGCAAGTGCATAACGACCAGCTTAAAGAACCAATGTTCCTTGGACAATCAGTGAATGTTGCGCGTTATGATCAACAAAAATATGAGATGTTTGAAAAGCTAATTGAAAAACAACTTTCTTTTTTTTGGCGCCCAGAAGAAGTCGATATTTCACAAGACCGTATTGATTATGCTGCGTTACCAGAGCATGAAAAACATATTTTTATCAGCAATTTAAAATATCAAACTCTGCTTGATTCCATCCAAGGTCGTAGCCCTAATGTTGCTTTACTGCCACTTATTTCAATACCTGAATTGGAAACATGGGTAGAAACTTGGTCGTTTTCTGAAACCATTCATTCTCGTTCATATACTCATATCATTCGTAATATCGTTAACGATCCATCTGTGGTTTTTGATGATATTGTCACAAATAAAGAAATTCAAAAACGTGCTGGGGACATTGCAGGTTATTATGATGATCTTATTAGCTATGCAAGTTACTATAATTTATTTGGTGAGGGTGAACATAACATCAATAATCGCACTGTTTGCATTAATTTACGTGAACTTAAAAAGAAACTTTACTTATGTTTAATGAGTGTCAATGCACTTGAGGCTATTCGCTTCTATGTTAGTTTTGCCTGCTCATTTGCTTTTGCTGAACGAGAACTAATGGAAGGGAATGCCAAAATCATTAAACTTATTGCCCGCGACGAAGCGCTACATTTAACTGGTACTCAGTTTATGATCAACACACTACGCAGTGGTGAAGACGATCCCGAAATGGCTGAAATTGCCAAAGAGTGTGAACAAGATTGTTATAACTTATTTTTACAAGCCGCTAATCAAGAAAAACAATGGGCAGAATACCTGTTTGAGGGCGGCTCAATGATTGGTTTAAATAAAGATATATTATGCCAATATGTCGAGTATATAACGAACATTCGTATGCAAGCGGTCGGACTAAAATTACCTTTTGAAGCTAAATCCAATCCAATTCCATGGATTAATAACTGGCTTGTTTCCGATAATGTGCAAGTAGCACCACAAGAAGCCGAAATGAGCTCATATTTAGTTGGACAAATTGATTCTGAAATTAATGAAGATGATTTAAGCGATTTTACTTTATAATTTTATACTCAAACACATACTTACCTGAAACTTTTTGACAAAGGGAACAAATTATTGTTCCTTTTTTGTTGTTAATATCAATTAATAATAATTTTCTTTCTTCTAACCGTAGCTTGACAGTCATTTAAAATCGGGTAACGATATAGCTATTGAATTGTCTTAATTTGATAATATATCTATGACTAAAACCCATTTGTGTTACCCAGTCTCTCCACTTAATTTCAATGATGAACAGATAAATATTACATATCTAAAACAGCAGCTTGAGGAGTTTCAACAGTGGTCCATGGTCCAGTTTGAACAACAAGCTGACATTGATACCTTAGTGCATTTACGCAGTCAATTTATTGACCGTTTACTTGAGCGCTTATGGCGTTTTTATCAAATACCTAAACATGTTTCTTCCTTCTTTAAACGTAATCGTATCGCTTTGATTGCTGTTGGTGGTTATGGTCGAGCGGAATTACACCCACTGTCAGATATTGATATTTTAATTTTAAGTGATTATCCGTTGACTAAAGAGATAGAAAAACAGATCAGTGATTTAGTTCGCTTGTTATGGGATTTACATTTAGATATAGGGCACAGTGTTAGAACATTAAGAATCTGTCTACAAGAAGCAAAAAATGATATCACAATAATGACTAATTTGATTGAATCAAGGCTTATTTCTGGCAATCAATTACTATTAGATGAACTACACAAGCAAATTTTTAGCGATAAAATCTGGCCGTCTCGTGCTTTTTATAAGGCAAAAATACAAGAACAACATGAACGTCATAAGCAATATCACAGCACCTCTTATAACCTAGAGCCTGATTTGAAAAATAGTCCAGGTGGATTGCGAGATATGCAAATTATTCAATGGATAGCGATTCGTCACTTTGGTGGCGAATTTCTACAAAAAATAGCTGATTTCAACTATTTAACCCCTGAAGATATTGAAGACTTTAAAACTTGTCGTAAATTTTTATGGAGAATACGTTTTGCGCTTCATTGTGTCATAACTCGTTATGATAATCGTTTGTTATTCGATCGTCAGTTAAGCATTGCTAACATGTTAGGTTATCAAGGCGAAGGTAATGCTCCTGTTGAGAAAATGATGCATGATTATTATCGTGTTGCTCACAATATTACTGAACTTAATCAAATGTTATTACAACTGTTTTATGAATCTATACTTGAACATAATCCACACAACAAACCTTACGATATTGATAAATATTTTCAAGTTCGAGACAACCTAATTGATGTAAAAGATAATGACATTTTCAAAAAAGATCCCGTCATGATTATGCAGCTTTTTCACACTATTTTGTTGAATCCTCAAATTACAGGAGTGTATTCTAATACAATTAGACAATTACGTTCCGCTCGGCGCACACTAACCACTTTACTTTGTGAAGATGCCAAAGCAAGAGTGCTTTTCATGTCGATTATCAAGCACCCAGATGCAATTAATAAAGCCATTTTACCAATGCATAAATACGGTATACTTTCTGTCTATATACCGGGTTGGAAGCATATATCTGGGATGATGCAATTTGATCTGTTCCATGCTTACACTGTTGATGAACATACTATCCGCTTACTGCTTGAACTTGATAGTCTTAAAACCGAAAGTGGCAAACAAAAACATCCTAATAGTGCAAAAGTATTTGCTAAATTACCTAAACTCGAATTATTGGTAATTGCTGGTCTATTTCATGATATTGGCAAAGGTAGGCATGGCGATCACTCGGAAATTGGCGCTCATTTAGTTGAAAAATTTTGTCAACTACACGAACTCGAAACCAAAGATACTGATTTAATTTGCTGGCTAGTACGTTATCACTTACTGATGTCTGTTACTGCTCAAAGCAGAGATTTACAAGACCCTGCGGTAATTGGAGAATTTGTTCAATTGGTCAAAAGTAAGCGTCGCTTACAGTATTTGTTATGCCTAACAGTAGCTGATGTTTGTGCTACAAACGAAACGCTTTGGAATAATTGGAAACAAAGTTTAATGCGCGAACTCTATCTTAGTGCAGCAAATTCCTTTGACTCTGGTATACACCAAATACCCGAACAGCGAAGTGTTGCACGTAAAAATAAGCAAGAAGCATTAACCATTTTAGTTAAACAAAATTATGATGAACAAATTATTAAAGAGCTTTGGCAAAACTATCGCATTGACTACTTTGTCCGTTATACAACCGAACAAATTGTATGGCATGCAAAAATTCTATTGCAACATGACTTGGGCAAAACATTAGTAGCCATAAATCCAAATCCATCTCATGGTGGTAGTGAGCTTTTTATTTATTCGCCAGATAGACCTTATCTATTTGCAACTGTGTGTAATACGCTAAGTATGCATAATTTAACTATTCATGATGCACTTATCATTACGAATAAAAAAGGATTTGCACTCGATACATTTATCGTATTAGAGCCTAATGGACAGACTGTACAAGAAGATAGAAACCAAGGTCTAGTAAATGCACTTGATAAAGCACTACAACAACCTGTATACAAACCTGTCACCATAAAACCACCGAAACAACGATTGCGATCGTTTTCAGTGCCGACTCAGGTTAACTTTCTTTCAGCCTTTAATGACAGCCAAACCTATATGAAGCTCATAGCACTTGATAGACCGGGATTGCTGGCTTGTGTGGGCGAAATATTTGCTAATTTAGATTTATCATTACGGAGCGCTAAAATAGCAACTATCGGCGAACATATTGAAGATCTGTTTATTCTAACTGATAAAAACAATCAAGCGCTTGATGATGAAACATGTCAAAAACTTCGAGAATCAATCATTATAGCTTTTGATTCAATGAATTAATTTAATTAACCAAAAGATATAACTTATGCAATTTTTTATTATTTTATTTCCTATTTTTTGTATCTTTATTGTAGGTTTTATCGCACAAAAAGCCTTAAAATTTGATGTCGCCAACCTATCGAAAATGTCACTTTATGTGCTATCGCCCTTTTTGGCATTTAAAACGTTTTATACTCATACTTTAACCACAGATTATCTATTTTATATTGGTTATGTCTTTGGTTTATGCTTTTCATTAGTTATTATTGTCTCAATTTGGTCGATACTCATGAAGTATTCAGTTAAAGAGCGCTGTGCAATGATTTTGAGTTCCTGTTTTATGAACAATGGTAACTATGGCACTCCTGTACTATTAATCTTTTTTGGAGCAGTCGGCTTTGATCTTGGCGTAATAATGATGGTATTACAACAGTTTGTAATGAGCACTGTCGGCATTTACTATGCGGCTAAAGGTAGCGCTCATAGTGACATTGTAAATCAAAAAGACGTTATTAATAAAGTTATTCGCATGCCTGTAGCGTATGGCGCTTTTTTAGGTATTATTTTCCAATTGTGCCACATCCCTTTATCTAAATCGATTATGACTTCAATCGGAATGATCGGTGACGCATCAATTGTAGTGATCATGATTATTTTGGGCATGCAACTGGCAAAAATAAAACTTACTCAGCTTGATTATCCTAAAATCTCATTTGCCTTGCTTGCACGTATGGTGATTTCACCAATTGTGGCATTTTGTATGGTTTACTTTATGCCAATTGAGCCTGTTTATAAACAAGTTTTAATTGTCCTAGCTGCAATGCCAAGTGCCGCCAATACCACATTAATGTCAGTACAATTTGATACTCATCCAGAACTGGTATCAAGTGCGACCTTGCTCAGTACTTTATTAAGCTTGATCACTCTTCCTATTGTACTCGGATTAGTTGGAACACCAATTCCATTTTAGTAAAACCTGCCTTCTTAAAAGAGGCAGGCGTTATACAAATTTTTCAAAAATTAATTATTCATACTCTAACTATTATCGATAAACTAATTTTCAGTAAGAATAATCCTCTCCTTGCCATTCTTTTTCAAATTGTTTAACAAACTGAACTAAAAAATGATGTCTTGGCTCGGCTAGCTTTTTTGCTATGGGGGTATTCATCATATCTTTAAGTAAAAAAAGTTTTTCATAAAAATGATTAATAACGGTATTAGGATGTTTATAATTATTTTCATCCAGTGCAGTTCGTGGTGAAATATTAGGATCGTACATAATATTATGCTTATTACCGCCATAATAAAAGGTGCGAGCAATACCAATTGCACCCAATGCATCTAAACGATCGGCATCTTGTACGATCTGCCCTTCTAGTGATAATTCTTTTTTCTGATTAAGATTTTTTCGATATGACATATTCTCGATGATAGCAAAAATCATCTTAATTTCGGTGTCGGTAAGTTTTAGAGACGTTAAATAATCACGCAATTCCATTATTGCTTGACTTACATCAGCAACCACTTTTTCATCAATCACATCATGTAAATAAGCGCTAACAATCACAATAAAACCGTTCGCTTTTGGTTCATGCTGTAAAATCTTTTTTGCTAACTTTACAACACGTTCAATGTGTGCCATATCATGACCTGAAAAATCATTGGATAATTTCTGTTTAACAAAAGATTGTATAGCTTGAATAATCCCCTGTTGTTGCTTATCATTTTTATTATTCATAATATTATTTTGCTAATTTAATTTACACAAACTGTATTTCCATACGGTCTAACACCAATGGCTCCATCCTTAGCATATACTGCAAGGTTATAGAGGGATTCGTAATTATATGTATTTTGAGTCCAATAAACAGCATAGTTTTCCATATTGGTACCAGGATATCGGTAATCATACACATCCCCCCACTCAGCTAAAAGCCCACCACCAATACGACGTTGGTAGTTATTACCTTGACCAGCTAAACCTTGATTCCACTCTTGAGAATTAGCATTAGTCAGTTGATCAACTGTAGGTATTTGATAGCCCAATTGATTACAGTATTGTTCAGCCTGAGCATAACTACGATTGCTACCACTATAATCCTTTCTTGCGATAAACCATTTTTTGATGGTAAAACTATATACTTTATTGGTTTTGGCTTTATCGGAATATAAGATAAAGGTCGTCGGCACTGCGGTTGCTGCCTCGGCAGCGCTAGCCCCCTCTTTGGGTCCGACTAATCGAATCTTGGCAATGCTGCCATTGCCCGTTATAGTTAAATCAATACCCGATGTAGCTGGTGACTTGTCAAACGTCATCTCACTGCCTAAGCTATCAACCATATCCATCTCAAAAAATAACCCATTCATTCCAGTTGTAGGGAAGTTTGATGCTGGGTTATTCAGATCTTGACGTTTAAAGCCTTTTGCATCATCCCATTGGCTTGGTGGACCTGAATAATTTGACCCACCCCAATTATTTCGACGACTATTACTTAAATATAAGTTAGGCTTGGCAGAATAAGTACAAGCGCCTTTAGGCGGATTTAGGTAATAGGTGGCGCGATTAGCTGCTATCTGAGTTGAATTCGGTTTGCCATAAGCCGTTGATAAAATGCTATTATCACTTTGCATTGTTACACTATAGGGCGCATTGCAATCCTGAAAGGTATCATCTAATCCCATTTCGGTACCATTGGCATCTCGACCAATAATAGTTAAATTCCCCGTTGCGGTAATATCACCATCGCCATCTTTATCAGCCCAAAAACCATTATTATTCAGCAAATCGGTCATTGAAATAGCACTTTGACCCAATGGAATAAGCGTTTTAATATCGCTAAGTTTTAAACCATCATGCGGCAATGGTATCGGATTGGCTTTAGTTGAGGGATTGTTTTTTGGTGTTAGCACCTTACCATCAGGTAGCTCAATATTTAAAAATCTATCCGTATCCCATGATTGGGTTTTGCCGCCATCAAACGTTAAATAAGGTGCTGAACCCTGTATTTCTTTTACGGTTTTTGCAGACTTAACTTTAGGTAATACCCCAAATACAAATAAAGGATGACTAATTCCTATACAAAAAAACAGAAATAAAATTGATTTTAAAGTGATGAGTTTTTTTTGCAACATCAACAGTAAATCGCTACAGAAGCATAATCGACATATAACAAAACGAAAATAACTTAATGCTAACTGCTTAATTAACCCACTCTTATTCTTCTTTTTTATTCTAACATGTTGTACCTTTGACTTCATGATAATGTTCCTTTACATTAATATCCACATCATACAAATGCTATACCATAACGTTGCTAGCACAATTTCTTGTCAACTTACCACATCGCATAGTGATTACTTGGTAATGATCGATTTTTGCAAATACATTTTCAACAAAAAATCTAGTTTCACAAATTAAAAATTAAGTCAACACGATTATAGCGTAAAGGCTATTTTTTTACATAAAAATTTCAATAAAATAATTGTCTATCACATGCAAAAAGACATTTTCCATCGTCTAGATACAATATTAATAGTAAAATTTCAGTAATTAATGTTTTTTTATTGTTTCTTTATTTTTTTACGATTGTTTTCACTAAAATGGAAAGGTAGAATGCGCGAATCAAAATATTATCAAAGCAAATATTGGAGTTGATTAAGTGAAAATATCAACGCGTAAAGTTTTGCCTTGGCAGTTAATAGAATACTTCACTCGTTATCGCCAATTTATAGCTCTACTATTTGGTCTATCTATCTTTTTTATAGCACTGATTGTGTGTTGGCACTTACTTAAGGAAATTAATGTTAATGAGTTAAAAAGAGCTATTCATCACCTTTCAATGTCTACAATTTTATTTTCGTGTTTATCTGCCATTGGTAGTTATTTAATGTTGATCTGCTACGAATGGTCAGCTGCACGTTATGCGGGTGTCAAATTGAAACCCGCAACTATTGTACTAGGCGGAATTTGTGCCTCAGCTATTGGTAATGCAATCGGATTGTCGGCATTATCTGGTGGTGCGGTGCGTTGTCGTCTCTATTTTAAACAAGGATTAACAACTATTGATGTTGCCAGAATGTCAATTTTTGTTACCTTATCATTAGGATTCACTTTACCACTATTAGCAGCGATTACCGCTTTAATTCATCCCCAAAATACGATGTTAGCTTTGCATTTATCAGCAAATAGTGTGTGGATAATTGCATGTAGCGTAATTTGCTTTTATGGTGTGCTATTTATCTTTTTGCAAAATAAGCGATTAGCAGAAAAACCAAATAACAACACCCAATTATATCAATTATTTCGATGGTCTATCCGTCTTCCTAATCTTCGTTTAGCATCTTACCAATTTATTATTACTCTATTTGATGCCATTTTAGCTGGCGCAGTACTTTATTTTCTTTTACCAAAACACCCTGATTTTGTCACCTTTATTATGATCTATATTCTGGCGTTAGTAGCTGGAGTATTGAGTCACGTTCCTGGTGGTGTTGGTGTATTTGAAGCCATTATGCTAGCAGCATTCTCATCCGAAATTAATATAGCTTCATTAACCGTTGCATTAATCATTTATCGCATTATTTATATTTTAATCCCCCTTATTTTGGCAGCTATTTTACTTTTAATAAATGAAGGAAAACATTTTTTAACCGCACCTCAAGTCAAAGAGACAGAAACAGGAATTGCAGCGCCCATCATGGCGGCAGCTGTATTTTTTGCCGGTGTGGTGATGATGTTTTCAAGTGTACTTCCTGGGTTTAATCACCATTTAGTCAGCACCTTTATCCCCAGTAAAATAGTCAATATTGCTCATCTAATTGCAAGTTTAATTGGCGTTTTATGCTTATTACTTGCGGTAGGAGTAAGACGAAGACTCTATTTTGCATGGGGCATTTCGATTATTTTATTATTTTTAGGTAGTATCTGCTCGCTTTTACGCGGATTACATTGGATTGAAGCCAGTGTATTATTAATTATAGCAATATTATTAATCCATTTTAAACATGCTTTCTATCGTAAAAGTCGATTAAGCATATTACCTTTTTCAATTAAATCCTTTGTCATTTGCTTTTGCATTATTGCGCTTTTTGTATGGCTAATTTTATTTATATATCAAGATATTCCTTATAGTCACGATTTATGGTGGCAATTTGAGTTAGACAGCCGAGTACCGCGTGCTCTTCGTGCCGCTTTAGGCAGTTTTATTTTGTTAAGCTTTATTATGTTGTTTTGGTTATTTCGCCCTGCACCACCAATTCTAACTCAACCAGAACAAAACGAGCTAAATAAAGCCTATCAAATCATTTTAGATTCAAAACAACCTGAAGGTGGGCTTGCCATGAGTGGCGATAAGTCATTACTTTTTAATGAATCACAAACAGCTTTTATAATGTATGCCAAACGAGGCAGAAGCATGGTTGCCCTTTATGATCCAATTGGAAACAGTACTGATCGTGCTAGTTTAATTTGGACTTTTCGAGATTTGTGCGATCAACATAATCTTCGTCCGGTTTTTTATCAAGTTAAAGCAGCAAATTTACCTTTTTATATGGATATTGGTCTTAGAACTATTAAGCTAGGTGAAGAAGCCTTAGTTAATTTAAAACAATTTGATTTAAGCTCAAAAGATTATAAAGATCTTCGCTACACTTGGAATCGTGGTCAACGAGATGGTCTATCTTTAGTATTTTATTCTCCAGGCACAGCACCACTTGATGAATTAAAAGCAGTTTCAGATGCATGGTTAAAAAGCAAGCACGCTAAAGAAAAGCAATTTTCGTTAGGATCTTTTTCCGAGCAATACTTGAACAATTTCACTATTGCGGCAATAAAATATGAAGGTCGTATTATTGCTTTTGTAAATCTGCTAGAAACAAATCAAAATTATAGTGCAAGCATTGATTTAATGCGTGTTGTCCAAGATATTCCTAAATTAACTATGGAGTTTTTAATGGTTGGGTTGATTTTGCATTATCAACAAAAAGATTTTAAATTCTTCAGTTTAGGGATGGTTCCACTTGCAGGTATGCAAAGACGTCGAGGAGCTCCCATGATTCAAAGACTAGGTGCATTAGTTTTTAGACGGGGGGGACGTTTTTATAACTTCCAAGGATTACGTCGCTTTAAAGAGAAGTTTGCAACACACTGGGAACCACGTTATATGGCCGCTCCAGCAGGGCTTGATCCTTTAGTTGCAATCATTGATACCACCATGCTAATTTCAGGTGGAATAACGGGATTAAAAAAGAATAAGAGATCATAATATGAAAAAAATAATACACGGCATTTTGTTGTTAATTGTTATGATACTCATAGTACTATTAGGATTTGTTGGTTGGTATTTGATAAAAAACCAAGATAGTGCGTCAGTAAAAACGATAACAATCGAAAATGACTTCTCTATTATATCGGCAAAACCTAAACAAACAGCCGAAGCTGCGGCTATTATTGTCGCAACTAACAACAATCATTTTACAGAACAACAACTATTAAACTTATCTGAAAAAATGGGCGCCAAACTAGTTCAGTTTGAATTAAAACCGCAAGCAACTTGTGCTGAGCAAAAAAATCGCTTTAACCAAGCTGTAAACATATTAGGAGAGTCTAATTTTGCTGTCGCAGGTATGAGAGAAGGTGCCACTTTTGCTTATCGATGGCTAGCAGAACAGCAAAGTGATGATGCTAAAGCATTATCAATAGAATTCATATTAGATCATAAAGATTGTGATGATCCATTGCCAAGTCAAGCTAACCACGGAACGTGGCAAGTAATTTGGAATAACCCACCCGAAGAAAATGTTGCCGTATTCCCACGAGAACAGAAAAAGATTGCTGTCACCACAGGAATTGGCGAATACCAAACCTCACCTGTTGAGCTTTTAAGTTTGCATTTATCTTCAATTTTATTTGGTGATCACCAACAGCTACCTGTTATTGAATTACCCGCAACGAGTAAAGAAGTTCATCCTAAAACCGTTACTCTTTATTATTCTGGCGATGGGGGCTGGCGTGACTTAGACAAAGTATCTGCTGAATATATGGCAGCGCATGGTTACCCTGTTGTTGGTGTCGATGCTTTAAAGCTGTTTTGGCAACACCGTTCTGTTGAGCGTAGTGCAAAAGATCTCGCCTATTTGATGCAACAATATCGCGAAAAATGGGGTACAACTCGTTTCGTGCTTACAGGCTATTCATTCGGTGGAGATATTTTACCTGCACTTTATAACCGGTTATCAACTACAGATCAAAATAGTGTTCAAGCGATTGTGATGATCGCATTTTCAAAAAATGCTAATTTTGAAATTGAAATCAGTGGTTGGCTTGGTCAATCTGGTAATGAAATGAAAACAGGTCCAGAAGTTAATAACATACCAGCGAGTAAACTATTTTGTATTTATGGTGAAGAAGAGAAAGACGATACTGGATGTTTACAGCCAGAAATGAAAGGTGAAGCATTCAAATTACCCGGAGGCCATCATTTTGACGAAGATTATCAGCATTTAGGGCAAATTATCATGGATGCAATCGATAAAAGAACGCAATAACTTAATTAACCATCTCAAATATAAAAACCGTTTTCAGACCCAAAGCTCTCATGTGCCTTTGGGCTTTTTATAAGTATTAAAATTAATTAGTTTCTTTTTATGCGAATTTTACCTTCTGACAATAACACACCACAAAGCGTAAATAATGTTCCGATAGCAGCAATCCAGGTGAAAGGTTCGTTCAAAATAATAACAGCCGCAATAATAGTAAGAATTGGAACTAAATATAAATAAATACTAATTTTAACTGCACCTACTAATTTAACAGCATAATTCCAAGAAGCAAAACAAATAGCTGAGGCACCGACACCCAAGAATAAAAAATTAAAAATGTTAACGGGATCGGTAAAACGTGATAAATTCCAATCAAAGTCGAAGAGAGATAACACAGGAAACATTAACATCAAACCATAAAAAAAGAATCGCCTTGTTAACAAAATAGTATTGTAACCATAATTGCTACTTTTTTTAGTTAAAATCGAATAACAAGCCCAAAATAAACAAGCCAACATAGTAAGCAGATCACCAAGTGGATTTAACGAAAGCACAAACTTACCATTAAAGCTAATTAGTCCAACACCAATAATTGCAAATAAACAACCAATATAAAAACGTTTAGGTGGTGTTTCGGTTTTTAAAAAGAAAATAGATAGTATTGCAGTAAATATTGGTGCTAAAGTGGTAATTACTCCAACATTTGAAACTGTAGTATAAGTTAATGCAATATTCTCACATAAAAAGTAACAAGTTACACCACACAGCCCTGCACATAAAAACATAAACTCTCGCTTAACCCCCTGCCAAGCCAAAAAGCGCGGTGATAAGATCCAAAGGGCTAGATAGCCAAGTCCAAATCGAAAAAACAAGATCTCTATTGGCTTAAAATCCGTCAATAAAACTTTAGTTGCAATAAATGTTGTTCCCCAAAGAAACACTGTCATTAATGCGATTAAGTGCCCTTGTGTCCTTTTTGAAAATAACATAATAATCTCTCTGCTCACATAATTATTTCGCAACCAAAGTACAGTTCATTGCTTAATCTTTTATTTAAAATAGTAGTATTCAAAAAAATTTAAAACAATTTATAAGAAGATTTGATAACGAAAGAAAAGGCGCTATTTAAATAATTAAAATTCTAGCAATACTAGCTTTCTATACGTATTAGTGCAAATTATATCAAACAAAATAAGCAAAAAAACTAAAGCAAGTAGTTCTTAATAGATAATGGAAGAAGAAAGGATTTTACAAAATATGCAAATGGAAAAAATATCAGGCAAAAAAAATCCACCCGAAAACTCGAATGGAAGGCAAAAAATGAAAAACGTAATCTGTTAATATAGACAAACTAAATGGGGAAAAGTTCAATTTAATTTCATATATTTCTTAATATTTAATGATAAAAAAAGTAACTTAATGATTTTTAATATAAATTATTTTTAAATTTTTATAAAAATCATCATTCTTATCCATTTAGTTTAATCAAATTACTAAATGATAATACTACAAATTTCCCAATTTATCTGTTATAAGCTGTATTTTTATACTGAAACACATAGTTACCTGAAAGTTTTTAACAAATTTTTAAATATTCAAATTATGATTGAATTGCTATCCTAAAATTAACAGCGATAGTTATACATCTAATTCTAGTTATGTAGTTGTTAAAATCACGGAGGTAGCAAAAAATATGTGGGATAAAGGGTTGGAAGTAGCAATTAAACAAGTTGGAGTTGTAATCGGTGATTAATTTTTTCAATCAGTGTTTCTCTATCTCGTGAAATGGTGAGTTCTAACTTGCCATCATCACTTATAACGGTTTTTGTGCTATAACCCTTACATGTGTTGCTTCTTCGTTTTCTGGTGTTTTTCATGACCTAGATGCTTGGTTATTTTTTCATTTAATGCGGTATCAATCACTAGTTTGTTCATAAAACCAGTTAATTTACCTAAATCTTCCTACGCTTTTATGTTTTTAGCTAGCTCGACTGCCATTTGTCTTACTTTTTATTCATTCATTTTATATTTAACTTGTTTTTGCTCATTAGAGTAGTTCAAAATAGGTAAATTCACAAATTCATTTGCACGGTCAATTCAGAAAGATGTTTATAATTAATTAATTTTAAATGATATTTTATTTTTTATTTGTTTGGACATTTATTTTTGTAAATTGTAGTTTCAGTTACATAGAAATGTGATATTGTACGCTAGTTTATTTCATTATTCACAGTATCTAAAATGGTAACAGATAAACCGCAAAAAATTCATTCTATACATGTATTACGTGGTGTTGCAATTATAATGATTGTTTTTAGTCACTGTTTGGGTGTGTTTAAAAATACTCATTTAATTGCTAATAGTTATTTATTTTCTTTTTTAAATTTATTTGCCTTTAATTTCACTACTTTTTTTGTATTAATTGCTGGTTTTTTATTTCAACATCTAACTTATAAATTTGATACCAAAACTTATTATTTATCAAAGTTTAAAACTGTTGTTTGTCCTTATATTTCAGTATCTATTTTTTGCTTTGTTTTTTTTCATTATCAGTATTTATCTAATTTACCTTGGTTTTCATCGACTGAAACTAGTGTTGTTAGTTCAATAGTTAGGATGATGCTGACGGGAACACAACTGCTACCATTGTGGTTTATCCCGATGATTATCATTATTTATTTAATGGCTCCTTTATTATATTTTTGGTCGAAAAAGAATTTAATTGTAGCTGGTCTGATTGCTATGTTTTGGGTTGTGGTGTTTACTAAACCTGATTTTACTCAACCTATTTTAAATTTGTTGCATTATGGACCAGTTTATTTAATTGGCATGATGATAAAACAAAATTATCAAATTATTATCAAAACAGTTAAAGATAATTTATTCTTAGTTGTGTTTCTTTTTAGTTTATGTTTTTTTGTTCCATTTGCTTATCGCTATATGAGTCATTTAGGTGTAGAAAAACTTTATTATGATACATTACAAAAAATCGTTTTATTTATATTAGCGCTTTATTTTTTAGATGGGCTGAATCATAAAACGAATGAGGGGAAGTTATATAAATTCTTTTCTTATATGGCAAATATTAGTTTTCCTATCTATTTTATTCATGAAATTATTGTTTTAGAACTTGAACAGCTATTGTATATTTCTCCTCTAGGTTATGTAATCAAAACCGACAACGGTTGGTTAGCATCATTGGGAGCTGTAATCTTTTTAGTGTCAACTTTAATCGTAAGTGTCATCATCGCTAAAATAATAACGCTAGTTTTCAAAAATAAAGCAAAATACCTTATTGGTGCAATTCGTTAGATAATATCATCTATTATTTGACTTGGTGCTTTGAAATATCTTTATTAAATTTAAAACTTAGAATGTAAATTAATATTCTAAATTCACGTTAAAAATATGAGGTTCTTTATATTTACCATGTAAATTAACTTAATGAATTGTTTTTTCTATAGCAAATAATGTTTATTTTGTTTATGCCAAATATATTAAACATGTAGATTTGAACAAATAAAATGCAAACGAAAAAAAAATTGCAATTAACACTTGCAGGAAATTTTTAAGCCCCTATAATGCGCACCCACTGACACGCAGTCAGCGACAAGCAGACGGAAAGTTAGTGATTAAGTGAGATCAAAAATTTTAAAAAAGATCTTGACGAATAAAAAAGGTTAGCGTAGTATACGCAACCCTTGAGACAGCGAACTAAATCAACGAAAGGTTGACGAGAGATGTAAGCTGTTAGCTCTTTAAAAAGAAGAAACAGACAATCTGTGTGGGCACTTACGAGACAAAAGATTAAAGTCTACGGACTAAAAAAATTAAGTCTTGATAAGTGACACTGAAGATTCATTTGAATATGTCAGAGACAGTTATTGAGCATCAAACTTTAA